>JACQEY010000085.1 GCA_016200355.1 Nitrospirota bacterium
GACTATCGATCGTGTTATGCAGCAGGAGAAGGGCCTCTATCCCAATCTCGATTTCTATACGGCGGCAGCCTATCTCCTGATGGGCATTCCGCGAGAACTCTACACATCGGTATTCGTCTGCTCGCGCATCACCGGCTGGTGCGCGCATGTCATTGAACAGCAAGATCACAACCGGCTGATTAGGCCCCGCGCGCTCTATAGGGGGCCGGCGAGGAGGGATTATGTCCCCATTGATCGCCGTAGCTGAGAATATCGCGCAAGTGCGGCAGATGGACGTGGACTCTTCCACGCTGCCGTGGGGTTCGTTCGCCGCCTTCTTCCAGTCCCGCATCTCTGATAAGACCCTGGCCAATCGTCCCTTTCTGGCCTACTACGATGATGACCAACAAGTCCACCGAACGTACAGTTACGCGGAGTTTGGCGCGATGGTCCAACGGGCGTCCACTTTTCTCCTTGACCAGGTCGGTCTCCGGCGCGGGCACCGTCTGGCAACGATTTTGTTCAACCATGACGTCACCGTCGTGCTGTATTTTGCCGCATGGGCGTCGGGTATCACGGTCGTTCCGATCAACGTTGAAGAGCCCACAGAGATGAAGCGCTTTGTCCTGGAGCATTCGGAAGCTTCGGTCGTCTGTTGTTGGCACAGTGGCGTTGAGGAAGTGAATGGTCTTCAGCGAAACGTGCCAGCCTTACGACATGTGATTGTGTTGAACGATGAAGGCTTCATGGAGATGAATGGCCATGGAGTAAGTGACAAGAAGAGGCACTCCTCGCTTGTCTCTAGCCAATCGCCTCATACCTTTTCGTTGGAGGACGAGGCCCTCATTGTCTATACGTCCGGGACAACGGGCCCTCCCAAGGGGGTGATCCTCACGGTGGAAAATCTCCTAATCGATGCCGATGCTCTCGCCAATTGGCATCACTTTGGCATGAATGATCGTGTGATGTGTGTGCTCCCGATCCATCATGTGAATGGAATGGTGGTCACGCTCATTACCCCCTTGTATTGTAAAGGGAGCCTGGTTCTGAATCGAAAATTCAAAAGTACGACCTTTTGGCGGAGACTGCACAAGGAACAGGTCACCTGTGTGAGCGTCGTTCCCACCTTGCTCGAATTTCTCCTCGATGCAAATGAAGATCTCTCTCCCTACAAGCTCGACCGTTTCAAGGGATTCATCTGCGGTGCGGGACCGTTGTCGAAAGATACAGCCATGCGCTTCGAAGATCGGTTTCATTTTCCTATCCTCCATGGTTACGGCTTGTCGGAAACGACCTGCTATGCATGCTTCCTGCCGAACGATCTGTCGCATGATGAGCATCGTCACTGGCTCAGGGACTTTGAGTTTCCCTCTATCGGTGTGCCATTGCGACACAACACGATGACCATCCTCAACGACAAGGGACAGCCGTTGCCCGAAATGTCGCGGGGGGAAATTTGCATCCGTGGCGAGACCGTCTGTGCCGGATATTTCAAACGGGACGATGCCAATAAGGCCGCATTCAAATGGGGCTGGTTCCGTTCCGGAGACGAGGGATTTTACGCGCGAGACAAGCAGGGGCGACCGTTTTTCTTCATTTCAGGCCGCCTAAAAGAATTGATCATTCGAGGCGGTGTCAATATCTCCCCCCTCGAGATCGACGACGCGTTGAGGAGTCATCCGCTTGTCCAATTCGCCATGGCCGTTCCGTTCGAACACCGCTACTATGGGGAGGAGATCGCTGCCTACGTAGTCCCGCGAGACGTTGTCCCTCCAGCCACGGAGAGGGATCTGCTCGAACACTGCCGTCGATTACTCCCCTTTTCCAAATGTCCCAAGGTCATTCTCTTTGGACAAGAAGTTCCCTACACCTCCACTGGCAAACCCAAACGCTTGGAGTTGAAAACCCGCCTCGTTTCCACTTTGGCTGCCTACCGAGATCACCAATTCAAGGAAGAATAGCCAGATTGTAGCTTCTGAACCCTATGGGAAATAATCAGAGTCTGTGGATGAGTGGGTCCTGAGTGAGTCTGAATTCTCATGTTGCAATAAGCGGAATGACGAGTCTGCAGTGAGCCGTTGTAGATATATCAATACGGAAGATCGCACTTCGATCTATTTCCCGTCTTCTTCTCAGAAGCGTCCCAAGTGTCTGAAGTGTCAGGGTGGAATGTCAGAATCTGCCTCAATCACACGCTCTCACCATGCCGAGAGGCCTAACTCATGAGAGTTGCAAAAGATTTTCTCACTCTGTCACACTGTATCACTGTCTATCACCTTCTACTTAGGTGAGCCTTCTAGGCTGAGGGTTGCCAGTTCGATTCCAGCCTGGCGCACCATAGGGTTTGCTATCCATGCGCTGGTTGCTTCGCCCTTCCCGTCTTGCGATTCTTGCCCTGGGCTTGGTGCTTCTCTACACGCTCATTGGGTTTTTTCTTGTTCCCTACCTGATTAAAGCCTACGCGATCCCTGTTGTTGCCGAGAAGCTCAAGCGTCCGGTGCTGGTCAAAGAGGTGGAGCTGAATCCCTTCAGGCTTTCGCTTCGGTTGACGGGCTTGGAAATTCGAGAGACGGATCAGTCTGCCTTGCTCGGGTTTGACGAGTTCTTCGTCAATTTTCAGGCAAGCTCCCTCATTCGTCGGGCCTACGTGTTTGACACCATTCGTCTCACGGTTCCTTATGTGTCTGCACGAGTATTCAAAGACGGGCGCATGAATTTGGCAGAGCTCGTGCCGCCGGACGATGGGTCGCAACCGGCCACGCCGCCGCAAGCCGAGAAGACCCCTGCCGAGGTTCCCGCAATCGAAATCGGAGAATTCGAGATCGTGCAGGGGGTCGTCGAATTTCGCGATGAATCGAAACCCAAGCCCTATGCGCTCGATATCGTCCCGATCCATATTGTGCTCAAGAACTTCCACACCAAACCAGGCGGCGACAATTCGTACGCCTTCACGGCGGAGTTGGGCAAGGACGAAACGCTGTCCTGGGCCGGCACGGTCTCGCTCGAACCGATTCAATCCTCCGGCAAGTTTTCCCTCTCCGGCGTGAAGCTGCCAGGCCTCTGGCAATACCTCCATCATCAATTCCACTTCGATGTCATCGATGGCACTGTTGCCGCCGATGCCAAGTATGCGTTCGATGCTAGTGCGACTTCCGTCAAGTTTCAAATTTCACAGGCAAACGTCAAGATTGAAAAGCTTGCAGTCAGGGAAGATGGGAGCCTCGACCCAGTGATCACAATCCCGGCATTGAACGTTGGGGGCATCGACGTGGATCTCGCGACGCACGAGGTCACGGTGGGGAATATCGCAGTGGAGCGAGCGTCATTCACTGCCTGGTTGAATCCCGACGGCACCGTGAACTATCAGCAGATGTTCTCTCCAATGGACTCCGTCCAGCCTTCGCCTGCTGCGAGCAGCGCCTCGCCAAAGCCCAAAGACGAGAAGCCGTGGGCTGTCTGGCTCAAAGAGATCACGCTGCAGGACCATTCGATCGATTTTGAAGATCGCACCTTGCCGACTCCGGCCCAGATCGAGGTGCGGGCTTTGACCATCAAGACCCACGATGTGCAGATTCCGATTACAAAGGCGCTGCCGCTTGAGGTGAGGATGCAGCTGAACGGAACCGGAACGATCCGTGTGAATGGTTCGGTGCTGCCCAACCCGTTTCAGGCCGATGTCACTCTGGCGCTGAAGGACATTGCGATCAGACCATTTCAGCCGTACTTTGAGAAGTTTGCGCGTATCGATGTGCAGTCCGGCACTGTCAATCTGGATGGGGCGATGCATCTTGCCACTGAACATCCAAACAGTCCGCTCTTATCGTACGAAGGCAATGCCAGCGTCGAGGCGTTGAGCGTGGCTGACCGCGATCAGGGTGATGAAGTGGCCTCGCTGCAAGCATTGTCCCTCAACGGAGTTCGTGTGACCGTTGATCCAACCACGTCCTCGATTAAAGAGGTGGGCCTTCAGCTACCCATGGTGCATCTCGTGGTTCAGCCGGATGGCGGACTGAATCTCGGCAAACTTGCCGCTGCATCGCCGTCATCGGTCGAAGCGGATGAGAAGGCTGTGGCGCCTCAGAAAGCCAAGAGTCCACCCATTCCGGTGATGATTGGTGCGGTGAGACTTGCCAAAGCGGCTGCGACGTTTCGGGACGAATCGGTGCGACCGCCTGTCCAGATCGGGCTGTCCGATCTGAGCGGTACGATCAAGGGACTGTCGTCGAAGCAGCTGGCCAGGGCGGACGTTGACCTCACCGGTCGAGTGGGTAAGGTGGCGCCGCTTAAGATCGCGGGGACCATCAATCCCTTGAGCGAGGATGCATTTACGGATCTCGTCATTACCCTTGGGGGCATGGACTTGACTGCGGAAAGTCCTTACAGCGGCAAGTATGTGGGCTATGGATTATCGAAAGGGAAGCTTTCGCTCGATTTGAAGTACAAGATCTCCAAAAAGCAACTTGAAGCGGAAAATAAAGTGCTGGTCGATCAACTGACGTTCGGGGAGAAGGTCGAGAGTCCGGATGCGACGTCATTGCCCGTAAAGTTGGCTGTGGCGCTTTTGAAAGACCGTAAGGGACGAATCGATATCGATCTGCCCATTCGCGGTGACCTCAAGGATCCCGACTTCAAGTACGGCAAGGCGGTCGTCTCGGTGTTGCTCAACCTGCTCACAAAGATTGTGGCTTCTCCGTTTACGCTGATAGGGTCGTTTATTCCTGGCGGTGGCGATGCCGAAGAATTGCAATATCTCGAATTTGATCCTGGAGCTGTCGCAGTTGTCGCGACAGAACTGAAGAAAGTCGAAGCCATCGCGAAGGGGCTCGAGGAACGGCCTGGTTTGCGTCTGGAAGTCACCGGCACTGCCGATCCTGTTCGTGATCGAAAGGTGCTTGCTCTTCAGAAGCTCAAAGCGCAACTGCGCGCAAGATGGCAGCAAGGGAAGAGCGTATCAAAAGGAGTTGACTTTCCGATTGCTGAAGAGGAGCACGCGATCAAAGATCTCTTCGATCAACAGCGTAGCCTGCAGTCAGTGGCGGCGACGGCGGAGGGCGAGCAGCTCCCTTTGAAACCGCCCACGATTGAGGAAATGCGGCAACAGCTTGCTACCGTCATACCGGTTCCCGATTCGGATCTCCGTCTTTTGGCACAGCAACGGGCGGAACAGATGCGTGGACAATTAATCGTGAATGGCAACCTTGCCGACGAGCGTGTGTTCTTGACCGAAGTCGATCTGACCGCGTCGGATCACGAAAAGGTGAGAAGTCGATTGAATATTACGGCTGGCGAATAAGACTCGGTTCCCCCTTGCACTTCGTCTGGGAAGAACAGTATCGTATTGCGATAGCGAGTCGAATCTTTGGCTTGAATAAGGGAGGTTACCATGGCAATACGACTGGGAGATGAGGCGCCGAACTTTACGGCAGAGACTACTGAAGGGACCGTCAACTTTCACGAGTGGTTGGGCGGCGGATGGGGGATTCTCTTCTCGCATCCGAAAGACTATACCCCGGTCTGCACCACCGAGCTGGGGACCGTCGCCAAGATTACGCCGGAGTTCAAGAAGCGGGGTGTGAAAGTCATCGCCGTCAGCGTCGATCCATTGGATTCGCACAAGGGCTGGATCAACGACATCAATGAAACGCAAAAGACCACCATGAACTATCCGATCATTGCCGATCCTGACAAGAAGGTCGCGGCCCTCTACGACATGATCCATCCGAACGCGATGGACAACATGACCGTACGATCAGTGTTCATCATCGGGCCGGACAAAAAGGTAAAGCTAACCTTAACCTATCCAGCTTCATGTGGCAGGAATTTCGACGAACTTCTACGAGTCGTTGATTCGCTCCAATTGACCTCGAAGTTCAAAGTCGCCACGCCGGCCAACTGGAAGGACGGGGAAGATTGCATCATTACCCCAGCTGTAAACGACGCTGAAGCAAAGACACTTTTCCCCAAGGGCTTTAAGAGCGTGAAGCCGTATCTGCGCTATACCCCGCAGCCGAACAAGTAGCGAGTGGTTTGATCGGGATTAGGGGCGGGAGAGGCAGTGAGCTTCTCCCGCCCTTCGTCTATCTGGGGCGTGTTTCTCTCCGACTCGTGTCCGTGCAGTGGACAGGAAAGGGATCGGCTGATTGCTGGAGGAGGGGAACTGTGCTAGGGTAAATGCTCAATGAGACAGATATGTGACAAGCCATCGTGGTCTCGGGTAGTGGTCCTCGTATGGGCGTCCATATGGATGCTCATGGTTCCACTCTTCCATGTGCATCCCGAGGCAGATCATCGTCATGGAGATGCGAGTCATGTTCATGGCGGCACGGTCCATACAGTGTTCTCCCCCGACCTCGAATGCGAGTACACGGATGATGTCCATGATCCGACCTGTCCTGAAGCAGCGCATCAGCACCTTCAAGTTCGTGGCCACTCCGGCCATGCGCTCAATCACCCTGAGATTGAATTCTCACTGCTGACCGCTCCGATCGATCGTCCACTGCCGAAGCAGGGGATTACGGTCTCTGGATTACCAGTCGTCGAGCGTACGGCGGCTCAACGAGCTGTTGTCGTGGCTTCGTTGCAACCGGGCGCCTCGCAGACCCTTCTGTTTCTCTCCACCACACTCCCTCTGCGTGCTCCTCCTTCCCAATCTCTCTGATCCCTTTTCTCGTTTTTTGATGATCGAGTAACGCAGGCGTACCGCCGTCAGTAATCGGTGAAGGGCTGTGCCCTTCATTATTTCTGGCCGTACATCTCTGGAGAGATCCGCATTGTTCTCGCTTGGCTTGAACATGTGGTCGGTAGGACCTGACGATTTAGAAGGAACCTAACCATGAGAACTAGGTGGACCGCACAAACCGGATCGTGCGTGCTTGCGCTGTTCCTGTTCGTCACGGCCTGCGGAGATCGCAGCAGCGAACCGGCATCATCGGTGGCGAAAACGATTCCACAGTCAGGCGCTCCTCGCATCAGCATCATTCAGGCTCCGGCGGCCGTGCGAGATCGAGTACGGATCGACAGGGTCGCCGCACAAGTGGTTCCAGAAGTGGTGACGGCCCCAGGCGAAGTCGCCCTCGATTTGAAGCAGGTCGCCCAGATTACGTCCCGGATTGAAGGGCAAGTAGTGAAGATTCACGTTCAGCTCGGTGATCGGGTCAAGTCAGGCCAGCCACTCGCGGCCATCGGCAGCTTGCAGTTTGATCAGTTGGTTGAAGAGTACTTGGTGAGCAAGGCACAGGTCGATGTGGCCGAGAACAGCTTCCGGCGAACGGAGAAATTGCGAGCCGAGGACATCGTGTCCGAGCGGAAGCTCATTGAAGACAAGGGTCGATACCTGGAAACGAAGGCGAAATTCCAGCACGTTCGCGAGAAACTGCTGAACATGGGCATGACGGCAGATGAATTACATCAACTGGAGCATGGAAGTCACATGGAGGGGCATCGCTATACCCTCATATCGCCGATCGCCGGAACAGTCGTAGCGCAACATATTGTGCGGGGGCAGGGAGTCGCTCCTGGAAAGGAGCTGTTCGAGATCGTTGACACGAGCTGGGTCTGGGTCTTCGCGAACCTGTCGATCGAACAGGCCAGAAAGTTCAAAGAGGGCGATGTGGGGACGATCCTGCCGAAGGGCGGTGAGCCGGTGACGGCTCCGCTCACCTATCTTGCGCCGGTCGCGGATGAGTCCACCCGGACGATTCGAGTTCGGTTCGAGGTCGCGAACCAGCAGCAGCGCCTGAAGCCACGAGAGTATGTGGATGTTCAGCTGCTCATCCCGAGTCCACCGACCTTGGCGATTCCTGTCTCAGCTGTGACGACGGCGGACAACGTGCGTGGCGTTTTCGTTCAGCGGGAGACTGGATATGCATTCGTTCCGATTGAAGTCGGCCGCGAAGGCGGGGGGTGGGTTGAAGTGCGGAAAGGACTGACAGCAGGCGAGCAGGTGGTGGTCGATGGCGTCTTTGACCTAAAGAACGTACTACTCAAAGAACACATCGAGTCTGGAGAGGGAGGGTAAGATGGAAAGGCTGTTTACCCTCTCGCTGCGCTACCGATTCTTCACTCTAGTGGCAACGAGTTTCGTCATCGTCATCGGCCTGTGGTCCTTCTTTCATCTCACCATTGACGCCATGCCGGATTTGACCCCGGTTCAGGTCCAAATCCTGACCCGCTCCCCCGCGCTCGGCCCGGTTGAAGTGGAACAGTTCATCACGTTTCCGATCGAGGCTTCGCTGAATGGATTGCCCGCCCTACGCGAGCTCCGCTCTGTGTCGCGCTATGGGCTCTCGGCGGTCACCGCAATTTTCGAAGATCGGACGGACATCTACCGCGCGAGACAGTTGGTTGCCGAACGGCTTGCCCGTGCGATGGAACGTATCCCAGTCGAGTATGGCCGTCCAATTATGGGACCGCTGACGACCGGATTGGGCGAAGTCTATCAATTCACCGTAAAAGGAGACGGCTACAGTGCCATGGCGCTCCGGACGCTGCTCGAATGGGAAATCGGGATGCGCCTGCGGGCGGTGCCGGGTGTGGTCGAAGTCAATATTTGGGGAGGAGAACCTCAGCAGTTCCAAGTTGTGGTAGATCCCGCGAAGCTCCTGTCCTACAAACTGTCTCTTCGGCAAGTGTTTGAGGCACTCGAACGGAACAATGCCATCGCCGGCGGCGGCTACATTGAGCGTCAACGTGAGCAATTGCTCATTCGTGGTGAAGCCTTGGCGACCCAGGTGGCCGACCTCGCGAGGATTGTGGTGGCGCGCGGCTCCGGGGGAGTACCGATATTCATTTCAGACCTTGCGGAGGTAAAGGAGGCGTCGGCGCTCCGCATCGGCGCGGCGACGGCGATGGGAGAGGGCGAAACCGTCATCGGAATGGTCCAGATGTTGGCGGGCGAGAATGCGCAACAGGTTGTTGAACGTATCAAAACCCGAGTGAAAGAGATTGAAGCGATTCTCCCTCCTGGTGTAACAATTGAACCCTACTACGACCGAACCATCTTCGTCTCGAAGGTGATACACACTGTCCGTAACAATCTGCTTGAGGGCGGACTCCTCGTCGTCGCAGTGCTGTTCATTTTTCTTGGCGATCTCTGCGCCGGCGTGATCGTGGCGTCCGCTATTCCGTTGTCGATGCTGATCGCGTTCAGCGGGATGATGCAGGCCGGACTCTCCGGCAACCTCATGAGCCTCGGCGCCATCGATTTTGGGTTGCTCGTGGATGGCTCGGTCGTGATGGTCGACAACATCCTCCGACGATTGGCGAAGAAGAGGGTCATGACCCAGGAGGCACGGCTGATTGAGATCCAGGCGGCTGGCCGCGAGGTACTTCGCCCCATGACCCTTGCCGTCAGTATCATCATTCTCGTATACGTGCCGATCCTGGCCCTGACCGGGATCGAAGGAAAGATGTTCCGTCCGATGGCGCTGACTGTCATCCTGGCCCTGGCTGGATCACTCCTCCTCGCAGTGACGGTCACCCCGCTCCTCGCCTTGTGGTTTGTACGGGCGAAACCAGGACATGAAGACACGCGTGTCATCGGCATGCTGCGTCGTGCCTATGGGCCCTGTCTCAGATGGGCGATCGCGCGGCCGGCATGGGTGGTCACGCCGGCCGTGGGGCTGTTTGTCGTGAGTCTCGGAATCAGCGGGTGGCTCGGCATCGAGTTTGTGCCTCGACTCGACGAGGGGGACATGGCGATTCAAGTATGGCGATTGCCCAGTGTCTCACTAAGCGAGTCGGTCCAGAATGCCTTAGAAGTTGAACGAGTATTTCGCAGATTTCCTGAAGTCGTGCAGGTGGTGACCAGAACTGGGAGCCCCGAGGTGGCGACCGATGTGATGGGAGTGGAGCTGTCCGATGTGTTTGTCATCCTCAAGCCGCAGCACGAATGGACGACGGCAGGCACTCGCGAAGACTTGATCGCCAAAATGAAGCCCGCCATTCTCGAAGCGGTTCCGGGCGTCGGCCTCGGTTTTACGCAACCGATCGAGATGCGCTTCAACGAGTTGATAGCGGGAACGCGTTCCGATCTCGCCGTCAAAATATTTGGACCTGATCTGGACGTGCTCAAAAAGCAGGCCGAGGCCGTAGCGCGCCAGTTAGAAACCGTGCAGGGAGCAGCCGACATCAAAGTCGAGCAGGTCGCGGGTCTTCCACTGCTGCGAGTGATTGTGGACCGGGAACAGATCGCTCGGTACGGGCTCACGGCAGACGATGTACTCACCCTTGTTCAAACCACACGTGTGGGACATGTCGTCGGCACTGTGGTGCAAGGCCCACGACGTTTTGACCTCGTCGTCCGCTTAGCCGACAGTGCATTAGCTGATCCTCTCGCACTGGGCAGTCTGCTCATCCCAACCGGTCATGGTGAACTCGTTCCCCTTTCCCGCGTAGCGGCCATCCGAGTGGACACGGGACCGGCGCAGATCAGCAGAGAGCATGTGCAGCGACGTATCGTAGTGGAAACTAACATTCGCGGAAGGGATCTCGGCAGCTTTGTGGCAGAGGCGCAGCGTACGGTCGCACGCGAGGTCTCGCTTTCGACAGGGTATGAATTGACATGGGGCGGACAGTTTCAGCATCTCCAAGAAGCCACCAGCCGCTTGGCCGTGGTCGTGCCCATCACCCTCCTCCTGATTCTGGGTGTCCTGTCAGTCATCTTCGGGGCCATGCGTCCCGCGTTACTGATTTTTCTCAATGTCCCCTTGGCGTTATCTGGTGGCATCCTGGCCCTCTGGCTATGCGGTTTGCCGCTCAGTATTTCGGCAGTCATCGGATTCATTGCCCTGTTCGGCATTGCGGTGCTCAATGGTGTGGTGCTGGTCAGCCACATCCGGCTACTCGAAGCAGAAGGGCTCCCAACTGATCAGGCAGTCATGCAAGGAGCCATGGACCGACTCAGGCCCGTGCTGATGACGGCACTCGTCGCCAGCCTCGGATTTCTTCCGATGGCATTAGCCACGACGATGGGAGCCGAAGTCCAGCGGCCCCTCGCTACCGTCATCATTGGGGGGCTGTTTACCTCGACGCTGTTAACACTGCTGGTCGTCCCTGCAGTCTATGGCAGAATCGGTAAGAAACGTTCCGGAAAATTCCAAGGGGGGGAGCAGACAATCTGCGGAGCATCGACAGATGCGTAAACACGAGTCCCACCACCATAACCCGTCTGACGCGTCGACTCACGCAGCGGATACTCACAGCCATACTCACGGGGCGATCGATCGCACGCTCTTGTGGTAGTCCTGTTGGAGAGGATCGGGATGCAGTGTTGGGCCGACTCCAATCGCTTCTACGAGATCAATGGAAAATCGATCATGCCATGCTGCAGATTGTGGAGGAACGATCGGACAGAGTTCAGGTGGGAGTAGGAAACGCCTGTGCTAATAGAGGCAAGACGATGCACGAGAGGAGGATAAATGTCTTATCGGGGCGGGCATTGAGTCATTTGTTTTACTCCTTCGCGGTCCAGCCAAAGACGATAACTGCCATACCAAGCAGGGCGATTCCAGCTCCGGTCCAGTCGAAAACGGAGACCTTCTCACCATCCACGACCTTCAGCCAGACGAGGGCCACTGCCACATATACACCGCCATAGGCAGCATAGACCCGTCCGCTGGCGGTGGGGTGGAGAGTGAGGAGCCAGACAAAGGCGGCGAGGCTGAGCGCTGCCGGAACCAAGAGCCAGATTGATCCGTCCTTGCGAAGCCAGAGGTACGGCAGAAAGCAGCCGACGATTTCGGCAAGAGCCGTGAGGACGAAGAGCGCAGCGGTCTGGATCAGGATCATGGGTACGTCCTCCTTCTTATGGGTGATAACGTCTCATTATGTATGTCGAGAATCAAGTTCGGATGTCAGGGCAGACGATTGACGATTTATAATATTCTGCTTCCGGAGTGCTCTCGCTTGCTGTGGAGAGCCGTCGCCTGTTCGCATGCCGTGGAGCAGTTGATGGGACGGCGCTCTATACAAGTAGCAGGCCGGCCGAGCGAACCTTTTTCCAGGATTTAGTACCGAGGAACATCTCAAACTCCTTTACGGTACCTGGAAATGTGGTTTTCGCTTCCCGGATGAGGGGGTAGGGGCGAGAAGGGTTGTTGTGAGGTGTGGATTGTCGAATCAGATTGTCAAGCCACTGAGATTGCCGGTTCGAGACGGTAACGGCCTGATCGCTGGTATGCCCTGGTAGAATGAGTCGTGTCCTTCTTCCGACAGGCTCACAGACTGGTTGCCCGCCGAGCCAAACGAACCGCCGTTCTGCCTGTGGATTACCCTCAACAATTCTTCCCTTGAGCAGACGGCGTACCCATGTGGAGGAGACACGTGGCCTTGGTACGGAATGGTTGAACCACTGGCGGACATCGAGTGTGAGGCCGCGTCTTTCCAAATAATTCAGCATCGACCGGCGTAGCCCCTCGCCGAGCCACTCCGGTGTCTTGCCACGTTGATCTTCATGTTGAAAGTCATTTTCCGCAAACCCCTGGAATACAGGCCCCAGGATGCGCAATCCATGGGCAGCCGGCTTGAGCCCGATCGGGCTATGGGCTGTGGCGGTGAAGCGATGCCAGAAGGCGGATTGAATCAGGTCTGTAGCGAATAGTTGTCGTACACGTTCAAGCGAGTCCACCGTTTCTTGCACGGTCTCAGAGGGGAAACCATACATGAGATAGGCATGAATGAGAATGCCTGCGTCTTTGAAGGCTGCCGCCACAAGCGCGGTTTGATTGACGGTAATCCCTTTCTTCATCTTCTCCAGCAGACGATCCGAGGCCGCTTCGAGTCCTGCCGTCACGGCGATGCAGCCGGAGGCAGCCAGGAGGCGACAGAGGTCCGGCGAGAACGCTTCTTCAAAGCGGATATTTCCCCACCACGAAATGGTGATGCCCCGTTCCAGTAGGGCTAAGGCAAGCGATTTTAAGGCAGCGGGAGGTGCTGCCTCATCGACAAAGTGGAATCCTCGACAGCCTGTCTCGGCGATGAGTTGCTCAATCTGCTGGATGAGCCGATCGGTCGGCGTCATTTCATAACGGCTGATATAGTTGAGCCCAACATCGCAAAACGTACATTGTTTCCAATAGCAGCCGTGAGCGACCGTAAGTTTGTTCCAATGGCCTTCCGACCAGAGGCGATGCATTGGGTTTGTGCTGTCTAAAATCGTAAGGTAGCGATCCAAGGTCAGTCCGCTATAGGTCGGACAGCCAATCTCTTCCATGCTGAACTCCCGATCAGACGAAGCATTCGCAAAGACCACTTGATCCTTGTCTCGATAGAACGTCCGACAGAGTCCTGTGCGCGGTCTAGTGCCTGCCAGATGTTCGATCAACGAAAACAGAGGATGCTCCCCGTCGTCGAGTGTGATGTAATCGACGTAGTCGAATACTCGTGGGTCCGACAGCCGTCGAAGCTCTGTGTTGGCATACCCGCCGCCAAGGGCAATGGCGATGTCGGGTCGTCGGCTCCTGATCGAGTGGGCAATGCGAAACGCACCATAGAGGTTTCCGGGAAACGGGACAGTTAGGCAGACGAGCGTAGGGTTAACGCGTCCGACATGTTCCCACATGGATTCGAGCATGAATTGATCCGTCAGTGTCGGAGGGGCAGCCAGCGCGTCGATGATAGTCTCAAACGACGAGGCTGATCGAGCGATGTGTTCGGCATAGCGGCTTAGGGCAAAATGTGGAGAGACGGTCGCTTGGGTCAGATCAGCCAGGTCTTCGAGATATAAGGTGGCGAGCCGTTTCGCACGATCCTGTTCCGATAAGGCACGAAATGAGGTCGTACGTTCTCTCTGGCCGGCAAACCGAGGGCCTTGGGGAAGAAACCCTGGACGGGCAAGGAGCAAAGCTAGCCGGCTCGATCGCCAGCATCTGCCTGGCTTCACCGGGCAATTCATCTTCGCGCGCGCGCACCTGTGCAAACAGGGTCTGGAGCCCCGATCGACAAAAGAGCCGAAGCACCATCTCAATGCCGAGATCGGCTTGGGACGCCTCGATCCCTCGGCCACGGAGAAACCCCGTGAGATAGGCGGTGGATGGGTAGGGCGTATTCAACTGAGTGAGCGGAGGGGTGAGGAGCAGAACGCGTGGGCCAGCCATGGGCTCGACATACAATACTGCTTGAGCGGAATGCTACGCGATTAGGTCTTCTGTCGGCGTGTTTCCGGTTGTCTGGAGGGCTCGGCTATTTCTTGATATCCAGGAGGCTGCCCAACATGTCGTCCGCAGTTTTTATGGTTTGGAGGTTGGCCTCGAACCCTCGCTGACTGATGATTAGATTGATGGCTTCCTCACCAAGATCGACGTTCGACAATTCCAACTGAGCGGGGCCATAGCCTGTGTTGTTCAGGATGGATGGACCGGCCGACTCATTCTTCTGAATAACCGGGAGTACGCCACCGGTTTCCACTGCGACAAACTCCGTTCGAGATCTCTTGAATTCATTGGTCATGACGTTGGCCACGTTATGCGCGGTGACGTCGATCTGTGTCGAAAATGCAGTGAGTCCGGAGAGAGCAGAGTGAATTGCGCCGATCATCAGGCACCTCCAGGGGTTCTTTCTTAGGCTTCGATTCTGGCTACTTGGAGGGATAGCCCTTTTGACCCCATCGACACACCTATCGGTCAATTGATCGAGGAGCTTGATTCCCGACTTGTTTCGTGGTTTGGGAGGCGAGCAGGTGAGAATCGGCCACAATGAACACTATCGAGTATATAGACATTCTAGACCGTGGGAATGGGATTGAAGAATTACGAATACCTACCGATAGAGTAGAGCTGAATGTCCTTAGTGCTTTTGAGGATCTGACCCATGGCCCAACAGACCATTCTCCTTACGCGTCTCATGGTTGGCATGTATGTGATCGGCGTAGACCGATCGTGGTTGCAGACGCCGTTTCTTCGCCATAAGTTTAAGATCAAAGATCAATCGGAAATCGAGGCCCTTCGGCGTGCTGGAATCACCGAGGTGACAATCGATACAGGGAAGGGGCTGGATGTTGTTGACCATGAACCCTCTCGCTCAGCGCTGGTCGAGACTGTTCTTGTAGAAAGCCCCGCGCCAGCACACCCCATTGCTTCGTCCGCAGCATCATCTTCGCTGCTCCCTACGGTAAGGCTGGCTGAGAATCTTTCAAAAGCAATGCAGCGTCGTGCCGAATGGATAGACCGTCTGAATGTCCTGTTTGAACAGACGCGCATAACCGGGCTCGTGCAGTATGATGCCGCCTGCCGGTTCATCGACGAGATTATTGGCGACATTCTTGATCGGCAGGCTGCCTGTTATGCGGCATTAGTATTGCGACAGCCTGATCCAACGCTTCACGAACATGGTCTGACAGTGTCTACGCTGTCCGTGATGCTCGGGCATTCCCTGAAGTATCCTCGTGAACGGTTGCAGCAGTTGGGGATCGGAGGGTTGATGCATGACATCGGACTCACGCGCTTGCCCCTGAATATTGTGAAGCGACAGAAAACGATGTCCCCGGCTCAACAGGCTCTGTACGAGAGCCATACCACTGAAGGGAGTACGATCCTCGAAAAGAGCGGATCGTCCGATCAGGCCGTTCTTGCCATTGTGAAGGGCCATCATAATCTGACCGCGCAGATTGAACAGACAGGAGAGACAGCAGCGGCAGATCATGAATCTACCAGATTGATTGGAATCATCGATCAGTATGATGAGCTTGTGACCGGGCAGACAGGTCTTACTCCGATGTCTTCAAATCAAGCGCTGACGCAACTCTACCAACG
Organism: Nitrospirota bacterium; assembly: GCA_016200355.1. Lineage (GTDB taxonomy): Bacteria > Nitrospirota > Nitrospiria > Nitrospirales > Nitrospiraceae > Palsa-1315. The sequence goes on from JACQEY010000085.1 coordinate 15,726, forward strand.
GCATCGAGCCGATGAAGCGCTCTCGCAGGTCGTGTCGTACTTGATTCGTGCGATCGGCGTGTATCCGTTGTACAGCGTGGTGGCACTGAGTTCCGGGGAGATCGCTGTTGTCGGCGCAATCACGCCGGGGAAAGCCCACCTGCCCCTTCTGTATATCTGCAGAGACCAGTCCGGCAAGACATGTCTCCCACCGGTTCCCTTGGATTTAGTACATGAACCAGAGGGAGGACGAACGATTCGCGATGTGCGGAATGCGGCTCGAGAAGGTCTCGATGTTGAAGCTGTTCTCAGGCAGGTGGCCGCGTGAGCCTGTCTTTCGGTCCCACCTCTGATCCTGCCCCAAAAGGAAAGCTGTCCTGGCTGCCCACTCGTGAGGATTCGTTTCTCATTCTCGAGTCATCCGGAGAAGCGATATTTGTGACGGATCGAGATGGACGGATCTTGTCTCTCAACCCCGTGGCGCAGCAGCTCGTGGGCCGTCGTCAGGATGTCATCGGCTCAGTGTTTCACGAGTTGGTGGGTTGCTTTTTCTCAAAGGGGGGAAGCCATCGCGATTGCCCATTGGAACACACCGTACGAACCGGTGAAGTCACAATGGTATCGTCCCATCAGTGGATACGAGCCCACGGTACCGGGATTGAGATCGCTGCGACGTTCTGGCCCAGGTGTCAAGGCATGGAGTGTGTTGGGGCCATTGTCGTCTGTCGCGACCTGACGGTGGAACGGGAGGCGGAGCGAGATGTTCAACGGGTGGCCAGGCTTGCGGAGGATGCGCCGAATCCCATTGTGGAATTTAATGAAGGCGGCATCATGCTTTATGCCAATACTGCCATGGTGGAACTCCTCAATCGCGGCACCTCCATCCACGGACGGGTGGAAGCCGTATTCCCGCCGAACCTGGCAGATGTGCTGAAGCACTGTCTTGAGTCGCAGCAACCTACCATTCGATTGGAACATCACGTTGAAGACTATGTGCTGGCCTGGTCCTTCTTTCCATTAGGAGATTTGAAGCAGGTCAGAGCCTATGGAACCGATATTACCGCAGACGTGGAATTGCGTCGTGCGAAAGACGTAGCAGAAGAGTCGGCCCGTGCGAAAGCAATCTTCCTGGCCACGATGAGTCACGAATTGCGGACCCCGATGAACGGCGTGTTGGGATGCACCCAGCTGCTTCAGGATACCGCTCTCACCGATCCGCAGCGGCAGTTACTGGAAACCATGCACCGGTCGGCTGAGTCGCTCTTAGTGCTCGTGAACGACATTCTCGACTTCTCGAAGATCGAGGCAGGAAAGATGTCATTGGAAGTCGCCGACGTTGAACTCCGTTCTCTTATTGCGGATGTCATCACGCTGACGTCGGAAGCGGTCAAGAAGAAAGGGCTGATCGTTCAGGTTGAACTGGCGCAGGATATCCCAGCTGAGTTACGCGGTGATTCGATTCGCCTTCGGCAAATTTTGTTTAATCTGGTCGGTAATGCCATCAAGTTCACCGAGCGGGGCGGGATTCACGTATCCGTGAAGACAGTCCCGTGCAATCAGAATGATTCCGACGCCATCGTTCTCCAGTGGACGGTGAAAGACACGGGCATCGGCATCACTGCCGATCAGCAGGCGCGATTATTTGGAGCTTATTCTCAGGCAGAAGTGTCGACGGCCAGGCGATACGGAGGAACCGGGCTAGGTTTGATGATCTGTTGCCAACTGGTTGAGCTCATGGGTGGAGCCATGATGGTGGAGAGTGCGCCAGGAAAGGGCAGTTCCTTTACGTATAGCACAAGCTTGTTGCCTGCGATTCAGCGTACAACTTCTGCTCAGGCTGTGAAGCCGTCCATTGCATCGACGACGGACCGTAACACACCGCTACGAGTTCTTGTCGTAGATGACAATGAGATCAATCAGGTTGTGGCGTGCAAATTTCTACAGAAGCTTGGCTGTCAGGTGGAGGTGGCACGGAACGGGCGGGAGGCTGTGGATTCCATTGCCCACGCCACCTACGATGCCGTGTTGATGGATTGCGAAATGCCGGAGATGAATGGCTATGAAGCCACGCAAGAAATCAGGCGACAGGAACAAGCCACGACCAGGCATCTGCCCATCATTGCCCTCACCGGGCACGCGTCATCGGAAGACGAACAGAAATGCCGGCAAGTCGGAATGGATGACGTCATCACGAAGCCAATGTCCCTCCCAACCCTCCGTGCAAAATTAGAGCATCTCCTCGCACAGCCCGACGTGCGTCCTGCTCAATCACCGCCATAGTCTTCTGCTGACAATCTGTTCCCCTCGCAGTGTCCCTCATAGGCAGAATCTTGACAGCCAGTCACGATAGTGGATATCGTTCGAGCGTATCTGTTCACGATCAATGCCAAGACGCTAAGCGCAGGGCCGGCTTCAGGGGAGAATATGCAGAGTGAATGAAAAACGGAACCTTCTCTACAGTGATTTCAACTGTCCATTCTGTTATGCGATGCATGAACGACTGTACGAGATGAATTTGCTCGATCGCTGTGAATGGCGGGGTGTGCAGCATGCGTCGCATCTGCCTCGTCCAATGAAACCCTGGCAGGGCTCGTTGGGTGCTGAACTGCGCCACGAAGTGGCGGTCGTGCAGCGGCTGGCGCCGGGGCTGCCTATTGTGCTTCCTTCTGGCAAGCCGAATACGAAACCAGCGATTGAACAAGCGGTGGCGCTCCGACGGCGTGACCCATCCCATATGATGGCGTTTGTGCGTGAGACCTATCGGGCATTCTGGTGCGAAGGGAGGGACATCTCTGACCCTGAAGTGCTCAGGCAGCTGGTTGAGCAGGTAGGAGGCTCACTCGATGGTGTGGGTACTGTCAATGGCGAGGATCGCCAGGTGGCTCAAGAGTGGGAATCGGCCTGGCACACAACAGGCCAGGCCGGGGTTCCCCTCATTGTCTCGCCGGATCATTATCTCCTTGTAGGCTGTGCTCCCCTAGAAGATGTCCGGCGATTTTTTTCCAGACAGAGCTAGGCCACGTCCAGATTCATCACGTAGTTCTGCAATTCCCGCCGATGTTCTTCTTCCGTGTTCTTGAGGCTCTCGATCTCCTTGCGCAGTTTTTCCAGCTCAGTCTCCTGCTGGTCCAGCTTCTTGACATAGCGAGTATAGAGATCGGAGTTCTGCGGGAGCCGCTGCATATTTTCGCGGATGCGAGCATGCTCCGCCGTGATCTCGGCGGTGCGTTGGTCTAGGCGCATTCTTTGGGCGCGCGCGTCGTCCAGCTTGCTGCGCAATTGCATCACGCGCTGTAGCGTCTCTTTCACTTTTGGGCTGACTTCTTTCGCCTGCTGGTAATGGACGATCTGGTCGATGCCGCTCTCCATCAAAAGGATCGATTCCTGAATGGGCAATGTTTCCTTGACGCGGAGCGTCGCGCTTTTCCCTGGATCGACTGAGACGCTGAACCGATACATGTCGCGCGTCCGTTCTGTCGGCTCTTTCGGTTCGGCAAGTTTCCAGTCTGCACGATAGGGTTGTTCGATCAGTACGGTCTTGGCCTTGGCGTCGCGGTTCCTCACGAGATAGGTCCGGTCCTCGACCAAACGGCGTGAGATGAGCATCGTGCCTTTCCTCAGCGAGACTGTCGCAAGTTCTTGCGTGCCGCCTTCGAGTTTAGGTTCCACTTCGGTCTTGAGATCGAGGGCATAGCTGATCAGCCGGTCTTGTCCAGGGGGGAGATCCTCAATGCGGGCATCGCCCGCATAAGTTCCACTATCGAACAGCGTGATGGGGCCTTGCATCAAATGAAGGGCCGATGTGTTTTTCAGCCGATACCCGTTCAGTGGATGTTTCGCATTGACACTCTGATTGTAGAGCGACACTTTCTGTCCCTGGAGCGGTTGGCCGATGATGGGCAGCAGCGCACTGGTGTGCTTGGCGAGGGTGACGGACTGGTCGATACGATATTCGAATAGCTCGCCCTTGTCTTCAGCCATTGCCATGGGAGCGACGCCTTCTTCCAGGCTCCCCATCTCCATTTCGGCAGCGACGGATGCTGATGCGGGGGCATTGGTCCGGCCACCGGCAAAACCTTGAGCCATCTTGCCGAGCAAGCGCTCTTTTTTCATGTCGCTGCGGGCAGCGGGTGGGGAGGCTACTGACTTGAGTTCATCCAAGGCATCGCTGTACGTCTGGGGTTTTAGATTGGCATAGAGTTCAGGTTGGACAACTGGACGTGGGTTGTAGAGCGGTTGATACAGATCCATCGTGAAGGAAATAGGCCGTCCAGAGACAAGCGAGAGTTTCACGTCGCGCCAATCCTGTGAGGTCTGATTCTCCACAATGGCCCAGCCTTGCAGATAGGGTGCCTTGTCCTCGTCCAAGACGAGTCGATAAGTGGTCTTCCAGACGGGGGTTTCCGTGAGATAAGCGATACGGGCTTGGCGGCTCCCGGTGCCGTCAAAGGTAATCGAGACCATCTTTTTCTGGGCATCGTGATTCGCCGCGAGTGCGGCCAGAGCCTGGTGCAGTTCAGCATTCAACGTGGGATTGGTCAATTTAATGCGTTGTACGTTCGCCAGCGAGAGTGAGCGGAATCCTTCTTCTGTCAGAAGCGTGACATATTCCTGCTCGATGACGCGGTGCTGCGAGCCCTCACCGATAGATTCCGTTTTCTTCTCCACGCCCAGTAACGTGCCGGCAATGGGATTGGGCGCGGTGACTTCGACCGGTTCTCCACGGACCTGAGTCAGAATCTGCCCCAGGGTCGGGTTGCCGTTCAGGTTAATACCGAAGCTTCCGAGCGTCTTGGTCACGGGATCGCGCGAACCGTAGGTGACAGTCGAGATTCTACCTCCACCAAAATCTTGCACGACAAGACTTTTCAGCATGTCGTTGATCTGGTTCGCATGCAGGCGGAGATCGAGTTGCGTTCGGTTGTTCACCGTGCCGTCATGTTGAAAATATCCCACGCCGCTTGAGTAGAGCACGATCTTGGAGAGGGGGAGCGCCGCCCCTTCTTCTGCCAAAACAGGCCAGGGAAACAGCAAGAATGAAACGAGGATCAACCGCCTTACGAGGGCGTGACCGGAGCGAATCGACCGTGTGCGCATAGAGGCCTCCATCGTAGAGTGTTGCACCGGGCCTGGGCGGCCATGGTGATAGGACTTATCTTTGTCATGTCGCCAAGGGACGAATCCTTTCAGCCTTCGCAGGAAGCTGAAAAAGTCCGCCAGCGGCGTTCTCGCATCGCTCAGACTCTCAACGTACCCCAAGGGTACGCCTCGAGCCTTCACTCGCTGCGGCCTTGCTGGACAGCCTTTTTGAGCTTCCTGCGTGGCGTGTTCATGTTGTTCAGGGCTGCAGACCCGTAAAATCCCAACATCCCAAGAGAGTAGATACGCAACCTGCTAGAGAAAGTTGGCCAAGCCGCATCACTCATGGTACGGTTCAACGGACCGCTGTTGGCTCACAGAATTTTCCGCTCGATCACATCGTGGTTGACCAAGGTTCACATCGATTCCCAGAGTCTCCATCGTCCGATCCTCAACGAGAAGCCATGGTGGCGATGGCCGAACTATTAGCTAAGGCTTTGGATACGACCGTCAAAATTCCTGTCACACCGTTCTATCTGGGACTCGATCCGTTGCTCGGACTGATCCCCGGAATCGGTGACATGCTGGCCAATCTCATCGGGACCGTCATCCTGATATTGGCCGCCCGGCTCCAAGTGCCGCAGATCGTCATTGCACGGATGAGCCTGAACCTCCTCATCAATGGGACGGTCGGCGCCATCCCCATTATCGGCGACCTCTTTTCCATTTGGTTTCGGAGTCACGCGAGGAATGCAGAACTGCTGCGACGGGCTGCGACTCAACCCTATCGAGAGACGCAGCAGGCCAGACTGTATGTAGCCGGCATCATCGGCGGGACCGTCGTGCTTCTGCTGCTCGCCATTGCAGCAGTCCTATGGATCGTCGTGAAGATTTGGACCGCAATCGCTCTGTAAGTTGGATAGTCATTTCACGTCTCACATATCACGATCTTCACATGCTGAAGAATTTTCCTGGCATCCTGCTCAATGGAACAACTTGTGATCCTGTGCGGTTGTTTTTCTGAGGTGCGAAGCTTTATAGTTCTCGCCCATTAGGTCATGTGCGGGCAGAGTGGCACGATTTCCTTCAACAAAAAGCGGAGGCGGTTCATGAGATGGATACTGGTACTGGTCGCGTTGCTTGGGTTCACGGTTCACCCGGCGATGGCTGCCCCACCCGTTGAGAAGGCTGCTAAGGAATTGGCCACGGGGCAGAAACCGAGTCAGGAGACGCCTGCGGCGGCCAAACCGTCAGAGGGAGCGATGGTGGTGGTGCCGGCGGGAGAGTTCATGATGGGAAGTGCGACGGGAGATTCAGATGAACAACCGGAACACAAGGTCTATGTGAATTCCTTTTCCATGGATGTGTACGAAGTCACGGTGGGGCAGTATGCGGCATTTCTGCAGGCGAAAGGGATCGATCAGCCTTCGGATTGGAAGACGATGAATCAACCGGCGAATCAGAAGCGCCCGATTGCCAATGTGGATTCGACGGATGCGTCCGCATACTGCAAATGGGTCGGCAAGCGCCTGCCGACGGAGGCGGAGTGGGAAAAGGCGGCGCGGGGGACGGACGGTCGTCTCTATCCGTGGGGTAACGATGCTCCGACGCCGCTCCATGCGAACTTTGGGAAAACGGAGTGGAACAATCACGGGGTATTAGCGCCGATTGGGTCGTTCGAAGCTGGCAAGAGCCCCTATGGCATCTATGATATGGCCGGGAATGTCTGGGAATGGGTCAGTGATTGGTACGACTATAACTATTACAAGGTCAGCCCGTCGCAGAACCCGACAGGACCGTCATCGGGTGGGACCAAGGCGGTCCGTGGCGGGTCCTGGTATAGTAATCCGCGAGCCCTGCGCTCCTCGAATCGGAGCCTCATTTCGCCGACGGACCAAGGACTCAACGGGTTTCGATGCGCGAAGACTCCGTAATCCTTAGCCCACATTGTATTATTCATAACGCTTTGCTTCCGACCGGAAGTCTTTGCCACTTGCCTCTAGCCGTTTGCCTCTCGCCAGAAAGCTCGCGATTGCAGCAGAACTGCTCATGAGTAATGCGGGCCAGGCCAGACAGCTCCGGAACTTGTCCGGTTGTTTTTCTGAGGTGCGAAGCTTTATAGTTCCCGCCCATTGGGCTATGTGAGGAGAGGGTGTCATGGTTTCTTCAGTAGAAAGCGGAGGCCGTTCATGAGGACGATGTTTGTGCTGGTCGCATTACTTGGGCTCGCCGCTCAACCGGCGATGGCCGCAGCACCCGTTGATAAGGGAGGCAAGGAGTCGGCCACAGGGCAGAAGCAAAGTCAGGAGAAGCCTGCGTCGGCCCGTCCGCCAGCGGGGGCGATGGTGTCGATACCGGCTGGGGAGTTTACGATGGGGAGTCAGGATGGTGATGCAGACGAACGACCGGCACACAAGGTCTATGTGGATACCTTTTCCATGGATGTGTACGAAGTCACAGTGGGGCAGTATGCGGAATTTCTACGGTCAGGAGAAGCCCGCGCACCTTTGGACTGGAAGACGATAAACCAATCGGCAAATCAGAAGCGCCCGGTCGCCAATGTGGATTGGGCGGATGCGGCCGCGTACTGCAAATGGGCCGGCAAGCGCCTGCCGACAGAGGCGGAGTGGGAGAAGGCGGCGAGGGGGACGGATGGCCGTCTCTACCCTTGGGGCAACGATCCCCCGACCCCGCTCCACGCGAACTATGGGAAAGTGGGGTCGCACGACTATGGAACATTGGCGCCGGTGGGGACTTTGGAAGATGGCAAGAGTCCCTATGGCATCTATGACATGGCTGGAAATGTCTGGGAATGGGTCAGCGACTGGTACGATGATGCCTATTACAAGAACAGCCCGCAGCAGAACCCGGGAGGACCGTCAATGGGCGGGTTCAAAGTGATCCGTGGCGGCTCGTGGACTAGCAGTCCTCGGAACCTGCGCTCCGCGGATCGGTACTGGGATCCGCCGTCGTTCCGAAGCTTATACTTCCCCGGGTTCCGGTGCGCGAAGAATCCGTAGCCCACAGTAGGCTACGGATTAGGCTGAAGCTGGGAAGGCTGAAGGTCGGAGCCCGAACATTTCAGTCTTCAGCCTAACCTTCAGTCTTCAGTCTAGTCCTCGCCTTCAGCCTCGCCCGTCGCTCGCAGATCTATTTCACCGGAATACTGATCACAATTGCCCCCATCACATCATTGATCTTGAAGTCCCGTTTGGGGCTGTCTGGATGGGAATTATGGCAGCCGATGCAAGCCTGGGCCACAGCAAGATCAGGATAGACGGCTTGGAAGTAACGGGCTCCCCCTTCCTTCACAAAAGCGGTATAGGGTTTAGTTGGATGAGTGAGGATCGTCCCCAGGCCTATCTTCTCAAACTCGCTTGAGGCGCCATTCCGCTTGTTGATCGGCCAGAGGCTGATCAATCGATACTGTATGCCGAGGCCTTTTCTTGCCATGACGCGGCCAGACTCCATTAGGAATTGAGCTGGGAGAGGCAGGGTATTTTTCTCCTCCCAGTTCTCCGAGGCCACGACCACCCCTTTGGTCTGCATTCGTTCAACGACGTGCTTGGTGTACACCTCACGATCCGCTTCAATCACGGCGTACAGATAGTCCGCCACCGTTTCGACGGGCAGATTAAAAGACGTTCCTTCCGTCGTCGCTGCAGGGCTCGACCCGGCGAAGCCTGTGATGCTCAACCCGAACACCAGCATGAGAACTCCCTGTCGCAACTTGTTGGAGGATGTCATAGAAACCTCCTTGGTTTCCCCGTGGACCGGTCGACGTCGTTTGCCGCGGTTCCACGAAGAGGTGAAATGCATTGCGGATAAGAGGGGGCCACAATCGTAGCGATGCGCAGGCGGATCAGTTCGACCGTCAAGCTGGAGTCGGGAATATAATGAGGGGAGTGGAAGTAGTGACGTGTATTGGGCGACTGAGTCAGCTGGTCGTTACGATCGCTGGAGTAGTGGAAGGAGACCGCATAGTAGGAAAATACCGAAGCCATAGCCCGGTTCTCCCTGCCAGTATGATGCAGCGTGACCACTGGACCATATGACGAATCATCATACTCTTCGGTCTACAAGCTGTCCAATTGCCCGGCTCATACAGACGGTTAACTCTGCCAGTTCGCTCGGAGCAGGTCTTCGCTCTCTTCGTAGCGACAGGTAAATGTGCCGTGATGTGCGTGATGCAGAGCCTCGCCAATGCGTCGCGCGAGATGGGGGTCGGTCGTAGTGATGACTACCCCGACTGGAGCTTCGGCTTGGTCCTTGATCGTAATAATCCGAGCCAGAGGATGTTCGGCTTTGACACGGGCCTCTTCATTGCGGGCGAGCCCGAGAGCCTGGTCCCGATGTAAGGCGACAAATTCACCGGTTAGCAGCAGTACCCCGCTGGCCGCACCGTCCCGTATCCGTTCACAGGCAGGGCACACGAGGGCATGACTCTTCGCTGGGGCAGGGTCCCACGTCCACCGGCCTTTGTGGTAGACCGCGTTACACTCACGACAGACCGACGGCTCCAGAAGTTTGCCCTTCATTTTGTAGAGGTCGTGCTTCCGGGCTCGAACCGATCGATCTTTCTTGTCTCGGGGAAGATGTGACGTCGACATAACAGCTCCTTTATTCGATCATGTGAGAGATCTCTGATCATTCCGTCAGGGAGAGAAGCCTTCCCCGTACGTCCTTCCTGCACCAGCCTTGCTTAGACTGCACCGCGCTAACAGGATGCCAAATCTGCACGTACAATGCCACATGGCAAAAGGATGCGTAGGGGAATCAATTCTTCCGAAACCCTGGATGGATGCGAGAGGGTAGACCCGCATGCATGGACCACTCCCAAAGAGGCTGTGGTGTTATTCGTCACAACCAAACGGAGGTCCTGTCCCCTAATGCCACAGTCTATGTGCTACGTGCAGGGCGGCAGGGTCGAGCATGGGCATGGGTCTGATGACCTACAGCTCTGAAGAGGGGCCGACCACATGTCATGACCTCGTGCGACTCTCCGCCTTCTTCCCGGCACAACTATTCTGGATCCTGGTGACGCTGGGGCAACGGCCATTGCCAGTTCCCATTCCACACCACACTCGCTCAGGAGATTTTCCCAGTCATAGAAGTCTTACCTGGATACTTGCACGATGTCCGCCACCAGCCTGAGGCACAGAGGCCCGGGCCATCCCCCTCTGTTTCGCTTCCCGCCTTCCGAATCCCCCGCTGATCGTCGAGCAGCCCATCCCCTTCTCCTGAGATAGCTCCCGGACCAACCAAAACACTACCAAGTTCAGAGACAAACCCGCTGACTTTATTACGAGCAGTGCGGCGTTGGGCTCCACTGCCCGAAGCCGCAATGTGGAAGAACGCGTCAGTCCGAACATATGACCAAAAGCACAATCGGCTGACTCCGTGGGTGTTTCGAGCAAAAGCTAGGGGATGGCTGAACTGATCAAGGGAGTGGGGGGAAGCATGAGATTTGCCTGTTCTTGTCTTGAATGGGTGTAAGCCTCGGCGTGGATCGACAAAGGACGCCTGATTGATGAGCACGCACACATGAACACCGACGAACCCTTCTTCAATCTCTACACCCACGGGTTCGTGCGGGTCGCCGTCGGGATTCCGACGGTTCGTGTTGCAGAGCCGGAATATAATGCACGCGAGACGATCGCACTCATGAAACAGGCGGCGGAACGCAAGGCTCTCCTGGTCGTCTTTCCCGAGCTCGGATTGTCGGCCTATTCCTGCGAAGACCTGTTCCAACAACAAGCGCTGCTTGACGGTTGCAAAGAACAACTAGCCTCCCTCCTTCATGCATCACAGGACATCCCCGTGATCGCAATCGTCGGCTTGCCGCTTGTCGTCGATGGGCTTCTGTTCAATTGCGCGGCCGTGCTGTCTGGTGGGCATCTGCTGGGCGTGATCCCGAAGACCTACCTTCCCAACTATCGCGAGTTCTATGAGATACGTCAATTTGTGTCTGCCGATTGCGCCCGATCTCAGACGATCCAGTTGCTGAACCAGCAGGACGTGCCCTTCGGCAACCAACTGCTGTTTCAGCTTGAGGGCCAACCTCTCTGCACCTTTCATGTCGAAATCTGCGAGGACCTCTGGGTGCCGATCCCCCTCTCTTCTTATGCGGCCCTGGCCGGAGCTACCGTGTTGATCAACCTTTCTGCTTCGAACATCACCATCGGGAAAGCGGAGTACCGGCGTCAGTTGGCTGCCAGTCAATCGGCTCGGTGCCTCGCGGCGTACCTGTACACCTCCGCAGGGTTCGGAGAGTCCACCACCGATCTGGCATGGGATGGGCACGGGATGATTTATGAAAACGGGACAGTCGTGGCCGAAAGCTCCCGCTTTTCCTACAAGTCCCAACTGCTCACCGGCGACCTCGACCTGGATCGTCTGGCTCAGGATCGCCGACGACAAACCAGTTTCGGAGACTCAGTCCGCCGCCACAGGGGCGACCTGTCAGCCTTTCGCACGGTACGAGTCCCTGTCGAACTGCCCTGTCATGAACGACTTTTGCTCGATCGGGCATACAACCGCTTCCCCTATGTCCCCAGTGACCCTGAGCAACGAGACGAGCGCTGTCGGGAGGTGTACGAGATCCAGGTGCAAGGATTGGTGAAGCGTCTGCGGTCGGCTGGGATCAGCAAGGTCGTGATCGGCGTGTCCGGCGGGCTGGATTCGACTCAGGCCGTGATCGTGTGCACAAAGGCGATGGATGTGCTGGGTGTTCCACGCACGAACGTGCTCGGCTATACCCTTCCGGGATTTGCCACCAGCAAGCGCACACGAGACCAAGCCTGGCGTCTCATGCGCGCGATCGGGTGCACCGCGCAGGAGATCGATATTCGTCCAAGTGCAGAACACATGCTCGAAAACATCGGCCATCCTCATACGGCCGCCAAGCCGGTGCATGATGTCACCTTTGAGAACGTCCAAGCGGGGGAACGAACGAGCCTGTTATTCCGTCTCGCGAACCAACAGGGCGCGCTCGTGGTGGGCACAAGCGATCTC
>JACQEY010000086.1 GCA_016200355.1 Nitrospirota bacterium
ACCCGAATATAGCGTATTGTGTCGGGTTAAACATCATCGCGAACGCCCATACCCCGAATATTGCTGTGAGCATCCAGCTCCGAGTCAGCAACAGAGTACAGTCGAGGATCAGCGCACTGGAGACCATAGTGGCTGGCATGACGAAGTTTGCCGGGAAGTTAGCCCACCAGTACCAGGCAAACAGAATCGTAATCCACTTCCCGACGAGGAGCCCCGTGATGCTCAGCGTTGCACCAAACGGTTGCCGATAGAACGTCCAGAAGTAGTACATGATCGCCCCGGGATAACAGACCTCCACAATTGGTGTGACCGTTACCCAAAACTGCCGATCCTTCCAATCGACCCAGAAATCCCAGTCTCCCGCAAGCAGGTCGAAGTGCATATGAAAGGTCGCGAACACCCCTAAGTACGCAATAGGAAGAAAATACACCGCGTCTAGCATTCTTGACAGCTTGACGCCTTCCGGCGGAAGCTTGCTGGCTTTGATAATTTCAGCGGTTCTAAACAGTGCCATTTGTCCCCTCCTCGCTCGTTCTGAACATCTGTCCCCTCCCTAAATATCTAACTGGCTTGGCGACCCCGCTCTCTCCGGCATCCGGAGTACGAAGTCGGCCCGCCGAAGCCGACGGGCACGACTTAGTACGGGATCACGTGCAAGCAGTCCTTGCTCTCGTTGTTCCAGACCACATCGCACAGGTTGGACATGCGGGCGACGATCTGCGCTGCCACCCCACCGGTCCCACCGAACAGCCCGCACCAGCCCAGGGTCACAAAGCCCCAGTGCAACGGCGCCGCAAAGAGTTCATCAACAAACCAGAAGGCATGCCCCCACTCATTGAGGCCCACGTTCGGGAGAATCATCATCGGCCCCACGATCGCCCCCACCAACGGGAACGACACCGCCTTGCTGAACTGCGGCAGCCGGGTCATGGCATAGAGATAGCTCGCCACGCCACAAGTGATGTACAACGGGAAGGTGAAGTAGAAGGCGATAATATGGCTGGCGGTGAAGCTCGTATCGCGGATGATCACCTGATGCCACGACGCGTCCTGCTCGAGCGTATAACTGCCCGCCCAATACACGCCGAACACGTAAATCGCGAGCCACATCATCCAGTAGAAATACCGCTTGAGCTCGGTCTTGGGGTCCACATTGGCGATGTTGCGATCCCGGGTACTCCAGATCCACCCGAGGGTGGAGACCGAGAAGATGATGTTGGAAATCACGTTAAAGCGCCACAGCCCCATCCAGACGTTTTCGAACTCCGGCGTCATCGAGTCCAACCCGTGGGAGTACCCGAACACCCGCTGAAAGACGACTTCGGCACCCACTGCCGCCAACATCGTAAACCAGCCGATCTTGAGGGGTCTGGAATCGTACCAGAGCGACATGTCGTAGCCCCGGTCCGCCCCCTCCCATGTTGTACTAGCCATGCACTGACCTCCTTGTTAAGGAATTGAGAATCACCCCTATGTATTTATCAAGCACCTGTATCCACCATTACAGGCCCAGACACTCTACACTGGCTCATGGGCATGCGTGAATTTTCGAAATCCTAGCTCTCTTTAGCCTATGTGTCAATACATTCGTACATCAAAATTTCCCCAGATATGCATAGGCATACCTCTGTGCCCTCTACACAAATTCTTGCAAAGAAAGAAGTTTCTGGAAAGCCAATGCCATCGAGAGCAACACACATTAAAATGAGCGTGGAGCACTCCATAAGACCTTGATACTACTCCAAAAACTACGCGCGATCTCCATCACCCATCCTCCATGGACACCCGGCTCTCCTCATGCATCACCCATCTTGGCGACACCGTTTTTTCACTCATCCACCCACTGCCACCCCGGAATACTCCACTCTCAAATACTCCCTCCAAGCTCGCTCGTTTGTCCTTCAAGGGGACGGCTTGGTAGGTCCCTCACCGCGCGCATCGAGGGAGCACATTCTGATCGTGCGCCCTCTGCGAGCGCAAGGGACCACCAAGCTGCCCCCTCACGTTTCCATCATTTCCAATCGTGCATCGAATTCATGCCCGCAGGCCGTACAACGAATGCAATCCGATTCGACCGTAAATTCGTCTGATCTGATTCCCATGCCACCGCAATCCGGACAGCGCGCGAGGTGAACCCTCTGATCGTTAACGGTTTCGTATTGCGTGCCACGGAGACAATACACCGGCTTCTCATCAAGCAACCACGGATTCCCCGCATTGTCGAGCACCGGCAAAGTCACATAATGATGGTTCACGTAGTCTTCAAGTTCCTGACGGCTGGCGAACCCATCCTTAATCAGCTTTCCTCCTACCACTTCGTAGAGCCTATTCTCCTTCACAATCGCCTTGGTTGGACCCATCTCTCACCTCCCCTTCTCTGATGGGAACGAATGGCTAAAAACAAAAGCAGATGGCAAGTGGCTTATTGCCGATGGCATGAACAAGAAACATATCTCGCAAGATGAACTGCGTTTTATGAACAACCTGCGACGTGTTGCTAGGCGATGCCCGAGTAATACCTCAGAATATTGGAGACGGATATCACGCCGATGATCTGTCCATCTTGCGTCACAGCCAGATGCCGAGTAGCCCGCTCCTTCATCATGCGCACGGCATCGATAATCGGCCGATCACCTTCAATAGTCGCCACTGGTGTCCGCATGCAGGTCTTGACAAGGGTCGTATTGGGATCCAACCCCTTAGCCACCACCTCGCGTGTCAGGGCTGAATCAGTGATGATACCGACATATGATTGGCTATTGGTGACGAGCAACGACCCCAGCTTCCATTGCTGCATCAGCTGCGCGGTCTGTCGCAGGCTGGCGTCCTGCGACACGTCCCGGACTTCGGTGGACATGTGCTCGGCGATCTGCGGGCCTTTGAGCGTACGCCCGACCTTGCTTTTCTTCGTTCCGGCAGACCGGCGCGCTTCCAGTTCCGACACACAGCTTTCCAACACACGGCCGCGTTGCAATAGGCTTTGGCGCTCACTATCCATGCCGGTGCCTTCCGGCGCCTCATCCGTCATGTTGACCAATCCTGCCGCCTCACCCAGTTCAGCATACTCATAGGCGTGCAGCAAGTCAGACGTCTGCCCAAGCAGTTCTTCGATCAGTCGTTCCGTCTCCAGATCGAACTCCTCCAGGCTGCATGTCTGCTTGCCCTTGCCCAAGAACGGGGCAAAATCAGCGAGCTGTTTCCGCATCCGTTCGATGTTTCGGTCGAGAGAAATCCGTGGTTTTGAGGGAGTGGTGCGGACGGCCATAGCACCTCCTATCGATGTGGGTAAGTGGTGGAGGTGCCAATTTTACCCCTCTGAATCAGCGAGGGCAAGCGGCAGGTAAGAGCGGCGTTCTGAGAGGGAACATCAACTGTCCGTCATGGAAGAGACTAGAACGACAGATAGTGACAGGGGCCGAATATCCGTCGACATCCAACCAGGTACAGATTTCCGAGTGACTCTACCGGTACGGGCCTGGCCCATCGGGCTTCAAAGACATTTATGGTTCTACCCCATCCAGAGCGAGAGGTGTATACTTCTATCAACTGCTTCGCATGAGGGGCCAGGGCTAAGAAGATAAGCATGCCTTCCGTGCTCCGGTTAAGTGCAAACGCCTCTCCTTGTCCGATGACAACCGACTCCCCTTCAATGGCTTCAAGCACCTTATACGAACACGTGTGCCGATAGTCCGTACGCGCCTCACACCGGCGTCCCGGAGGGATGGTCGTAGTCGGCATCACGGCAGACGCTTGGCCAACATCATTATTTCCCATGTTCCACTCCCGCTGTTCGACCGCTGTGGAGTGGGAGAGCATTGCTTCAACGGTGTGCGTCGCCATGACTAGACCTCCAAATCTTGTCGGGTAAGGTGATGTCTTGTGAATCCATGGAGGGGAGCAAACACCGTACCGCACAAGAGGGAGGGCCAATACTTGTTATTGTGGTATTTCCATATACTGCACCCCTTGATCCTCGACGGGCGCATCTCTATGAAGGGAAACGAGTTCACCTGCGAGATCAGAGTCACCCTATCCCATCGATTTCACAAGGATCGTGCTGCTGTAGTCTATGACATACAGCAGCGAATGGATTCCTTCACACCGACTGGTTGGTCTGGTCTATTTGGTTGATTTGGTTCATCTGGTTTATCCGGTTAGTCTGGTTCAACCAAATAACAGTCTTCTTCCGCTAGCGGACATTTTTAACATTCTGCTAGCCCGGATTATTCATGAATGCCATCGCGAGGCGTTCGAGACCGAAGCCTGCCAGGGCTTCTCGCAAGTAAGGCCAACGCAGGCGTACTGCAGTCCGTCGAGGAGGCCGAACGAGAAAAGCCCCGCCGGGCGAGAGGATCGGACGACGTAGCAGGTATTCATGAATGGTCCGGGCTAGGTCAGCGGAGAAAGAGGAACCAGAGGTATAACGCACTGATGAATACCGACCCCACCATGACGGGAAACCCAAACTTGAAGAATTGCCAGAATGAGATGGGATAGCCGGCTTTGCGTGCGATATCCACGATCACCACGTTCGCGCTCGCGCCGATGATCGTGCCGTTCCCCCCCAGACAGGCTCCAAGCGCCAGCGCCCACCACAGCGGCATGATGTCCGGCTGATGCACCAAGGTGGCATAATCCGAAATCTCAGGGTGCAGCGACCGGGCGAGGTCCACAATCAACGGATTCATCGCCGCGACATAGGGAATGTTATCCACCGCGGCTGAGAGCATGGCCGACCCCCACAGCACCGACATCGTGGATCCCGCAAGATTCCCCTGCGTCACCGAAACTAACTGATCCGCCAGGTAGCGAATCACGCCGACCCTCACCAATCCACCGACCAGTATAAACAGCCCGATAAAAAAGAAGATGGTTTTCCATTCGACATCGGTCAAAAACGACAGCTCTTCTGCATCCTCCCGCTTCCGTCTCGCATGACCGATCAGCATGAACAGGCTCGCGCCAAGGAGGGCAATCGTGGCCGGCTCAAGATGAATGAGAGAATGCACACAAAACCCGACGTTGACGATCCCGAGCAGCCAGAGACAGCGGTGCAAGAACGGTCGATCTAAAACGGCCTCCCGTGAACGCAACGCCAGAACCGCCGTTCGGAGATGTGGGGGCACGGTCATTGTTCGCCCAAAGATCAGCCACAGCGCAGCCACGAACACGACCATAATCGCCACAGCGATCGGCCCCAAGACCACCAGAAAGTCGAGATAGCTCAATTCAGCCTTGCTGGCGATCATAATATTGGGCGGATCACCGACCAGCGTCGCGGTCCCACCAATGTTGGATGCAAGCGCCTCGGTTACTAGAAACACAATGGGATTGAGTTCCAATCGCTTCGTAATCGCCAAGGTGACTGGCGCCATGAGCAGCACAGTGGTGACATTGTCGAGCATGGCCGAAAGCCCAGCCGTCAACAGGGCCAGCAACACCAGCAGGCGAAATGGCTTTGCGTCGGCCCGCTGCGCCGCCCAGATGGCCAAGACTTCAAAGAGACCGGTCTCTCGAACGATGTTCACGATCACCATCATTCCGATCAGCAGAAACACGACATTGTAGTCGACACCAAACTCATGGGAGTAGAAAGCCTCCTCTTGCGACACCACACCAAGCCCGATCATCACCGCAGCCCCACACAGCGCCACAATCGTCTTGTGGATCCGCTCGGTGATGATGACCAGATAGCACACACCGAAGATGAGTAGGGCCAATGAAATGGAAGACATTCAATACCGCCTATCGCCTAAGGAATGACGCTGGATTCAGAATCTTTCGCGCATTATCCAGATCCCACTACTGCAATGCAATGAGAGTCGTCTTTTCCGATACAATTCATGCCGGGCCTGCGAAGGAGAACATTTTCTATTCCTCTCTCTAAGCGACAAGCTTTTGGGTCACAGTTGTGCCGTCACAGATGAATCTCTGGAAAGATGTTCTCGATCGTCTCATCGCGGGCACGCACTAGTCCGCATTATTCATGTGTTCGCCGCGAAACCGTATAGAGGTCGGACACGAGGGCATCCATTCCCTCTGATCACCTACAGCCTCTGGCCCCATGCCTCTCTCCCGAACTTTGGCGATTGCAACAAACGCGTTTCTGAATAATGCGGGTTCGCACGCTACGCTGATGTGAGGGGCCACATATGCGCGGAGGATGGGCGTTCCGGCCTTGCCCCCGCACAACTGGATATGCTCAAGCCCTTCGACACGGAGAAGAGCATGCCGCTCTGGTTTTAGATTTTGAAGGAGGCAGAACTCATGGAGAATGGTCTTCGCTTAGGACCGGCGGGAGGACGCATCGTCGGTGAGGTATTTATCGGCCTGCTCAAGGCTGATGAGACTTCCTACTAACCGCTCAGCCAAACTGGACACCGGTGCTGCCGTCTGAACTTATTTTCTGATATACAATACCCATATGCGAATGCCTCTGTTGGGTTCCGGCACATCATACCCTATTTTCGAATTCCTTCTCATAGTCAGCTTTATTGGGCTTGTCGGCTGTGCTGCGTCTCAGCCGATCGAAGCGAGCCCTACCGGGAAAGCCTTGCTTGGGAAAAGCAAACAAGAACTCGTCGCTTGCGCCGGCCACCCTCTTAAAGAAACCAAGACGGCCGAGGGCACAGTACTGTCATATTACAAAGAAGCGCCCATGTTTGAGGAATCATTTGCCTCCTCCAAGTCCAGTAGGTCAGGGGCACATCATGGATGTTGGGCGCATCTGCTTATGGCAGATGATCGTGTGGCGGGGGTAGAGTATAGGTCGGTGCCCCTGTCGGTTGATGCTACGGATCACTGTGAGGAGATTTTTCACACCTGTGTTCAATAAATACTATCCGACCTCCCTGCGTAGCCTCTCCTCTCTTGGCCTAATCCAAGGAGCGTGATGATGATGGCTCCGGCCCGGTCCTCGGGGACAGGGGGAAAGGAGTACATCATAATAACGTTTCTCATCGTCCGTCACACACAGCTCTACCTCGTCGTTTCCTCACTTTGGCTTGTTACGCGAGCAGGGATAGAGAAGTGTCTGGGACAGCGACAGAGCACCACCCTTGCTCGCGCAGTTGGCCTCCTGGTCCTAAGTATCATTGGGCTTCTGGCCTCACCCTCCTTGTCCCTTGCGTTGGAAAAGTACGGCCGTCCGTTGCCGTCGATGGAGCAGCCGGACAGCGCGGCGGCACGGGAAGCCGAAGAGACCTTGTTCGGAGGATACTTCCTCACAGCCGCCTTCGTGTCCAACCCGACTTTCGCTACTCGTCCCGATAACACAGGATTGGTCGGCCTCCGCCACATGCTTCACCTGGAGACTGACCTCTACAAGCAATACCTGACCTTTTACACTGATCAAAACTTCTTTTCAGATCGAACAAAAGGCTGGATTACATTGAGTGAATGGGATGGCACCTATGCCTTCACAGGGCTGATTGACCGGTGGGGCTGGCGTCTCCAGTACGAGCGCGATGCGCCGCTTGACAAGAGCGGTCTCATCCAAGCGTATGCCGATACGTTGCTGACTTCTCGATTGCAAGCCAGACAGGATTTCAGTTGGTGGCAGCGCATCTTTCCCAATCAGAACCTGACCGCCTATGCGGGCGCCGGATGGCTGTTTCAGAACAGTAACTATTTCGCGCGACCAGATAATACCGGGAGAGCCCTTTTTCGGTATGTGGCCCATGCGGATCTCGACCTCTACAAAAATAGGATTGTGTTATATGGAGATGTGAATTTCTTTACAGACCGGGAAGCTGGAAACAAACTCAACCCCACCGAGTTGGACTGGATAATAGGACTCGCATTACGGGTTCGCGAGGATATGGAACTGAGCCTGTATCAAGAGCATGACCAACCGTTAGACAAAGCAGGACTTGTTCAAAAATATACGGCTGTTCAACTCCGGTACTCGTTTGATGTTCCCAAGCGGTTCTGGAAATAATGTCGTACAGGTGCTGATCTACAGATAACATGAATGGTGGTTCGGTTCCGCACTGAGATAGGTGAGCTATCGCGAATAGGCGAGTTTGTAGCACCACCCCATGCAGTTCCGCGTGCCTGCCTCGCGACGAATTGTCATGAATGATGCCGTCTAGCTGGATGGTGAGAAAGCCGCGATTACCAGTTACCCGCTCTGAGTCTGTCAAGACAATCCCTATGCCCATGGATGAACATTTTCCTGGGGGCGATCCATCCTCACTCAGTGGGCCTACGTTCCGAAGCCTGCTCAGTGCCGATCTTTTAAGAGGTTCGTTGCTTCGCCTCACATACGCTGTATAATGCAGATTCAGTTGAGGAGATGGGCGGTAATCTCTCTCTTGCCCTTGCCCATGCAGTGGTTTATCCGGGGGATTGTCCGTGTTTCTGGATCGACAATTGCTTACCATCTGCTCCATCGTCGTTCTCAGCGTTCTGAGCGTTTCTGCATATCCCTCCGGTGCGGCTTCGCCATCTCCGGCTCCTGAACAGGCTACCGTGGCATCGAAGCCGCTTCGTCTTAGCGTGAACGATGCTTTGGGACTGTTTCTCAGTCAGAACCTTGATGTGCTCATCGCCAAATACGGGATCGAGTATACAAAAGGGCGGGAAGTCACCGCGCGGCTCTTTCCGAACCCGTTGGTGTCGGTCGGGACACTCAACTCCTTTACGCAAGGAAGAACCCTTTCCAATAGCGGGCAACTGTTTACGCAAGTCTCTCAATTATTCGAGTTAGCAGGGAAACGGGGCTATCGAATCGAAAGTGCTGGGTTCGGCACGCAATCGGCAGAAGCGGCCTTCGAAGATGCAGTGCGGCAACTCGGGTTTACGGTCAAGGATACCTATTACCGGATTCAGTTGGCTCAGCGCAGGCTGGCGTTGGCAGAAGAGAATCGTGAACGTTTTTCCCGTATCCTTGCAATCAATACCATCCGATTTAATAAAGGGTATATCGCGGAAGTCGATCTCATTCGGATTCGCTTGCAGATGGTGGACTTTCAGTCACAGGTAATTCGATCGTTGCAGGAGGCAGAATCGGCGAGAGGTGATCTTCGTCAACTGCTTCGGTTATCCCCCAAGACGGTGCTGGAATTGACCACGGAGTTGGGTTTCCGCCGAATCGATCCCGATATAGAAAAGTTGCGCGTGACCGCTCTTGATGCACGTCCGGACATTCGCGCAAAACGCTATACCTTTTCCCAGAGGGAGTCTGATCTGAAGCTGGCGAAGGCCTACCGGATTCCCGATGTGACAATCGGGGCCGGATACGCGGTTCAGGGAGCGCGTGGGCCTGATAATCCAGGCCAAGTCGCGCTCAACGCCGGCATTCCCTTGCCTCTGTTCAACCGGAACCAAGGCGGGATTCTCCAGGCAGAGGTCTCCCTCCAGTCGGCGGAAGCCGACTTAGATAAGACCATCAATCTCGTTGAGAATGAAGTGGACGTCGCCTATCACAACCTCCTACAGAGCCGGCGATTAGTCGAAGCATATTTCGGTGAGGTATTGGAAGACGCCCGTTCAACTTTTACGATCGTCGAACGGGCCTATGAACGGGGCGGCGCGACGATTCTCGATTTGCTCGATGCCGCGCGCACCTCGCGAACAATTCAGCAAAACTATATCGAAGCCTTGTTTACCTATCAGCATAATCTCTTTCAGTTGGAAAGTGCCGTGGGACAGGAGATCAAGTCGTGACGAATCAGGTCAAGGCTGAGGCGAGGCTGATCGTATGAATGAATCTCGCAGCCTCCCGCTCACGCTAGTGGTCTCGACTGTAGCCGTAGTCTGTCTAGTTCTCTACGCCTGCGAGCGAGAAGAGCAATCTACCGTCTCCCATGCCACCACGACTGCATCCCCGAAAGCCGGACTGGCCGCGGAATCGCATCCACGGGTGGAAACAGCGCTTGTCGAACTTGGGCCGGGAGTTCATGATCTCACGTTGGTCGGGAAGGTCACCTATGGGGAGGATCGCTATTCAAGAATTTCCTCTCCGCTCCAAGGGCGGGTCCTTGAGGTGCGGGCGCATTTGGGTGACCGTGTGCAAGCAGGCAATGTGCTGTTGGTGTTGGACAGCCAGGAAATTGCCCAGGCCTATGCGGAATACGCAAAGGAAGACTCGGATCTACTATATGCGACACGTGCCCATGAGTTGGCCAAGGACCTGTATGAGAGTAAAGCGCTGGCGTTGAAGGACCTCAAGCAAGCGGAAAATGAATTGATCAAGGCGCGTGCGGAATTCCGCCGCGCAAAAGAACGGTTGTTGTCGTTGCGGGTTCCCGCGCAGGAACTGGAGAAACCACTCGAACGACAAAAAGTCACGTCGCGATTTGAACTGAAGAGTCCCTTGACTGGGATCGTCGTGGAACGGAATGTCACGCCAGGCCAATCGATCGGGGGAGATTCCGGCCAGGTCCTGTTTACGGTAGCCGATCTCGATATGCTGCAGGTGGTGGCGGACGTCTATGAACGAGATCTCGCGTTGGTGAAGGAGGGGCAGTTTGCCAAAGTCAGCGTGGAGGCTTACCCGGACGTGAGTTTCCCCGCGACGGTGGCCAGCATCGGCGACGTGGTAGACCCAACATCCAGAACCATCAAGCTGCGTGCCTGGGTCAATAATAAGGATCATCGCCTGAAGCCGGAAATGTTCGCGCGCCTCCACATCGAGATCGGCGAGTCCACGCCGCTCCTGACGATTCCCCGTGAAGCGGTGCTGGAAGTGGATGGGAAACAGTTTGTGTATGTCGTCGAAGGCGCCGATCGGTATGTCAAGCAGGAAGTCAAAGTGAGCACGATTTCACCGGACCAGGTACGGGTTCTGGAAGGGTTGACGTCG
>JACQEY010000090.1 GCA_016200355.1 Nitrospirota bacterium
GAGTGGCCAGGTGCCCTTCTTGCTCGCAGAACGCGCACGGTGAAACGGTGCTCGTTCGATGCGCGCAAGAAGGGCAGCCTCGGCCACTCCCTCCAAGAAAGGCATAAGAAATCGGAAGGCCCTCGCCAGGGAAAATGGCACGTCTCGATGTGCCAGTGGGTGGGCGGGTGAAAATGGCGCGCGCAGTTGGGATCATCCCAGCCACCCCTTAAAAAAGTAGTAAGTGATCGCTCGCTGCGGCCTTGCTGAACGGCCATTTTGAGCATCCTGCGGAAGTGTTTTCTCGTTCTCTCAAACGTGCGGACTTGTGAAGTCCGGCGTGCACACCCATTTCGACACACATAACGAGGAGGTGCAGTGGATAGCACGCGGACAACAGCGGATCTACCGAACGGCATTCCATCCGGTCTCTCACGCCTCAAGGAATTGTCGCTTAATCTTTGGTGGAGTTGGACACCGGAAGCCCGTCGGCTGTTCGAACACATCGATCCAACCCTCTGGGTACTGACCCACCACAACCCCGTCAAGCTATTGGCCGACGTCAGGCCAGACCGGCTCATACACCTCGCCCAAGATCCCTCCTATATGCGGTTGTACTCTGCCGCCCTCAAGACATTCGATGCGTACCGCCAGAATGGGCACAGTTGGTTTAAAACTACGCACAGCGATTTGAAAGCTCCCACCATCGCCTACTTCTCTGCCGAGTTTGGTCTGCATAGGTCCATCCCCATCTACAGCGGCGGTCTGGGCATTCTTGCCGGAGACCATTGCAAGGAAGCCAGCGATCTCGGCGTGCCCTTGGTGGGGATAGGATTCATGTACCCGCAAGGATATTTTCGGCAGCGAATCACAGCGGAGGGATGGCAGGAAGCGGCCTACGCCCCGTTCAACCAAACAGAGTCGCCGATTCATCCCGCCCTCACTCCATCAGGAGACGCCTGCAGGATTACGGTGGAGATTGGCAGCCGGGTCGTGGCTGCAGCGGTCTGGAAAATACTCGTCGGGCGGGTGACCCTCTACCTCATCGATACAGATGTTCCCGAGAACAGCCCTGAGAATCGGGCGCTTTCAGCCCGATTGTACGGAGGCGATCAGGAGATGCGCCTCTGTCAGGAGTTTCTATTGGGTATCGGCGGTGTCCGCATGCTTCGTGCCTTAGGCATCGCGCCGACGGTCTGGCATGCCAATGAGGGCCACTCCGCCTTCCTCACATTGGAACGCATTCGCGAATTGATCAAGCAGGGATCGACGCATGCGGACGCCTGCGAGGCCATCCGCCAAAGCACGGTGTTTACCACCCATACACCAGTGCCGGCCGGGCACGACGTGTTTCCCCATCATCTCATGGACCGGTACTTTGCTGGCTATTGGGAGCAGTTGGGCCTTTCGCGAGAAGACTTCCTCCACCTAGGAGACACCCCCGAATCCCAGGGGCAAGGCTTCAACATGACGGCACTTGCCATGCGGCTGGCCGCCCACGTGAACGGGGTCAGTCGTGAGCACGGGCAGGTCTCGCGAGAGATGTGGAAACATATGTGGCCCGGCCTCCCGATCGAGCAAATCCCGATCCGCAGCGTGACCAACGGCATCCATGCGCCGACCTGGATCGCGCCGGAGCTTACCCAACTCTACGGCAAGTATCTCGGCCCGGAATGGGCGGAGAAATGCGACGACACAGCAATGTGGCAAAGGGTTCTGGATATCCCAGACCAGGAACTCTGGGCCGTACGCCAAGCTATGAAACGTAAACTGATGAGCTTTATCCGGGAACGTGCCAGGAGCGGTTGGATACAGGGACAGCTCCAAGCCTCGCAGGTCATCACGCGAGGCACACTGCTCGACCCCGAAGCGCTCACCATCGGCTTTGCGAGACGCTTTGCCACCTACAAGCGGGCAACCCTGTTATTCCGCGACTTCGAACGGCTGAAACAATTGCTCCATAACCAGTGGCGCCCCGTCCAATTGATCTTTGCCGGCAAGGCCCACCCGGCCGATGAACCTGGCCGCTATTTCATTCATGAAGTGGTGCGCTTTTGCGACGACCATAAGTTGGGCGGCCACGTCGCGTTCCTGGAAAACTATGATATGCACATGGCAAAGTTTCTCGTCCAAGGGGTCGACATTTGGCTCAACACACCACGATTTCCACTAGAAGCGAGCGGGACGAGCGGGCAAAAAGCCGCGCTCAACGGCGTCATCAATCTCAGCGTCCTCGATGGATGGTGGAAAGAAGGCTACAACGGAGCCAACGGGTGGGGCATTGAACCCTTAATCGGGAACCAGGACATTCAGGCCCAGGACGAGCATGATGCGCAGCAGCTCTATCGCATGCTGGAGCAAGAAGCCATTCCCCTCTACTATCAACGAGACCTTGATGGGATACCCCGTGGCTGGTTGCAGCTCATGAAGGAAAGTCTCAGGACCAATGCTCCTCGCTTCTGCACCAAACGGATGGTCAAGGAATACGTCGATACGATGTATGCGCCCGCCATGGTCGTTGCTCCTTCGACATGGTAACGGGCCGTCCGGCGATTCGTGAAATGTGAAACGTTAGACGTGAAAAGTTTCAAAGGGAATTGCTGCGCTGCCACAGCACACCTACAAGTGCTCCTGCTGCTCACACTTGCCTCAATCCTCATAAGCCCACTCCTTGTAAACGCAGGCGCGCCAACGTCGCCGACCAGCTTAGCCCTCGAACGTGAGGCTATGAGCGCCTTCAACCGTGCCGAATACGACCAAGTCTTAAAAATCTGGTACTCACTTCCACCCGAGACCACAGCACCGAAGCCGCTCCTTCGCCTCGCCTTCCAGAGCTCTCTTAAGCTTGGGCGACCGGAAGAAGCTCTCACGCTCTATCAACGGCTAGTTCTTGCAGATCAGCCGGATGATCCAGCCCTCTTACACCCCTTAGC
Organism: Nitrospirota bacterium; assembly: GCA_016200355.1. GTDB lineage: Bacteria > Nitrospirota > Nitrospiria > Nitrospirales > Nitrospiraceae > Palsa-1315. The sequence continues at coordinate 2,913 of JACQEY010000090.1, forward strand.
ACTCAGCTTTCTGACCAGCCATGTCAGGGACTCGCAAGAGCATGTGCGGATCACGGCCTATACGATGCTGGCTGAACTCGGCCTCGCAGAAACACGAGCTGTCCTGGAAGACGGGTTGCTCGATACATCGGTCCTGGTACGGGCTCGTGCCGCGGACGCCATCGGGAAAGCCGGACTCGCAGGGAAGTCCGGCCCCTTGCGACGAGCCCTAAACGACGCGATGCCGGCCGTACGAATTGCCGCAATGAACGCGCTCAGTGAAGCCAACGTCACCGACATCAAGCCCTACCTCATCGAGGTCGCAAGAACGGACGACGGACCGGAAGCCGTGTTCGCCTATGCAGCACTGTACAGGCTCGGCAAACAGGACATGCTGACCGACATCACCGGAGCGGCGACGCTTCCGGACCCCGATGTCCGCATGGCAGCCCTGGGAGTATTGGGGAGGCTGAAGCGCCCATCGAGTCTGTCGGTCCTGAGCCAGGCCGTGTACGACCCTGAGCCGTCGGTTCGTGCATTCGCCGCTGGCGCATTAGGAGACTATGGACAAGCCGGTGGCGTCGCGCCACTCACCCATGCCCTGGGGGACGAGAGTGCGCGAGTGCGCGCGGTGGCAGCCACGAGTCTTGGCCGGCTAGGAATTCGCGAAAACCATCTGTTGCTGCGAGCGCTCACACGTGATGCCAATATGCAGGTACGGGCCAGCGCCGTAGAAGGATTGCTTCGACTGGGCGATATATCGGCTATCTCGCTCGCCACGGACTTGGCGAAACACCCGGATCCATCTATACGCGCCGCTGCAGCCCATGCACTAGCCGCGACGTCCGACAAGCAAGCAGTGGCAATCTTACAGACGCTCCTGCAAGACCAGCAACTACAACCACGTCTCTACGCAACGAAAGCTCTGGGTACGAGCGGCGCACCGGTGACGCCGTTGCTCAAAAAGTGCTTGCAAGACTCAGATGTCGCCGTTCGTCTTGCTGCGGCAGGAAGTCTGCTCCAACAACTACGCCGTTCCACAACGGTCCCTAAAATTCATTAGCAGGATGCTGAAAAAGTCCGCCAGCTTTGTTCTCGCATCGTTCAGATCCTCAACGTACCGATTAAGATTCTCGGAAATCGGAAGCGCTGGAGGGGTTTTCCCGTTCGCCAAGATCCATTTGTACGGGCGAACGGCCCCACAAAGTGCGGTCGGTACCTCCTCCGGTCTTCACTCGCTGCGGCCGCGCTTGGGAGAAAGCGCGTCTTGGCGCGCTAGGGTTGGGCGGGTGAGAAGTCTGGCCTTTTTGAGCATCCTGCGAGCCATTCTTGTGCCGTCACTCTTCCGTAAGAGTCACAGTAAGTTTTGAGCATACACTGAATTTTTCCGCCGCTTGCTAATCGAAAGGATTGAGTTATGTGGAAATTTATCGCTATTCTTGCACTAGTGGCCGCGTCATTCGGTCTCGGGTTTTACTTCGGCCAACGCCCCGTCGGCACACTGCAACAAACAGCCTCAGACCTCCAACATTCCCTCAAAGACACGTCGCGCAACATCATCGACACCACGATGGGAATCGAGAGAGACCTGCGCAGGCGGCAGGGGCTGCTCGACGCCAAATCACTGGTGGTGCAGGCGAAATCTGAACTGCTCGACAAGAACCTGGGAGAGGCCGCTAAGCAACTCGGCGAAGCGGCTGAGACGCTGGAGAAAGCCACCAAAGGCGCGAAGCAAGACGAGTCGATCCTCGCCCTACGTACGCTGACTGGAACGCTTCAGGAAATGAGACTGGAGTTGTCGATGGGGAAACCGGTATCGCTCAAGAAGCTAGACGAAATTCAGCGGGAGGTAGACCGGCAGCTGAATAAGTAACGTAACTACTCAGGTAGATAGGCTGAAGGCTTTTAGGTGTTTGGGCTTCTTATCCAACAAGGATTTATCTCTGCTTAAACCTAAGGTCGCAGAAACCAACTTCAGCCTTCAGCCTAAACACCTGAGTGGTTACCCAATCACCTGAGGCAGGATGCTCAAAAAGGCCGTTCAGCAAGGCCGCAGCGAGCGAAGAGGCGAGGCGTACGCTTCGGTACGTTGAGCCTCTGAGCGATGCGAGAACGCCGCTGGCGGACTTTTTCAGCGTCCTGCTGGCTGTTTCTTCCACTTCGCGAGTATCCTCTCCACCCGCATCCGTACCACCATATCCGGATCCTTCATCAATGGCTTAATCGCTTCTCGGCCCCGGTCGTCGCCGATCGCCTCGAGCGCCGCTGCAGACGTCAAGCGGGTAAACCAATCGCTGTCGGAGAGCATGTCGATAAGAGGGTCGATCGCCTCGGCATGTTTGATCCGCCCTAAAGCCAGCACCGCTTGCTTCCGAACAGTTTCGTCTTTGTCTTTCAACGCTGCGACCAATCGCGGCAACGCCGGTTGACCCAGCTCGACCAAGGCATTGAGCGCATCGTCTTTGAACTCGTCGTTCCTCAACTGCACCATGAGCGGATCGAGCACACGCTCGTCGCGAATCTTCCCTAATGCGGCAATCGCATACTTCCGAACGTCCCAATCGCGGAGCAGCTTGATCAACAGTTCGACGGCAGGAGAGCCGATCTGCCCCAACCCCTCGATCGCGACTTCACGAACTTGCCAATCACCGTCGCGCAACGCACGGCCCAGCGGCTCCACGCAACGCTCATCACCCATTTCCCCGAGCGTAATGGCAGCCTCGCGGCGGACTGCCCAATCGGAATCCTTGAGCAGGTCGATCTGGATCTCGATCTCATCCTTGACCTTCTCTTCTTCAAGGACGGCCTGCTCGGTCGGTTCCGCTGTCGGCTCTGCCGGTACCTGGTGCTCCCCTGTCAACTCCGCCGCCACCTGATCGGTCAAGGCATCGGTCACCGTCTCTGACACGGCGGGAGTCGTGTGCGCTTCTGTTGGTCGTGATGGTTCCATTCGTACTACCTTAACAATTCATTGGCCCGTCAACCGCCCAGATAGAGGGACTATTTCGCGGCAGGGGCAGCCGTTTTCTTGCTTGCGGAATTTTTCTTGCGCAGCGCTACCGCGCGCCGTTTCCGTTGTGTCCGTCGCAGCCGCTTCTGTAACGAACGAAGGGCTTCATCCTCTTTGGGGCTCTTGTTGTCGGCCAATTTCGCCGCCACCTTCTTTTTCAATCTGGTTTCGTCCGATTCACTCGTCGTTTTCTTTGCCATCCGGATTCGGGCCTCCCTGTATTCCTCATGATCAAGATTGTTTCCCAGCTCCCAGCGGGATTTTGCAGTCTAGTAGAGAGATTCACACCCTGTCAACCGGGGCTTGTGCAACGAGTGAATCTCATTCGCCACTCCGTACTATACACATCGATAGGCCCCCACCCCTTTGCGAATTGACACCCTCGCCCCCTCGTCTCTAGAATGCCGAGCATGATGAACGAGCGCTTCCTCAAGGCCTGCCGGCGTGAACCGGTCGATTGCACGCCGGTCTGGTTCATGCGGCAGGCGGGCCGGTACATGGCGGAGTATCGTGCGCTCCGCGCAAAACACTCAATCCTCGAGCTGTGCAAAACACCCGAATTGGCGGCGCAGGTCACACTTCAGCCGATCGATCGCTTTCCACTCGATGCGGCCATCATTTTTGCCGACATCCTGCTGCCGCTTGAACCGATGGGCCTCCGCCTGGAATTCGCGGCAGGCGAGGGACCGGTCATCCACAATCCGGTACGGGACCAGGCGGATGTTGAACGGCTTAACGTCATCGACGGTGGTGAACTCGACTATGTGGCCAAAGCCATCCGTCAAGCTCGGCACGCTCTGAATGGGCGGGTGCCGCTGATCGGATTTGCCGGGGCGCCGTTTACACTCGCCAGTTATGCGATCGAGGGCGGAAGCTCGCGGAACTATCTCCTCACCAAACAGTTGATGTATGGCGAGCCAAAGGCGTGGCACCAACTCATGGACAAGTTCGCGCGGGTCATCACGGGCTATTTACGCCAACAAATCAAAGCCGGCGCGCAGGCCATTCAATTGTTCGACAGTTGGGTGGGCTGCCTTTCCGTCGGCGACTATGTCGAATATGTGATGCCGCATGTCCAATTGATTTTTGAGGGACTGAAACGGGAAGGTGTGCCGATGATTCATTTCGGCACAGGCACCTCAGCGATGCTGCGTCAGATGCGAGAAGCGGGCGGAGATGTCATCGGAATCGACTGGCGCATCCATCTCGACGAAGCCTGGGCAACGGTGGGACATGACGTGGCGGTGCAAGGAAACCTCGACCCCCTCACGTTGTTTGCCCCGTTGCATGAAATCGAACGGCGCGTGGAAGATATTTTGCGCAGAGCCGGCGGGCGTCCGGGACATATCTTCAATCTGGGCCATGGAATCCTGCCGACAACGCCGATTGAACATGTGGCCGCGACCATCGATATGGTACATAAGCTCAGCCAAAGATAATGCGTCAATAGTCATGAGTCATATGTCACACGTAAGGGAATACGCAGTCATCCTTCGATTGACAGTTGACTATTGACCAATGACGAGGTTTTGAAGATGCCGGAATCGAAACGCTCTACCGCCATTCTTCTGATGGCCATGGGCGGGCCGGATAGTCTGGAGAATGTGGAGCCGTTTCTCCTGGATGTGCGGGGTGGCCGTCCCACACCGCCTGAACTTGTCGAAGAGATTCGGGAGCGGTATCGGGCCACGGGCGGGAAGTCCCCGGCAGTCGGGATCACAAAGGACGTGGCGAAGAAGCTCGAGCAATGCTTGAATGACACTGGTGACGAGCGGTACCGAGTCTATGTTGGGTTACGGCATTGGCATCCGTTTATCAAGGAAACCTATGCCGAGTTGCTCGGCGACGATCCTGAACAGGTCATTGGGTTCTGCCTGGCCCCCCAGCAGTCCTCTTTGAGCACCGGAGCCTATCGGAAGAAAGTTGAAGAGGCACGGTCTGTGCTGCAGAGCACTTGCCCTGTGAGTTACGTCGGCAGTTGGCACCGGCATCCAAGGCTGATTGCGGCAATCGTCGAGAACATCCACCAGGCATTGCTGAAGTTCTCTGCCGACGTGCGGGCAACGGTGCCGGTGCTCTTTACGGCCCACAGCCTGCCGGAGCGTATCGTGGTGATGAGAGATCCCTATCCCGACGAGGTAAGAGGCACGGTTGAGGCAGTGACGGCGCTGCTGGGCGGCAGACTCACACGCTTTGCCTACCAAAGCCAGGGCCGATCGGGAGAACAATGGCTGGGGCCGACCGTGGAGTCGGTCGTGGATGAACTGGCCAGCGACGGACACCGGCAGGTGCTGATTGCGCCAATCGGATTTCTCTGTGACCATGTGGAAACGCTCTACGATATCGATATCGAGTTGAAACGGTTTGCGGCTGGTCGAGGCCTCCAACTTGAGCGCATTGCCATGCTGAACGACTCGCCTGCCCTCCTCGACACATTGGTTTCTGTGCTCAGGGCACACGAATCATCTCTCTGCAGTACCTTGTGAACAATCTTCGCACAGTCGCCGTCATCGGTGGTGGGATCTCAGGTCTCTCAACTGCCTATGCCCTTCACGAACGGGCAGCGGCTGCCGGTATCCAGATCCGCTGCACCGTTGTCGATGCCGCTTCCGACTGGGGAGGCAAGATCGTGACCCATCGGGTTGGCGATCTCGTGACCGAGGCGGGCCCCGACTCCTTTCTGTCCCAAAAACCAGCCGGCCTCGAACTCTGTGACAAATTGGGGCTGACCGATCAGCTCATCAACACCAACGAGACCGGCAAGAGAGCCTCCGTCTTCTCTCGTGGCCGGCTGCATGAACTCCCTGAAGGATTGGTGATGATTGATCCCAGTCAACTGGGGCCCTTTCTCCGAAGCGGTCTCTTAAGTTGGGCGGGGCTCGCACGGATGGGGCTGGATCTGGCCGTGCCAGTGAAGCGGTCGCTGGATGATGAATCGCTGGCGTCATTCTTCCGGCGGCGCGTTGGCCGGCAAGCGTTCGAGCGGATGATCGAGCCCTTGATGGCCGGTATCTATGCGGGAGACGCGGAGCAGATGAGCGTGCAGGCGACCTTCCCACGGTTTGTCAAATTGGAACAACAGTATGGGAGTGTCATTCGAGGGATGATGGCATCCCGGAAGGCCGGTCCACCCCCTACACACTCCGGTCCGAAACGCACGATGTTCGTCAGTCTGAAGAATGGATTGTCGGATCTAGTCTCCGCCCTCGTCCATCGATTGACGGACCAAGGTACCGTGCTCAAGGGAAGCTGTGCCGTCGATGCCCTGCGTGTGCGGTCCCATCAGCTCGGTCGTTGGATGTACGATGTCATTCTCAATGACGGCTCAGCCCTGTCCGTGGACAGTCTCGTACTGGCAACTCCCGCCTATGTATCGGCGGAGCTGGTTCGCCCACTCACGCCCATTGCCAGCGGATTACTGGAGTTGATTCCCTATGCCTCGACTGCCACCATTGCGATGGCCTATCCGCGTGCAGCAGTATCGGGCATGGCTGAGGGTTTTGGGTTTGTCGTCCCGAGGATAGAAGGGCGCGACCTCATTGCGGCAACTTGGACATCCCTCAAGTGGCCACACCGCGCTCCGCCGGATCAACTGCTGGTTCGTTGTTATGTCGGCGGTGTCGGGCGAGAGGCTATTTTATCGTTGGATAACCAGGCCTTGGTGGCGCGGGTCAAAACAGAATTGGCCCGTATGTGCGGCGTGACTGCGACGCCGGGGTTTGTGGAAGTGAATCGCTGGATGAGAGCTATGCCGCAATATACGCTGGGGCATCTCGAACGGGTGAGCCAGATTGAGGCAGCACTCAGCCGCTATGGGGGACTGATCCTCACTGGCGCCGGCTATCGAGGTGTCGGGATTCCGGACTGTATCCGTGACGGAGCGCTTGCAGCCGAGCGTGTCATCCGCTATCTGTCGGGAGAACGCACATAATTGGAGACGAGGAATCACGAATGGATAACCGGATGAAAATTACGGATGTGATCGGTCCTTACCGCGAACCTCGCGAACAGGCGTTTTCTTATGACTATTCGATCCAACGGGCATCCTGGCCGACTGCCCAGGCTGTTCGTGTGAAGGTAGCCATTCCAGAAGAATTGGATGTGCTCCGCAGCAAGATCCTTGGGGCTGTTGCAGGGACACCGGGTCAGCAACTCATGATTTCGAAATTCCTGTCGCGGCATATCGCAGACGAAAAAATCCGCATCGCCGACGCAGACGGCATGTTGGCGGAACGTCGAGATACCGTCGTGGCTCCCTTCACCGGTCCATGGGTTCATCTGTTCCCACGACTCGATGCCTGGGCAGTTGAGAAGCGAGAAGCGTTGCGGGCAGAAATCAAAACGCTGGTTGGGCTGTAGCTGGGCCTCGGCGTCTGGGAAAGCTGAGGTTGAGTGTGAAAACAGGAAACGAGGTGAACCTGACTCCCCTACCGGACAGGCGGACGGGAGAACACGCCGCGACGCGGGCGTCTGCCCTTCATCATGTACGATTGCAAGACGCGACCCCTTTTCTTCTCCCCTTCAGGCTTCTCTGTTGAGTGCCCTTGCAGGCTGCGACCGAGACCATCAACGCCTCTCATCGCATCTTCCTCCACACAAACCCAAGCGCATCGAGCCGCTCACGGCGGTCTGGCGACATGGTGTCTTTATCAGTGCGAGCGCGTTGATTGCTGACCCATTGTCCTAACCGGAAGCCTTGCTCGCGATGCTTTTGAGGCACACGACAATGTCCTTCCCGCTGGCGAAAGATTGCGAGGGAGCGAACGCCCTCTTCCCACTCAGTCGTCAAGGAATTCCACACAAAGCCCAGCACGTCGAGCCGCTGACGATGGTCTGGCGACATGGCATCTCTCGTGCGGCGTTGCACGCTGACCCACTGTCCTAACCGGTAGCCTGACGCTAGGTCGCGATAGGTCTTGGGCACGAAAGCATCTCCGTTGTCCTTGCGATACCGTTCGAGGTAGCCAAAGCCCTCTTCCCACTGAGTCGTCCAGGGATCCCACACAAAGTCCAGTGTATCGAGGCGCTGACGGCGCTCAGGAGACAGGGTCTCTTTATCTCTGCGTTGCACGCTGACCCACTGTCCTAACCGATAGCCGGAGATTGGGTCGCGATAGGTCTTGGGCACGAGAGCATCTCCGTTGTCCTTGCGATAGCGTTCGAGACAGCGAAAACCTTCTTCCCACTGAACGGCTAGCCTATCCCACACAAACCCCAACGCGTTGAGCCGCTGGCGACGGTCGGGCGGCATGGTGTCTTGAACCGTGCGTTGAATGGTGACCCACGATCCTAACCGATAGCCGGAGATTGGGTCGCGATAACTATGGGGCATGAGACAGTCCCCTTGATCCTGGCGATAGCGTTCGAGGGAGCGAACGCCCTCTTCCCACCGATCCGCATGTGGATCCCAGACAAAATTCAGCGCATCTAACCGCTGACGATGGTCTGACGACATGGCATCTCTGGTGCGGCGTTGCACGCTGACCCACTGTCCTAACCGAAAGCCGGAGGCTGGGTCGCGATAGCCGTGAGGCACGAGACAATGCCCTTCCCGCTGGCGAAAGCGTTCGAGGTAGCCGAAGCCCTCCTCCCACTGAGCCGCCAAAAAATCCCAGACAAAGCCCAGCGCATCGAGCCGCTGACGGCGCTCAGGAGACATGGTGTCTTTATCAGGGCGTTGATTGCGGACCCACTGTCCTAACCGAAAGTCTGAGGCTGGGTCGCAATAGCCGTAAGGCACGAGACAATCCCCTACCCGCTGCTGATAGTTTTTGAGCCGCCCGTACCACTCATCCCAACTGCTGCCAATGCGATCCGCGATGGCAATACTGATGCTAGTATTCAGGCGCTCCAGGTCAACCGCGGGACCAATGATTTCTACCTTCTCGCGTAATCGCCTGAGATCAAACGGTGCGCCAGCGCCTTTGCGCTCTCGCAGTTCACGAATAATGTCGAGTAAGTCCTCATCATGCTCTTGCATGGCATTGAGTACATCGGCGACTTGATCGAACGATTCGGATTCAATTGCCTCCTCCAAACTCTTTTGTTCACAATCAACGGCGAATAACGGCACCACGACATAGCCCACCGTTTTGGTGCTGGCTCTTTGCGGCTTTCGCATCGCTCGTCCCGTCGCTTGTGCGATATCGATGCGGCTCTGTTTGGGATCGAGAAACGCCACCATATCAACGGCAGGCACATCCACCCCCTCGATCAGACAGCGAGCGTTGGTAAGCACCCCTTTCTCAGCATGGCGAAAGACATCAATCAGGGATTTTCGTTCCGAGCTTCGCTGTTTGCCATGCACATGGCGCACATCGTAGCCGTTGAGATAGCGTCCGATGCCATGTGTGGTGTCACTGGCAAACTTTTCTGCCGCTTTGACGCGGCTATGGAAGGTCAGGGCTTTGGTCGCGCCTGTTTTTCTCACTGCTTGCTGGAACGCGAGCAGATGTGCGACCCATCGCGCCTGCACAAGATCAGTCTCGATCAGCGTGATGCCGTGCTTCCGCGCAAAGTCACTGACCATGTGCTTGTCGATCAGGGAGATGACGACTTTATACGGGCAGATGATGTCCTGCTTCGCGGCACTCGCAAACGAGAGCGTATGAGCGCGCATGCCGTAGACCCGTGGATCGTCCATCGACTAAATCCTGGGCGTCGCGGTGAAGAATACCCGTTTCCTGATGCGTAGGCACTCATTGGAGAGCGCATAGCCAAAGACGCCACCCTCTCGACCTGTGGTCTTGTGGGCTTCATCAAAGATGCCCATATCAAAGGTGTAGCCTGTTGCCCCTGCACCCACGACGGGCGATGACTGATAGGTCGAGAAGATGACTTTCACGTCATCCGTGGGATGGGCAAGAAAACGGGTGACTTCTTTGGGGTCAGTATCGATGCGAAACTCGACATCAGAGGGACGGACTTCTAATGCATCATTCGCTAAGCTTACGGTTTGGTCCGAACAGACACAGAGATAGCGAAAGCCTGGCGTAAAGGTGTGATGCTTGCTCCACTCGCCCAGCGACTGTTGGAGCAGCGTCAGTGAGGGCACCAAGACCAGCACCGTTTTCGGTTGTGCGTCTTGTGTTGCCCACAAGGAGACAAGGGTTTTGCCTGTCCCACACGCCATGACGACGGTGGCGCGATCATGTTTGTTGAGCGCAGTCTTGATGTCTGTCAATGCGACAATTTGATAGGGCTTGGGGGTGAAAGGAGACCACGAAAGCGGCTTCGCTTTCAGCCACGCTTCAATTCGGGCGAGATCATCTGGTTCGAGCACACGAAAATCATCGCCGCGAACCAGCCGCATCCCTTCACGATTGAGCGCATCGTCAGCCAGTTCGCTGGCAGTTGTGAAGATGACGCGCTCAGTGAAGCGTTCTGTGATGCCGAGAAACGGTGCGACTTCGGTATAGGTGAGATAGCCCTTCTGGCGGTATTTGACTTGATAGGCGACATGCGTCCTGAGGCGGCTTTCATACACGCCATCGATCCCCTTCGCGTCGCTGGGAAGATTGTATTGTTGCCGTAGCGTCAGGGGAATGTCGCCGACGACCCAGAGGGTGACGCACTGCATAATGGGTTGGGTGGCGAGAAAACCTTCCACGAAAATCTCAAAGACATCGCCACGGTCTTTCTCTTCCGCAATGCCATTGATGCGTTGCTCGAAATCGTGGAAGGAGGTGAGTGCGTCAAAGATGCCTGTCGCGATCCAGTGTCTCGCTTTGACGTGCTTGGTGGGCATGCAGTTCCCTCTGGGCGCAGAACATCTCCGTAGTCAGGAGCATTATAGCTCGTCATTCACGTCATCCGCCTTGGGAAAGTTCGAAAATTAAACGGTGTTTTCTGAGACTGCCAGATTTCCAATAGACCTCAGAGCCTGCAACCATTCCTGGCTATATCGAGCTTCACCCGAAACGGCCAAATGTGTGATTGAACAACCTAAGCTTGTATCCGCGACTCAACGCTTGGGCTGATGAACAGCGAGAATCGTTGCGGGCTGAAATTAAAGCGTGGATGGACGGTAGCTAGGCTGTTGTCGCGGCAGGCTGCTCAAAAAGGCAGCCAACGAGGCCGCAGGTGAGAGAAAGCCGGAGGCGTACCCTCTGGGGTACGTTGAGGATTTTGTCGAACCGAGAACGAAGTTGGGGGTCTTTTTCAGCATCCTGCTGCTAGAAGATTTTTCGATAGTGCTGTGAATGCACCCCCGACTCGTCGGCAAAACCGAGAGAGGCACTGTCTGGATTGCCGGTGTCATTGAGATCGATTCGATAGTGCCCACGGATGGCTTCCATCGCCGTTTCAAAGGGAACGGCCTGGGGATAGAGATTGCCCGGCGCATGCGCGCCGCGGGTCAGGATGCGGATCACGTCGGCCTTCGCGTACTGAGCGTCTGACACAATGTAGATGTCGGCGACAGCATGGTCCCCCAGTTTGTGACCAGGAGTTGTAGGGGGCAGGAGTTCGGTCAGGGTGCCGGCGAGCCGGTCGTTCTTAAACCGCTTCAAGAGCCCGGCGACTTGGCTGTCGGTTGCTTCTGGAGGAACAGAAAGGCTGATGGCATTCATGTCCGAAATGACTGCCTGAACTTTGAAGAGTACCGGCGCCGCTTCGGGATCTTCGATGGTCGGTCCAGTTGGTCCTTCCGTTCCGGTGGCTTGTTTGTTCTTCGAACTGGGCACAATGAGAAACACAAACAGCCAGAGTCCTATCAAGACTGCGAAGATCACGATGAGGGGATGGATTCCAGCACGCTTGCCTTCTTGATAGGGATTTGGCTCATCACTCATGACGACGTTCCTCGGTGACAGCGGCAGGACTCTGTTTTTTGGCTTCGTCCCACAATCGATCCATTTCGTCGAACGAGAGATCTCCAACCGTACGGCCCGACGCGGTCGCCTGGGTTTCGATGAATTGAAATCGTTCGACGAATCGGTTGGCGGCTTGGCGCAGCGCATCTTCTGGGTTCACTTTAATGAAGCGGGCGAGATTCACGAGTGAGAACACCACGTCGCCGAACTCCGCAACGATCTGCGCTTGTCGAGCTATTGCGGCGCCGGACTCGGGCTCTGTCTGGTTCGACGCGGGGGCTCGGATCGCCATGCGGAGCTCCTGGATTTCCTCCTCAATCTTGCCGAGAACCTGATCAAAGCCTTTCGCGTCATGGGTCCAATCAAAGCCGACGCGTGAGGCGCGGGCTTGAAGTTGGTAGGCCCTCAGAAGGGCCGGCAACGTTTGCGGCACGCCGTCGAGCACTGAGTCTGGTCGGCCAGAATCCTGGCGTTCCGTGCGTTTGATATCTTCCCATCGCGCGACCACTTGGTCGGCATTCGTTGGGGTCGGGTCAGCCATCCCATTACCAAATACGTGGGGATGCCGCCGAACCAATTTGTCGGCCAGTTGTTCGAGCACGTCCTCAATGGTAAAGCTGCCAGCCTCTGACGCGATCTGACTATGAAAAAGCACTTGCAGCAGCACATCGCCCAGTTCCTCTGGAAGTTTGGCGCGATCCTGCCGATCGAGAATTTCTAACACTTCGTAGGTTTCTTCGAGCAGATAGGGTTTCAGCGACTCATGCGTTTGTTTACGGTCCCAGGGGCATCCGTCCGGCGCGCGCAACGCGGCCATCAACTCGACGAGTACATGAAATCGTTCCGACATCGTTCTCCTTATAGTCGCATAGAGTTGGACGCTCATTATACCCGGTTCTCGACAGGCTTCAATCGGCTAGCGCGTCGGTCGGTGCAGCTTGCGCGGCTATCTGCGAGTCTTGCGCCGTTTCAGGGCCTATGGTAGTGTACCGTCGCTGCATCTGGAGCGGGGGAAAGGCCTGTGGCCGCAGAACAGGAAGAAGGATTTGTCGTCCGAGATCGGCGGGGCGGGAGTGGACCCGACCGGCCCTCCACCACTTCGCCGGCCGCGGCGAAGATACAGCCCCACCAGGAAGCTGCCTCATCCGATCCGCACCAGGGTTCGGGAATTCCCGTCACCTTTTCATCCTTTGTCATTTCACTGGGCAGCTCTTCGATGATGTTGATGGGAGAACAGCTGGATCCCCAGCAGCCTCCGATGCCGCCGAATCTACCGCAAGCGAAAGACATTATCGACTTGCTCTCGGTCTTGGAAAACAAGACCACTGGTAATCTCACGACGGAAGAACAAGCGGTGCTGCGGGATATGCTCTACGCCCTTCGGATGAAGTACGTGAGTTTAGCTGCCACGTAGTCGTACCCCCTGCCGCCTGCTGCTGACCCCAGACCTGTCTGTCAGCCACCGTGGTTGATGCGACGCGGGGAGACACTCCCCTGATTCGGTGAACGTGAGTAGTCTGTCCTCCCTATATCGTAGCGCCGACAATCGGGAATGCCGGATGTGAGTGATATCAAGAAGGACACAGACTCTCGACCCGGGACAAAAACAAACCGTGGTTTCATGACCAGGGGTGCGCCACCTTTTGCTGAAGCCCGCCGTTCTTCACAGCTAACCGAACCTACGACAGAGCCGGAACGCGGGAAGATGCATTTGCGGCCGGTCTGGATCGTCCTCATTCTGCTGATCCCCTGTTTGGCGCTGACCTTCTACTACTCTCAGGTCTTAGCTCCCGGTGGCGAGGACACAGATTCCATTCTGCCTACAGCCAGCTACGCGTTCGTGCTCCTTCTGCTGAATCTCGATCTGATCGGGTTTGTGGTCCTGATGCTTCTGCTCTCCCGCAACCTTATCAAGGCCTATTTCGAGCGGCGGCATCGACTGTTCGGATCTGGATTTCGGACAAAATTGGTGGCTGCCTTCATCGGTTTTTCACTCATCCCGACGGTGCTTCTTGCGCTGGTCGCAAGCGGGCTGGTGAATAAGGCCGTGGATGTGTGGTTCAGCGATCAGATTGAGCAGGTGATGCGGGACTCGTATGACGTGGCAAGGATGCAGCATGCCGGCCACATTACCCTGGCCGTAAACAGTGCCAGAGCCATCAGCCATGAAATCTATCGGGAAGACATGCTGCTGCCAGAACAACGCGATCTGCTGGTCGCTGCGATGGCACGCAAGCGGGCGGAATTCGGCGTGGCAGGGATTGAAGTCTTCTCGGCTAAAATGGAAACGCTCACCAAAGCGTTGGATCTCGACGTGCCTTCATCGGCACTCGATCTGCCGATCGGCCAGCTGGTACTTCAAGTGATTAACGGGAAACAGGAAGTGAATGCGGTCCAGGAGGCCCAAACCGGGCGCTTAGTGCGGGCGGCCACCCCCATCGCCGCAAGCGGGCGTAGCGGCGAGATTGGCGGCGTCGTGGTGGTCGAGGCCTACGTGCCTGAATCGTTGCTGGCGAAAATGGAAGGGATCGGCCATCAGTACGACGAGTATAAGCAGACCAAGGCCATGAAAAATCCTATTAAGGCCGGAGCCTATCTCTTCGTGGCCGTCATCACGGTGCTCATTTTGTTCGGCGCGACCTGGTTTGGGTTTTATGTCGCGCGAGGCATCACGGTGCCGATTCAACGGCTGGCTGAAGCGACGGAGGCCATAGCCCAAGGAGATCTCTCCGTCAGGATCGAGGCCAAGGCGACCGATGAAATCGGCACGCTCATCGATTCGTTCAACCGCATGACGTCGGATCTGCAGGGAAGTAAGTCCGAGATCGAAGAGGCCAACATCTCGTTGCGCCACAGTAATCTTGAACTCGATCGCCGCCGCGCCTACATCGAAACGGTGGTCGAAACGATCGCCGCAGGCTTGCTCTCCATCGATAAGAACGGGCTGATCACGAATTTCAATCCGTCTGGTGAACGGATCCTTGGGCTTGCGGCGGATCGGTTTCGTGACAGGCCGGCTAATGAGGTATTCAAAGAATTTCGACTCGATCTGTTCCAAACAGTCTACGATCGGATGCTGGCCGATGAACGCGATACGCTGACGCTTGAGGGCCAAATGGAGATCGACGGCAGATTCTTGACCATCGGACTTCATGGGTCACGGATGAAGGATGAGGCCAACAGGGACCTCGGCATTGTGCTGGTGTTCGAAGATCTCACGGAGTTGATCAAGGCGCAAAAAGTGGCGGCATGGCAAGAGGTGGCGCGGCGGGTGGCCCACGAAATTAAGAACCCGTTGACGCCCATCCAATTGTCCGCGCAACGGTTGCGGAAGAAATTCTACGAGAAGTCGCCGGATTTCGAGACGATCTTCGATGAAGCCACCAACGTGATCGTCAATGAAGTGACGAGTCTCAAGCATATGGTCGACGAGTTTTCAAAGTTTGCCCGCCTACCGACTCCACAGATGGCATACCAGTCGCTCCACGATGTGATCAACGAAGTCACGGCACTCTATCGAGGGGCCCACAAGGATGTGGAACTGATCGTGGAGTTGGACGAAGACCTCCCGTCGCTCAATTTCGACCGAGAGCAACTCAAGCGGGTGATGGTCAATCTGCTGGATAACGCGATTCAGGCGATGCAACAGAAAGGGCGAGTGTGGCTCTCGACGAAATACGATACGAAGCGCCGGCGGGCCGTAGTGAGCGTGGCAGATGAGGGCCCGGGCATTGCGCCGGAAGATCAGGAAAAGCTGTTTGTGCCATACTTTACGCGGAAGAAGACGGGAACGGGGCTGGGATTGGCGATCGTGCGGCGCATCATTACCGATCACGAGGGACAGATTCAAGCCAGCCAGAATCAGCCCAAAGGGGCCGTATTCACGTTCGAATTGCCGGTATAAGAAGACGTGCTGCGTGCTGAGAGTTGCGTGTTGAGAGGTAGGATTCGATCGCCTTACGTGACCATAGGTCACGTTTCACGTTTTATGGGGGATTCATGTCTGCATCGATTTTAATTGTGGATGACGAAGAGCCGATTCTCACATCCTTGAGCAGCATTCTACGGGATGAAGGGTATGACGTGGCGATGGCCAAGAACGGCGTGGAGGCGTTGCGCGTCTACACCATGGATCCACCCGATCTCATGCTCCTCGATATCTGGATGCCGGGAATGGACGGCATGGAAACCTTGCGCAGGGTTCGTGAGCTGGCGCCAACGGCACAGGTGATGGTGCTGTCCGGGCATGGCTCGATCGAGACGGCAGTCAAAGCGATCAAGCTGGGAGCCTATGACTATATTGAAAAACCCTTGTCGCTCGAGAATGTCACGCTGCGCGTCAAACATGCCTTGGACCAATACCGATTGGAACAAGAGAATCGAACGCTCCGGACCACAGTCCAACGGAAATTCGAGTTGGTGGGACAGTCGCCTGCGATGCAACAGTTGCGGCAGCTGATCGAGACGGCCGGACCGACGAATAGCCGCGTATTGATCGGAGGGGAGAACGGGACAGGGAAGGAACTTGTGGCTAGGGCCATCCATCTGCAAAGCGCACGGGCCAACCGGCCGTTTGTAGCGGTGAATTGTGCCGCCATCCCGGAGACCTTAATCGAGAGTGAACTGTTCGGACACGAAAAGGGTTCCTTTACCGGCGCCACCTCGATGAAGCGCGGGCAGTTTGAGCAGGCGGATGGAGGCACGCTGTTTCTCGATGAAATCGCCGACATGAGCTTGAGCACCCAAGCGAAGGTCTTGCGGGCGTTACAGGAACAGCAATTCACTCATGTCGGCGGGACCAAACTGCTCAAGGTGGACGTGCGGGTGTTAGCCGCGTCCAATAAGGATTTACTCAAGGAAATCGAGAAAGGCACATTTCGCGATGACCTTTTCTATCGGCTCAACGTGGTGCCGATTATCGTACCGCCGCTCAGGGAGCGTCGGGAAGACATCCCGCTGCTCATTCGCCACTTCATGAAGGTCCATGCGGAAGAGCAGGGGTTGCGGATGAAAGAAATCTCGCCGGAGGCGATGGCGGTGTTTCAACAATACGACTGGCCCGGGAATATTCGAGAATTGCGAAACCTGATCGAACGATTGATGATCATGGTGCCGGGACCCGTCATCGATCCAGCGCAAGCCGGTCTCTCGCTGCAGGCGCGGCCAGTTGGGCCTGCGTCCCAGCCTGCGCCTCCCCCAGCCAATTCACTCTTCGCGCAGTCGTATGACTCACTCAGGGACGCCCGCAATGCGTTTGAAAAGGACTATATCGCGCGAAAGTTGCGTGAGCATCACTGGAACATTTCTCGCACAGCTGAAGAATTGAAAATCGAACGGAGTCATCTCCATCGGAAAATCAAGCTATTGGATGTGGAGATGCGGCCGGAAGCGTAGCGGGGGCAGCCTGGTCGTCCTCCTGCTCGCGGAACGCGCACGATAAGAATGTGCTCGTTCGACGCGCGCAATCGAGGATCGACCAGGCTGCCCTGGAAAGTGAAATGGGGAACTGGAAAGATGCGCGCAGTGGAGACCATCCTAGCCGCATCGCTGTATGGGATGTGGGTGAAGAGTTAAGACCATCCCTCGAATAGTCCTGGTGCTTGTGCGTTGACCACGGCAATAGCCCTCCGCTAAGATGCGCCCTCCTATGACAACCTATCGAGATGCCGGAGTCGATATCGATGCGGGCGACGAGTTCGTCGACCGGATTTCACCACTGGTGCGATCCACGTTCCGCCCGGAAGTCCTGACGGATCTTGGCGGATTCGGTGGATTATTTAAGCTGCAAGCCCATCGCTATGCCGAACCAGTCCTTGTCTCCGGCACCGATGGAGTCGGGACGAAATTGAAGATCGCCTTTCTCACGGATCGCCACGATACCGTCGGGATCGATCTGGTGGCCATGTGTGTGAACGACATCGTAGTCAGTGGGGCCGAGCCGCTGTTCTTTTTGGATTATTTCGCGACGGGAAAGCTTGCCGTCCCCAAAGCTGAGTCCGTGCTCAAGGGAATTGCCGAGGGCTGTCGCCAGGCCGGTTGCGCCTTGATCGGTGGGGAAACTGCCGAGATGCCATCCTTCTATGCAGAAGGCGAGTATGACCTGGCAGGGTTCGCCGTCGGAGTGGTGGATCGACCCAAGATTATCGATGGCCGCAGCATCCTGCCAGGCGATGTCCTGATTGGATTGGCTTCGACTGGTCTTCATAGCAACGGCTATTCACTGGCACGCCGTGTCTTGTTGGATCAGGCACAACTCAGCGTGACCAGTCGCATGCCTGAACTCGATCAGCCACTTGGAGATGTGTTACTGACGCCGACCAGAATTTATGCCAAACAGATTCTCACATTAATCCAGGAATATCCCATCAAAGGCATCGCCCATATCACCGGCGGCGGTATTACCGAAAACCTCCCGCGAGTATTTCCCTCCGG
>JACQEY010000091.1 GCA_016200355.1 Nitrospirota bacterium
CCGCTTCCAGACATGGTTCCCTTGAAGGCCCTGGGGGCATTACCCGATCTCTGCATTGATAGGCTTGACTTCTTGAACTGCCTTTTTCGGTAAGGATATGGCTGAGGAGTGCACTCTTCAGCTACGGTTTCACTGGAACCCGACGACGGCTCCAGTACCCAGGCTTCCTCTTGCCGTGCATAACAGCCACGACCCAAACAGTAGAACCCGAGTGCGAGTAGACAAGCAAGTAGGGGAATCTGCGAAT
This sequence comes from Nitrospirota bacterium, assembly GCA_016200355.1. Taxonomy (GTDB): domain Bacteria; phylum Nitrospirota; class Nitrospiria; order Nitrospirales; family Nitrospiraceae; genus Palsa-1315. The sequence continues at coordinate 248 of JACQEY010000091.1, forward strand.
CAGGATTCGACGATGTAGCTTTCCAAAGCTGGGCCAGCGATCAGGATTGGACTTGATAAGGCGAATGGCTCTATCAACTTCGCCTTCGAACGCAATCCCAAGCTTCTGGCTGATCCTGAAGTACCAGACGAGTGCAGCCTCATACTCCTTGGAGGCGTGAGGATGAAACCGAACGCTACTTCTGGCCACGAGCCTTCTGGGAAGCTGACTTTCTCACGGTAGACCACGGGATGGTCTCCACTTCTCCAGACGAGATCTCAAGAGACCTTCTCTCTACCTCTGCAGCCCAAGCTGTGTCGACATCGGTATCCGAGGACCCCTCAAGGGCGGATAGCAACTCCTCAGCAACCTCAAGTTTGTCTCGATCATCAAGTCTAAGAACGGCATCCAGAACTCTCTTGGCGGTTGACTTCATTGGATGATCCCTCCAGACGGCAAGTGCCAGGTGGCGACCAGGTGACTCAAGCAGAGGCATGGTTGCGCACACGAGGCGACACGAGTCGAAACGACTACCAGCGATGACGCCTTCAATCCCACGATGGCAATAGCAAGCGCGTTCTCGTGGTTCCCGGAAAATGAATGGTCGTTCACGAGTCACGAGTATAGCATGAAGGCAAAGATGGTGCAGGGATTTGGTTTAGGCTTACGAAAGGAGATGCCTGAAAGAGTATCGAATGCCGCGAGTGTGGTCAAGGCAGAGATCGGGTAATGCCCCCAGGGCCTTCAAGGGAACCATGTCTGGAAGCGGAACCTCATGGCTTCGGCCCTTGGATAGCCGCTCGTAGGCCTGTCATGCGCATGTTACGGGTAGGGCTACAGCGTGGGACGGACTTCTCATGGGTCTATGGATCAGACCTCGCACCAGGGTGGCTATCCGACGC
>JACQEY010000092.1 GCA_016200355.1 Nitrospirota bacterium
GATCGCACGGGCTGACGGTGCGGTCTGGGCAGTGAAGAAGGTTCGAGAGCCAGAAGCCATAGGGTACTCAGGACAGGGACGCATTGAGTATTTGATGAAGGGGCGTGATCTAGGAAAGAGCCGTTCCTCCTAACCGCAATCCAACAATAACAGGATGGCCTGCCAAGTATTGAGATACGGCCATGCGACGACTGTTAGCCGGCTGCAACTCCGTCACAGCAAGGACCCCTTCTCCGGTCGCAACATGAATCGCTTCGGTGGTGATGGCGACGACCATTCCCGGAGGCTTCGTCACAGGGCCTGGAAGTGCCAGGGCTCGCCAGATCGTCCAACGGTCTCCTCCGGTCGTGGTTGTGTAGGCCCCGGGCCAGGGAGAGAGTCCGCGGACCCGATTGCCCAGGGCAATGGCGGGCAAGGCCCAATCGATCGCACCATCTTCCTTTTTCAGCAACGGCGCCATGGTTGCTTGTGAGGCATCTTGTGGTCGCGACACGAGGGTGCCGGCCTTGAGTCGAGTAATCGTCTCGACCAACAGTCTGCCCCCCATTTCAGCCAAACGTGGCGAGAGAGTGCCTGCAGTATCGTCAGCGGTAATAGGGATGGCTTCTTGGAGCAACATGGCGCCTGTATCCATCCCCTCATCCATCAGCATGGTTGTAATCCCTGTTTCAGTCTCGCCGTTGATGATGGCCCATTGGATCGGACCAGCGCCGCGATATTTGGGAAGAAGGGAGCCATGCACATTGATACAGCCGCGCGAGGGGAGCGAGAGGATCGCCGGAGGCAAGATTCGCCCGAACGCCGCGACTGCAATCAGGTCCGGTTTCCACCCAGCCAGAGCTTGATGGAATTCAGGATCCTTCATCTTGAGCGGTTGCAGCAGAGGAATTTGCTCTTGTTGAGCCAGAAGTTTCACCGGTGACGGCGTAAGGATTTGCCCACGCCCTTTCGGGCGATCCGGTTGGGTGACAACGCCGACAACGGAATTGTCCGACCTCAACAAGGCCTCAAGCGAAGCTGCCGCAAAATCCGGCGTGCCCATGAACACGAGTCGCATGTTATCGCTTTAGCATTGCAGGTGGGCGAAAGCAACTTGGATGTACTGATGTTGGCAGATGTGTGTACCGTGGACGTTGGCTTGACTTGCCGTTCAACGCTTTGTTAGCATCCGCGCGCGGGGTGGAGCAGCCCGGTAGCTCGTTGGGCTCATAACCCAAAGGTCGAAGGTTCAAATCCTTCCCCCGCAACCAACCGGTTTCTTCGAACTGATCCACCGATCGGAAGCCTCAAGTATCTTCAAGCTCCCGATCGCTTTTGCCTACGAGAACGTCATGGAAAATATGGTAAACATTTGACGGAAAACCATACGGTGATATAGTCGGCGAGGAGTTGGCGCACGGCTTGGAGATGCTTATGCATTTCGTTCGTATTGGCAAGAAAGCCTTAAACCTCGATAGCGTGAGCTACTGCGAAGCACAGATTTGGCAAGATGAGATGTCTCTAAAGGTCTACTTCTCAGGATCCGCGAATAATACCCCGCTGGTATTCGCCGAAAACGATGCCAAAGAACTCTGGAAGTACTTAGATTACGTCGCCGAAAAACCCGTCTAACGCCGTTACTTCATCAACGCTCGGATTGTACGGTTCGCCTCGCCTCGCTTTTTGACCCCCCCCTAGATACTTGGGCTCCTTGCCTCTTAGGATGGATCCCTATTCTGAACAATGCTTCCCAAGAGCCACACGAGATCACGGGCGATCTATTAGTACGGTCGGCCTGTGTGCATAGATGGGGCAGCAGTTACAACCGGCATGATCCAGCCGTCCTTCTTGTACCCTCGATAGTATATGAGCACTTTTTTTACATAATCCTGTGTTTCCTTGTAGGGTGGGATCTGTCCATATCGATCAACCGTGTGTTCGCCTGCGTTGTAGGCAGCCAAGGCTAACTGGACGTTCCCGTGGAACCGATTTAAGAGGTAACGCAGGTGCTTGGCCCCACCGGTGATGTTGTCGTTCGCATCATAGAGATTACGCACGCCATGCCGGATGGCGGTTTCCGGAATCAGCTGCATGAGCCCTACCGCTCCTGCACTCGAGATCACAGTCGGATTAAAAGAAGATTCGGCCTTCATTACCGCGAGGAGCAAAGCCGGTTGAACGTGGTGCTGCTGAGATGCACGGATGACTGCTTGCTCAAGTTCTAGATTCGCCACGCCACTGTGATACCGGGTCTTACGGCGAACTACTGTGACGGGCTCATCTGCCGGTACATTCCCGTGACTTACCAGTCCCGTGGGACCGACGTATCCATAGACCTGTACATCGGAGAGAGCAGAGGGTGCCCAAGTTGCCGTCAGTATCAATAAAAAAGCGCAAGCAATAAGTCCGGCGGAGCCCTTGTGGCAGAATGTTCGGTATCTCAAGTCAGCATGATAATAAGGTTTGTTGTGATGCGCGACCCTATTCATCTTGTTTCCTCCCAGTCCGGAAACCTGTGTAACCCTGCGGCATGTCTTTCATGTGGCTCGGGAGTCGACCCTGTATCGTGATGCTGTAAGCGCAGGTTCTATGCCTTCTTGAATGGAGGATAAATCGGTTGGCGATCCAATCATTACAATGACTTGTAGCTGCCAGCGACTCCAGCTTTCGTAGGGGGATTAGAGTAGGGGGCATTCCATGTTTTGGTTCTCCTTACCGCACTTTGCAGTTCGTTGGGAGGTCGGTGGGAGTTCCCAATCTCTCTTATGCCAGACTCCTCGAAAGAGGGGCTCTCTCGCGTGATGAAGTAGACTGTGATACGCTGTGCCCTCCTATCGTTTGACCGAGAAGGAGTAGACCGCCATGGCGAAGCTTCGGTACTGCGAACGAATCCACACACACTTCCCTGTGATGTTTGCTGGTGAGGCCTATGTGGGGGAAGGAACCGTGCTCAACGTGTCTGTCCCTGGTTGCGCCGTCCACAGCCGAAAACGAGTACAGCCCGGCTCCTATCTTGAGATGAGAATGCTCGTCCCCGACGCCACTCCTCCGCTCCGAGTCGAATTAGCCAAAGTACGTTGGTGTGAGGGACGACAGTTCGGTGTCGAATTTATTCAAATGCCCGGTGAAGACCAAGTTCGCTTAGGTCGGCTTGTCAAAAATGAAATCCCTCTTGTGCGGCCACCTCGATCCAGAGCGCGTGGCAAGAGCCACATTTCTGATAATAGTCAGACGTCTAGTAAGGGTGAAGGCACATGACCAAAGGTCTATTGCTCGTGCTGGTGTTGCTCCTGGCAGGCTGTGCTGAGTCCTATACCGTATTCCATAGCCAAACGGGCAACCCGATCATCCTGGGTCGCCGTGCATATTCCTATGAAGGCTGCCTCTCCACAATGCGTGAGGAGGCCGCTCGACTAGGAGTTTCGATGAGTACGGTCCAGGTGAAAGGTTCTTGGCAGGGTCGATCCCTCCTTTGGCCTTTCGAGCCAGGGTATGCCTGCGAGGGGACGATCGGCTTCGAACGTCTCCCACGCGGAATTTATCTGAATGTTCCGCCCCTCTCGCCGCAAGGGTAGTCATTGCCCGCTTCCTGCTCTTTTTGACTTCATCTGCATGCCGAAGACCCGGAAGAGACTTTTCTTTATCAATACCCTCAAGAGAGCTGTTGACAACACCATTGCTGGAGCAGTATTAATCGACCAGTACTATCGGATGTACCTAGTGGGTGCCGACTTTTGGACCTACTCCGCGTTTCTCGCCAGAGGCCATACGTAGAAAGGGGATGAATCGCGTTCATTTCGCTGCTGTGCTCGCCTTTCAGAGCCTGATAGCGGAAAACCTCAACGGAATTTGAAAAATATTTCGTCGTCTGCCACCCACTATCCAAAATAAATTGCTTCATAAGGAGTTGCAATGGAAGACCTGGTTATCGAAGAAGAGGGCGCCTCATCCGCACTGAAAATTACGCTCGGTGATTTTCTCGTCTTCATCAATTGGATGAATCAAACTGAAAAATCTCTCGATCGCGCCGAAGCCTTGCCGCCCCTCCCTGACTTAGATTCAGGCAAAGTCAAAGGCTGGATCCAACTCGTACAGAGGCTTGAGGAACGCTTCCGCCGGAGTGAAGAAAAGAAACTCGCGCTCGAAGCGAATGTAATCGCACAAGAAGCACAGTTGGGACAACTCTTGTCACACTTGCATGCGAATATCGCCTCACTCTACGACAACCTCGGACAATCGCAAAAAGCTGAAGAGGTTCGTCGCCGAGCTGAAGCACTCCATGTAGGTTAAGTCAGGTTGCCTGCATCCTAGATCGTTCGCAGTGGTTCCTCTTGACCACCCTGCGTAGCTATCTCGTTGGCGGGCATTACTTACAAGGGGTGGTCATGGGCTTCACCGGGGAGAATGGTACTGTGAGCCCTCTGCTGACTCGATTGTCCGTGGCGTGGGGTTCCCTTCTGGTTTCACGCCTTTCCCTTACCGTATTCTCGCATTTTCTTTATCCTCCCTCGTCTCTTGGCTATACTTAGCCTCTCATAGTCGCGGGCGTTGCACAGGCAGCTGGTCCAGACCTAGAAACTGGAACCGGACTCAAGGGTTCACGCGAGAGCGAGGGTGTCAGATGATCAAAGTGCTCCTCATCGAAGACAACGACGTCGACGCTGAACTCACGCAGGATCTTCTTTCTGAGTGGAGCATGGAGGAGTTTCAGATTACCCGAGCGAAAACGCTGGCAGAGGGATTCTTGTTTCTCAGTCGTGAGCGGTTCGATGCTGTGCTCTTGGATCTTTCTCTCCCAGACACATTTGGTCTTCCGACGGTCAGACAAGTTCATGCCATGAATCCGACGGTCCCCGTTGTTGTCCTGAGCGGCGTGACCGACCAAAGCCTAGCTCTTCAGGCCGTGCAACAGGGGGCGCAAGATTACCTTGTCAAAGGTCAGGGTCATCCCGAGCTGTTAGCTCGGGCCATCCGTTATGCCATCGAGCGGAAACGCGCCGAAGAACACCTGACCTACCTCGCGCAGTATGATCACTTAACTGGGCTGGTCAATCGTAGTCTCTTTCGTGATCGCCTGGTTCAAGCGATGGCTCGAAGCAAGCGCATGCATCAACCGATCGGTCTCATGCTCCTTGATCTCGATCGATTCAAAATGGTGAACGATACCTTCGGCCACGACATGGGTGATGAACTACTCAAGGCCGTAACCGAGCGGCTCAAAGTCTGCGTGCGGGAGGTCGATACCGTGGCCCGTATGGGAGGGGATGAGTTTACGATTATTCTAGAAGGGGTCTCTTCCGAACAGAACGTCCTTGTGGTGGCAAAACGCATCACGGAATCCATTGCTGAGCCGTTCGAGCTCAAGGGGTATCACATATCCGTCGGCATCAGCGTTGGAATTACGATCTATCCTCACGACGATCATCCTATCGATGAGCTGCTGAAGCATGCCGACACCGCCATGTATCGAGCGAAACAACAAGGCGGCAATGCGTTTCACCTGCATGATGCCTCAGGGACTCACTCGGCCAATCTCCTTCCCTAGGAGCCTGTCCAACATTGACCGTTCTACTGCGACGAACGATCCGCGATCATCTGCATCGTGTTCGGCCAGAAACATCCTCAACGTATTCCAGCGAATATGCCTCCGGTTTTTCCTGGCCTGCGGCCTCGCATCTGGCCGCACCTCCTTCGCCTCGTCACGAAGGCAATGTCGACAGGCTCCTAACAGGCGCACACTACCGACGTTGCGGAATCAGGACCAGAGACGCCTTCTGTCTTCCACGCACTGATTCCCCAGTCGCTGGCGTTCTCGATATTCAGGCGCATCATCGGCCGATGTCACTTAACGGCTGGTCCGTCACGATCAAGGTCCCGCGCGGATTGGGAGCAAGAATGTTAGAGGTGCCGAGTGCCTCACGACCGGGAGTAGGGTGGCAGTCAGGAGTGATCACCATACCCCAGTGCTGATTTTCGCTGCATGTATTGTCGACGAGGAGTGCTTCCGCGTGATGAAAGAGAAGAATCCCGCTCAGCATATTCTCTCGACACCGGTTTCTGACGAGTTCCGGGTGACTCCCAGGGTCCCGCACCGCAATCCCGAAATGATGGTTGCCGCTACAGACATTATCGGCAATCCTCGGCTGTGCGCCGGCAAACACAAAAATCCCTGATTCCCGGTTGCCACAGACTTCGTTCTCGATAAATGTCGGCCGCGATTGCGGGCCATAAATAACCACGCCGGACAGAATACCCTCCGTGGCACGGCACCATGTCACAGTACAAGAGGAGTCGAGCAGGTTCATCGCAGAATTCTGATCGCTTCCGACATAGCGAAACGTGATGCCGGAGATGCGACCGCTTGGAACCTGCTGGAGATAAAGGGGTCCCCCACGACGGGAAAAAATCTGCACCTCGTTTCGACCGGCCCCCACTAAATGAATTGGTCGCCCTGTGATAAAAACTTTATCCTCATAGATCCCGGGATAAACAAAGACCTGGTCATGTTCTCCTGCATCGAGAAGAGCTGCACTGGGTCGCGGGTACGAGTCGCAGTCATTCGCGTCGACGACTAAGGTCTTTCCGCCGAGTGGATTCGCCGGAGGATCAGTCATCATTTCCACTTCCCTTCACCGCGTCTTTTTCCTCTCGCCGTCGTCGCGCTACTTCAGAAACTCTGACCCAAGCGACCGAGCGGCATTATTTCGACCACAAGCAAGCAAGTCAAGCTCCCAGAAAATCGTTTGCTGAAGCCACTTTGCCGATGGCAGGCTCTATTTTGTCGTGCGGGGAGACTCACGGACAGATCGTACAAATCTGTTGCGCAGGCGCTGGCAGTCACTCGGCAATTCCCAGCATCGAATGCCGCCAAGCTCGTGGATTATCGTTGTTTTTAGCCACGCCGGGTAGCTGCGTAGTGGCACGGCGATTGCGTTGTCACGAGAGGCAGGGTACCGAAACCTTGCCGAGCAGTATGGAGGCATTACGATGAAGACGCTAATGATCGTGCTCCAGGGAATGATTGCGGTATCGTTTTCTCTCCATCTCGCCGTCGCCGCCCCCTCCAACATGCAGGATGCGTCTCGACACCTCTATGATCGAGTGATGGAGGAGTACAAGCACAGGGATTACGAGGCTGCGCTGGCAGGCTTTCGATTCTTTCTCGAACTCCACGGGCATTCCTCGCTGGCAGCCAACGCGCAATATTGGGTGGGAGAATGTCAGTACCGATTAGGGCGCTACAAAGAAGCTCTGAAATCCTTCTACCACGTCGTGTCCTATTACCCGCTCAGTCCGAAGCTCGCCGCCTCTACCTTGAAGATAGGGCAAATCTACACCAGGCTGAAGGATCACGAGAAAGCTCGTATGATGTACGAGCGAGTGATCGATGACTATCCTGAAAGCGCTGAAGCAGAGTTGGCACGGAAAGCTCTTGATGCGGCGCCGATGCGGGATGAGGAACCGACCTCTCAACTGACCGGTAACAGCCCATCTGACTAGTTCTACTTCAAGGACAGACAGAGGATGTGTCGGCAATATGCAGGGCCGTCATTCTTCATCGCCGACGCCAAACAGCTGAGCCAGTTGAGGCACTGTATAGGACGTGTGGGGCTTCAAAGTGATCAATTTTATGCCGGCTGCCTTTAGGACAGACTGGATCTTCCCTCTCCGAATGACCTCGTGAGACTGAGGGGGTAAACCCTCATCAAGCAACACCACTTGCTCCGCAGCCTTCGTTCCTGGGTGGACCAACACAAAATCGAGTTGCTTCAGCGCGATGTGTCTCAACACCTGCGACCGAGCCTTTCCCTCCGCCTCGACGCTGACAATAGACCAGAGCGGAACCCTCGCAAAGACAAGATAGTGGTCTTCTACGGCCAAACGGATGAGATTGTAGAGCAAGAGATCAGTGTCAGTCAGTAAAGGCTGGGGACGCAGCGTGACGCTGGGAGGAAGAACAAAAGATTCTTTCCCGACTGGCCCAGTAGTTGGCGAGATACTCAGCCGCCAAATCAGAAAAACCAGGAACGCGATGGCAAGGCCAATGAATACGTTCTCCATTGTGCCACTATTACCCAGGAAGGGATTCACGCCAGCGAGGCCCGTTCGGGACAATGGTGCCAAGGAGTACAGGATGGTTCGCGCCTGTCACAGATGGGATGTTGCCCCACTGTCCAGTCACGGTCTGATAGGCTAATAGGGCGAAGGCCACCGCCTCAAACACCTTGCTATCCCACCCCAGGCTCTCAAATGTGGTGACCGGAACAGGGGCGAAGACCGTTGCAAGATGGTTCATAATCGCACGGTTACGGACACCGCCGCCGCCCACCACCACTTCATCGATCTCACTGTTGATCCACCGCCGCGAGGTTCCCACCGCCTTGGCCGTCCACATACTGCAGGTCGCCAAGAGATCTTCGATCGAGAGATTGCGTTGTTGCTGGATGGCGATCAGCTCCTCGATGAGATCAGGGCCGAATGCTTCACGTCCGGTCGATTTGGGCGGTCGCTTGGACAGAAAGGGATGCGCGAGGAGCTTGCCCAACAGTCGTGAATCGACTTGCCCTTTCAAGGCCAGTTTTCCATCGCGATCCATCAACAAACGCCCGTGGGTCAGACGCATGATAAGACTATCCAGCACCATATTAGCCGGCCCCGTATCGAACGCCTGCACCTTGCTGAGATGTCCACCTTTCGGCACATATGTCACGTTGCTGATGCCCCCGAGATTCACCACTAGCCGTGCACGACGTGCATGCTTCAAGAGCAGCGCATGTGCTGCTGGCGTCAAAGGAGCCCCTTGACCACCTGCGGCGATGTCGCGCGAACGAAAATTGGCCACAGTGGTAATTCCCGTTCGTTCGGCAATGACAGCCGGCTCGGCGATCTGGAGGGTGGAACGAATGGCGCCGACTCCCGGCGCATGGATACCATGCGGAAGATGATGCAGGGTTTGGCCGTGAGAGCCAATCAATGCCACATCGCTCTGTTGAAGTTTCGCCTGCCGAATGACGTGCAGCGCCGCGTTCGCAAACCATTCGCCAAGTAGTGCATTGAGGTGACATACCTCCGCGACCGTTCCCGAAACTGACGCGGAGAGAATGCGCTGCTGTAAGGAACGTGGATAAGCCAGCGTGTGCGCCGCAAGCGTCCGCGCTTTCAGGGAGCGATCTCGCCCTGTAATGTCCACAAGTGCCGCATCGACACCATCGCCGGATGTTCCTGACATGAGTCCCACGATGTGCATCCTTTGATTCCTCCAGTGATTGTCCTGCAAGTGCGTTTGAATCGCTACGCTAATGGAACTACCCAATGGGGTCAAGCAGGGAAATATCGTCATCAAACTCCACCCATACTTGCAGATGGTTGCGTTGACAACGATAGGACCCGATGCTACCGTCCTCGCCCATGTTACGTTTCCGATCCGCACTCCTCCTCTGGGTCTTCTTCGTCAGCGACGGCTTGCTTGCAGCACCCCTAGCCCTTGCCGCCTTGCCTGACGAGCCCCTCAACATCGTCGTCACAATTCCTGTTCTCAAAGATCTGGCTCAACAAGTCGGCGGACCCCATGTACGGGTGACCTCTCTGTTGAGCGGCTATGAAAATGAGCACACGTATTCGCCGCGACCGAGCGACTTGGTTGCAGTGCGAAATGCCCGACTGTTGTTCGAGGTTGGGATCGGTCTTGAGGTATGGGTCTCCTCGCTGGTGAAAAATTCCGGAAGCCGGTCGCTTCGCGTGATCACGACATCTCAAGGAATCGGCCTGATCCGTGACCACGCAGGTCATCGAGATGGGACACATCAAGAGGGAGAAACGACAGGGTCAGGCGGCAACCCTCATATCTGGCTGGATCCGGAAAACGTCGCTATCATGCTGCGCCATATCACCGAAGCCCTGATTGCCGCCGATCCCGCCCATGCAACAGACTTCCGAAACCGTCAAGCCGTCTATCTTCAGCAATTAGACCGGCTGCGGAAAGAACTCTCTGATCGGGTCAAACAGTTGCCGGATCGTCGCTTCATCGCTCACCATCCTGCCTGGCCGTACTTGGCAAGGCGCTTTGGCTTCGACGTGGCCGCGACTATCCAGCTGCAGTCCGGCACAGAGCCATCAGCCCTTCAGCTGCAATCCCTGATCGGCAAAATCAAGAAAGACCGGATCAAAGTCATCGTATCGGAGATCCAGCTCAGTCAAAAGCTTCCCGAGTTACTCGCCAAGGAAACCAAGACACGAATCGTCGTCTTGACCACATTACCGGGCGGCTTACCAGGGACCGAGACCTACCTCGACATGCTCCGCTATAATGTGCTCCAATTGGTTAATGCCCTAGAGTCCCCGTAGCGGCTTTGTGGGCCATCTCCTCAGCGCCGGAAGGAGCGCCGGGTTTCGTGCCAGACTCCCTTGATCCTATCATTCGGTTTGACCACGCGTCGTTCGGATTTCCCGGCGTCATCGCGCTCAAGGACATTTCCCTTTCCATCAACGCTGGCGAGTTTGTCGGCGTCATCGGCCCCAACGGATCGGGGAAAACCACACTCTGCCGAGCCGTCCTGGGCCTCATGGCTCCCGTCGAAGGCCATCTTCATATTTTCGATTGTGCCTGCGATGAATTGCGCTGTCACCATCGAGCGAAGATCGGATACCTCCCGCAACAGGGTGTCGTGGACCGCAATTTTCCGGTCACGGTGCTTGAGACGGTGATGATGGGCCGTTATGGGGCATTGGGTTTGTTCAAGCGCCCAGGATCGAAAGATCGGGAGATCGCGATCGAATCGCTCACCCATGTCGGAATGGAGAGGCACAAGGACACGGCCCTGGGCCATCTCTCCGGCGGCCAGCAGCAGCGCGTGTTCATCGCAAGGGCGTTAGCCCAACAGCCAAAAGTTCTCCTGCTCGACGAACCAACTACAGGACTAGATATTACGGCTCAGCATAATGTGATTGAGTTGGTCGAGCACCTGCACGACGAACTTGGACTCACCGTGCTCTTGATCACCCATGACATCAATATGATCCGTTCACGGGTGGACCGGCTCGTGCTTCTCAAGACCCGCCTCTACGCCGCAGGGCCTCCGATGGATGTTCTCAAACCAGAAATCCTCAGAGAGGTCTACGGGAAAGATCTGGTGATTACAGAGAAAGATCTCGTGATCGTTGAGGACTACCATCACTGACCATGCAGTGCAATGCTTGAACTATTCACCTACGACTTCATGCAACGATCTCTCCTTGCGGCGGCGATGGTGGGGGGGCTCTGTTCCGTCATCGGCGTGTTCGTCGTGCTGAGAGGGTTGGCATTTGTCGGAGCGGGCACGTCGCATGCGGCGTTTGCTGGCGTGGCGCTGGGCTACCTCATGGGTTGGCCGCCGCTGGGGCTGGCGATTCTCTTTGGTCTTGCCACGGTGTGGATCACGGGCTGGGTCGAAGAAAGAGGCCGAATGAAACTGGACGTCTCGATCGGTATTCTCTACACCACAACGATGGCGCTGGCCATTCTCTTCATCGGCCTCATGAAAAGTTACAATGCGGAAGTGTACGGGTATTTATTCGGGAGCGTCCTGTCGGTCACGAGTGAAGAGCTGCGCGTCATCGGCGGGTTGAGCGTCCTGGTGCTTGGTCTCATTTTATTGTTCTCGAAGGAACTATACTTTATTGCGTTCGATCAAGAGATGGCCGAGGCCTCCGGCGTCCCAGCGCGACGTATGTTCTTTCTCCTGTTGACTCTTGTCGCTCTCACGGTCGTGGTCTCTTTGAAAACTGTCGGCGCCATTCTCGTGTTCGCCATGATTCTGATTCCTGCCTCAACTGCGTATCAACTCACCTCCAGCCTTATGACGCTCACCCTATATTCCACCATCATCGGCGTCACCACGGCTGTAGCTGGAGTGGTGATCTCTGCTATCTGGGATGTGCCTTCGGGACCGGCAATCGTCCTTCTCGCCACAACCGTCTTCTTCATCTCGGTGTTGTTCTCTCCAAAAAGAATGAAACGTGCCGCGCACGTTCACGTACATTAGATATCTCATTTCAATCTGACTGTAGGGCTATGCGTACAGTCACTGTGTCATTCATGAGCCAGTTGCTGCCTCGCAAGGTATCGGATGGTACTGGCAATGCCTTGGATCGATGCAGAAGTTGCCGAATCGTAAGATCGTTACAGTAGAAGAAGCCCCCTATGAGCCTGAGTGTCGTGAGGCATAGGACTTGCGGTGGGGAGCCCCGTCATCCCGATACTATCTCTCAAATGCACCAGAGGAGGAACTTCATGAGATTCGTAGCGTTACGGGCTTGTGTGATGGGGTTCATAATGGTGAGTGTCGCCTCGATCCTGCCTCCTACTCCGCTGGTCTTGGCAGAAGAGGGCACACAGGGTTTCGGTGGTATTGAGGCAGGGAAATGGGTCCTCGGCATGCGGGCTGGGTTTGCCCCAGTGACTCAAACCATTTCGGAAGTTCCTGGTTTTCGTACATCGACGGATGTCGGCTCCCTCGTGAACTTTCAGGCCATGTACAGCCTCAATAAGTGGTTGTTGGCCGGGATGATGCTGGAGTGGGAACGCCATGCCGTGGATCAAGAACGACCCTTCCGGGACTTGGGACATCAAGACACGGTTTCCGTGCTGCCGACAGTTGAAGTACGGCCGGTGCGATTTGGTCCGATCATTCCCTACGCTAATATGAGCTTCGGTGTAAACGTGAATAGCTTTGGGGAGAACACCGGCAACCAAATTAGCCCCAGCAACACGTTTGCGTGGAGACTCGGCTGGGGCGCCGATTACATGCTCACCAAACAGTTCGCGCTGAATACAGAAATGGCTTACAAGCGCAATGACGGCCACGCCACGGTGAACGGCTTCCGGGACAACGACTGGAACGCCTCTTCTTTCGGCTTCCTCTTCGGCGCCAAACTCTTCTTTTAGCTTCTGAATATTCGAGGCAGCTTGAGTGACGTGGAACCCCAGATTTGCGGGGGTTCCACGTCAGATACGATAGATGGACAGAGGCAAACGATGTCAGGCTCGGAAAAAGCTCACTACTCCTGCCGACTCTGCTTACTGCGGCTCCAGACCATCCCGGTCTGTTCCTTCGAACTAAAACCGAGCTTTTCGTAAAAGGCCGGCATGCGCGTGCAGAGCCAGAAGAGCTCAACTTTCTTGAGGCGCGGGTGGTTCAGGATGCGCTGGACGATATCGGCGCCGATGCCCTGGCCCTGGTAGGCCTTATCAACGATGACATACCAGATGGTCGCCCGGTAGACATAGTCCGTTAATACCCGGCCAAATCCGATCAGCTGGTCCCCATCCCACGCCGTTACGGCCACATCGGTGTGGCGCAGCATCTCGCGTGCATCTTCAAGCGTTCGTCCTTTGGCCCAAGGTGCTTGCTGGTAAAGGCGAACGAGCTTGGCTGGGTCGAGGTCCTTCTTTTCAGCGAAGATGGTGGCGGGCTTGAGGGTTGGGGGCATCTTGTACTAGATTATCTCCCAGTAACAGCAACCAAGATGACGCGGAGTGTACGAGGAACATCATGACAACGCAAGTACGAACCTGCCCTAAGTGCGCTCAACTCATGTGGCTCACAGAGAATCAATATGAATTCCTAGATGAGTCGACCATTCGAGCCAAATGCCCTCATTGTGGGTCAACCGTTCGCTTCACGCTTGTCTCGCAGGGAGACACGGCTGCCGGCCCAAAGATGGGCCACTGACCGCTTCGTGGAGTCCTGAGTTGAAAGTTTTGTGTTGAGGCCAAACTCAGCACTCAACATTTCCAACTCAGAACTCTAGTCACATTCCCCGTCCAGCGCCGTCCAGCTCCGGCTTGTTGCCGGGGAGAATTTTATTCAGCGTGGAGCGATACTCGCCTGTGCGCCCCTGGTCGATCCGTCCGACTTCGATTTCTTTATCCCGCTGCATCCGTTCCAGATGATCGAGTACTGAGAGGAGCGGATGGATCGAGCCGAGCAATCGTCCGACTTCGAAGGCTTCCAGCGATTCCACAAATAATTCGTTCAGACCTCTATAGGGAGTCCCAGCACTCTGGCTCCGAAACCGGGAGACGATTTCTTCATACTCCTCGATTGCCTCAAACTTGGGCTTCACGCCGGTTGGCACTGCCGATAGGTGAACGATCGGCGGCAATTTTGCCGCATAGACCTTCAACTGAGCAACCAATCCACCTATTGCGTCCAGTACATCGGCAGTCTGCATGAATTTATCCTTCGAGGCGGCATTGCTTACGCCATGCTGACGGGCCTGTCAAGATTTTCTGGCGCCTTGAGGAGGCGTGAGACTATCAAGGCCCTGAATCACCTGCTCCATATCGGACGGAAGAGGCGTTGAATGCTCCAGAATTTCACCGGTCGAAGGGTGACGGAAGCCGAGGGTTCTTGCATGCAACATCACGCGGGGGATCTCGACAGTCTCTACCGTGCAGACTTTCTTCCCGCCGTAGGTCTGATCTCCCAGAATCGGATGGCCCAGGGATGTCAGATGGACACGGAGTTGGTGCGTCCGGCCTGTGCGTGGGTACAACAGCACATGGGCGGCCAGTTTGCCAAAGCGATGGTTAACCTTGTATTCCGTCACGGATTCCTTTGGTCGCGCCGTGTGGGCGGAGAATTTTTTCCGTTCCTTCTTGTCACGGCCAATCGCCAGCTCGATCAACCCATGTCCTTTTTTCGGCACGCCCGAGATCAGAGCCTCGTACACCCTTGTGATCGTGTGCTGTTTGAATTGAGCCGAAAGAGCACGATGGGCTTCGTCTGTTTTGGCAATCACCATCACGCCGGAGGTATCCTTGTCCAGCCGATGGACCAACCCTGGTCGCTCTTTCCCGCCAATCGTCGAGACCGTGCCTCCGGAAGTTTGGAAATGATGGAGGAGCGCGTTGACCAGTGTGCCGGCCCAATGACCAGGCGCAGGATGGACCACCAAGCCTGCCGGCTTGTTTAAGAGCAGCAACGCGTCGTCCTCGTAGAGAATTTCAAGTGGAATCGACTCGCCCTTGAGTTCCAGCGGCTCTGCTTTCGGAATGTCGAAGGCGATGGTGTCGCCAGGTTTGATCTTTTGACTAGGCTTAACAACCTGACCGTTGATTCGCACACGCCCCTGCCCAATCAACCGTTGCAGGGCTGACCGCGATAACTTGGGTTCACGATTGACCAAAAAGATATCCAGCCGTTTCGGCAGCTCTCCGGCCGTTACGACAAACTCGGTCACCATAAGACGATTCGCCCTCACCACTAGATTCAGGTCACGCTACTGTAGCGCAAGGCTCAATTGCAATCGGAAGGTTAGGCTGGGTTCTCACCAATTCTTCGCCCGCCCAACCCCGGCATGTCGAATTGCATCGTGCCCCTTGCAGTGTAATTACCCACGTTGTTCTTCGTGCAGGAATCGTCGCATTGCTTGCGTAATGGCATAAAAGACGCTACTGATTGTTATCGAAACTGGCCACGTTCCATTTGTGCCGTATCTAATACTTGTAAAGGGAACTCTTCGAGCAACGAGATGTCGGAGTCATAGAGGAGCAGCGCTCTGAGCGATCGCGCTGAGGATGACAACATGAGGCAAGGCAAAAAGATTCACACCGCAGCAATCGGGATGTTGTGTCTCACCACCCTCTCTACGGGAGCTTGTGTCACGCGGAGCACCTACGATACAGCCGCCGCCGATCTCGAAGTGACGAAGGCCGAACTCCACAACACCAGAACTCAAACTCAGGGGCTCACCCAACAAGTCAGCGACCTCCAACAACGCCAGATCGATCTTGCAAGACAAATGGAGGTCTCCTTGTTGGCACTCCGGCAAGCGACAAAGGAGATGAAGGCTGAGCGTACGGCATCGCAAAAACGGTTGAGCACACTCACTCGCACGACCCAGCAGTTGATTGCCCAGCAGAAGAGCTTGAGATACGTATTCAAACGTGAAACCAAAGAGCAAGTCAGGTTGCAATCAGCTGTTGATAACTATAAGTCCAAACAGGGTGAGGCAGAGAGCCTCAATGCATCGCTAGTTACTTCACCAGCCGAATCCGCCAACGAATCAGTAAAGACAGCCCTTGTTCCTCCAGCACAAACTCCGGTTGCAAATGAGCCCGCTCCGAAACCGACTGTGATGACAACGGCAGCATCCGTCAATCCGCCGGTGGTTGCCCCCAAGCCGACGCCTGCCCGCATTCAGCCGCCCGAACCAGTCGAAGAGGACTGGGTGACCTTCCTCAAGAATTGGATTTCTTCACTCTGGCAATCGGTGGTCTTCTTCTAACCAGGCGGTCTAGTTTCTTTAGTTCGCCTGGTGGGTGTGCCGTCCGACCAACAAGACAGATCAAATTGACCAGACTAACTCATTGCGTCGCTCGGGCGTCTGTCAGGTCTGTCTTGTCTGTACCATCCCTCCTATTCATCGCACCAGATAGACCAGATAAACGAGATAGACCAAACCAACCGTCTGCACTCTCACTCCTCACGTTTCACCTTTCACGTCTTACGTCCCCCGGCGAGGTGATTTCCCATGGGGAAAGGGGCGTTTTTCGTGATGAATGGTTGAGTGGAAACCTAGCCAGTCCTGGGTTGTCTCAATTGGATCAAGCGGAGACGGTTACAATCTTTGGATGAATGGATGGTGCGAGAATTAGGCGTGGCCGGTCTTGCGGGCGCGGTCGGCGATCTTTTTGCGGAGGCGGGCTTTTTCGAGACTGATTTCAGCTTCTTTGACTTCTGAGGGCAGGCCACCGGCCTTGAGTCGTTCCTCGGCCTTTTCGACAGCCGCTTGGGCGCGGCCCACGTCAATGTCTTCGGCCTTCTCGGCGATCTCGGCCATGACTGTGACTTTTGTCGGCGTGATTTCTGCGTACCCCCAGAGAATCGCCATATGGTTGGTCAGGTCCCCGATGCGATAGCGAAGTTCACCGATGCGCAACATAGAAAGGAAATGACAGTGTCCTGGCAACACACCGAACTCACCCTCTGAGCCTGGGGCGATGACCTCAGCCACCTGCTGGCTCAAGAGCAACTTCTCCGGTGTCACCACTTCTAACAATAACTTTCCTGCCATGTTCCCTATTTCCTTACCGCCACTCAGAAAGTGGAGGGATTGTGCGTCCTCTATTGCGCGTGTCCAACGAGAGTCTTCCGAGACCACGCGTTGCGCGAGCAAGGAGGACGCTCGATTCGCCCGCTGCTTATACCGTCACTCCCATTTTCTCTGCTTTCGCGATCACTTCCTCGATTGGGCCGACCATGTAAAACGCTTGTTCCGGGAGGTGGTCGTATTTGCCGTCGAGAATTTCCTTGAAGCTTCGCACCGTGTCTTTGAGCTTCACGTACTTCCCGGGCGAGCCGGTGAAGGCTTCGGCGACGTGGAACGGCTGTGACAGGAAACGCTGAATCTTTCGTGCGCGGGCCACGGCCATCTTGTCGTCTTCGGACAATTCGTCCATGCCGAGAATGGCGATAATATCCTGGAGATCTTTATACCGCTGCAAGACGGACTGGACACCTCGCGCAACCTTATAGTGATCTTCGCCGATGACTTGTGGGTCGAGAATACGCGAGGTGGAGTCGAGCGGGTCGACGGCTGGATAGATACCCAACTCGGCTAGTTGCCGCGACAACACGGTGGTCGCGTCCAAGTGGGCAAAGGCCGTGGCTGGCGCCGGGTCGGTCAAGTCGTCTGCCGGCACGTAGATGGCTTGCACCGACGTAATCGATCCACGCTTGGTCGAGGTAATGCGCTCTTGGAGTTGCCCCATCTCGGTCGAGAGGGTGGGCTGATAGCCGACGGCTGATGGCATACGGCCGAGCAATGCGGACACTTCTGAACCAGCCTGGGTAAACCGGAAGATATTGTCCACGAAGAGCAGCACGTCCTGGTTCTCTTCGTCGCGGAAATATTCGGCGACGGCCAGACCGGTCAACGCGACGCGCAGACGAGCTCCGGGTGGTTCGTTCATCTGGCCATAGACCAGTGCGGCTTTCGACTTAGTGAAATCATCTGGGTCGATGACCTTCGACTCCTGCATTTCGTGCCAGAGGTCGTTGCCTTCACGGGTCCGCTCGCCGACGCCGGCGAATACTGAGAATCCACCGTGATGCAAGGCGATGTTGTTGATGAGTTCCATGATGATGACGGTCTTACCGACTCCGGCGCCGCCGAAGAGGCCGACCTTGCCTCCCTTGCTGTAAGGCTCGAGAAGATCGACGACCTTGATGCCGGTTTCGAGCACTTCCGTCTTGGTGTCTTGATCTTCGAGTCTCGGTGCAGGCCTGTGAATTGGATAGGTCTTGGTGGTCTTGATCGGGCCCTTCTCGTCTACTGGCTCGCCCAGCACGTTGATCAGTCGCCCCAATGTTTCGCGGCCGACCGGCACAGAGATCGGCGCTCCAGTATCCTGGACATCCATTCCACGCGTGAGACCGTCGGTTGTGGACATCGCGATCCCGCGGACGCGGTTTTCACCGAGGTGTTGCGCGACTTCGAGGGTGATTCGGACAGCCGGCGTGCCGGCGGCCTTATTCTCTTCCTGAATCACTTTGAGCGCGTTGTAAATGTTTGGCAGTTGTCCGGGAGGAAACTCCACGTCCACCACCGGTCCGATGACCTGAATCACTCTTCCTATGCTCATAACGCTCCTTCTCTCGCAAGTTCTGAAACCTGAGTCATGAGTTCTGAGTTGTAGGTTCTGGAGAGTTTTTACTCAGCACTCAGCACTCAACGCTTCCAATCTACTTTAGTGCCTCTGCACCACCGACGATGTCCATCAATTCTTTGGTAATGGCGGTCTGGCGGGTTTTGTTGTAATGCAAGGTCACTTTCTTGATCAGTTGTCCTGCGTTCCTGGTTGCGCCGTCCATCGCCGCCATCCGGGCGCCATGTTCCGCTGCGGCTGATTCCAGCAAGATACGAAATGTCTGCGTCTGGAAATGCTTCGGAATGAATACGTTTAAGAGTTCGGCTTCGCCCGGTTCATAGAGATAGCTGCCGCCGGTCGTCCCTTCCGCCTGTGCCGCCCCAAATTCAGCTACGGCATCGATGGGGAACAACTTCTCCACGATCACGCGCTGTTGAATTGCCGATTTGAATTCGTTGTAGACGATATGGAGTTCGTCGAACGTCCCCTTGACGAAGTGGTCTGTCAGGTCGCCGCCGATATCGATGGCATGTTCGAA
>JACQEY010000093.1 GCA_016200355.1 Nitrospirota bacterium
GTGGGATTTGCCAATGGGCGAGAGGGGAGTCCCTGGTTCTATTCGAGGCGCGTGCAGGTTCCACAATTGGAGATGCACGCGGTCGATCGCTACCTGCTAGTGGCCAAGGCTGTGGGGGCAGTGGAGTCCGGTGCGCCGGAGTTCCGTTTCCGCATTCCGCAAACCGATTATGAGGAGGTCGATCGCCTCTTGATCAGATCCGGTGTGACGCCCGAAACGAGTTGGGTAGCGATGAATGTCTCAGCCCGGTGGCCGACCAAGCGTTGGCCTGCTGCATCGTTTGCCGAAGTCGCAGATCGGCTGCGGCAAGAAGGATGTGGCATGGTAGTGATGATCGGTGGCCCTGCCGAACGAGAGGATGTTGCTACTGTGAGAGGGATGATGAAGACTCCTGCCATCGATCTGGCCGGAGCCACGACAGTTGGGTTACTGCCGGCGCTTCTGAGCAGGGCATCCATGCTGATTACGAACGATTCAGGCCCGATGCATGTTGCGGCGGCGGTGGGTATACCGGTGGTAGCCCTGTTCGGGCCGACGAGTGCAGCGCGGACGGGTCCTTATGGGGTGGGCCACAATGTCTTGACGGGGAAGGTACCCTGCAGCCCCTGTTTCAGTCGGACGTGCCACAATACTCTGTCGTTGGAGTGTTTGAAACTGGTGTCGCCACAACAAGTACTCGCGGCAGCTCGGTCGCAGCGGCCCATTCGGATGGCTCCCCGATGAATGTCCTTTTAGTCCGTCCTGACGGAATCGGCGATGAAATTTTGTGTCTGCCGGTCGCTTCTGCCCTGCGCCGGCTCCTGCCGGAGGCACGGATCACCTTTCTTTCCAGCGAGTATGCAGCTCCGCTCTTGGCTCACCATCCGGATCTCGATGAGGTCTGGACGGTCACGGGACGGGAATCCCTGAGTGAGCTGATGGCATTGTTTCGCCGGGCCGTCGATGCCGTGGTGTTTCTCAAACCGTTCAAGCATTTAATGTGGGCGGCGTTCCTGGCGCGGGTTCCGATTCGAGTGGCGACAGGCTACCGCTGGTATAGCGTGTTGGCGAATCGCCGGATCTATGAACATCGGAAAGATTTTTCCAAGCATGAAACCGCGTATAACGTCGGCATGCTTGCAGGGCTTGGATTGAAGCCTGGCATCGTGTCTCCTCCGAGTCTCGTGCTGACTGATGAAGAACGAACATGGGGGCAAGAGCGGTTGCGTGAAATGCCGGCACCCAGGGTGGTGCTCCATCCTGGTGGGTTTGCAGCCCGGCGCTGGCGTATTGAACAGTATCATTCGCTCGCGCATGGGTTACATCGGAAGGGAACGGGGGTGGTGCTGACCGGAAGCCAGACGGAAGCAGACATGTTCAATCAGCACATGAGCAGTGACGCGCCATTTCCTGCCTCAGTCCTGAATCTTATGGGGCAGTTATCGGTGCGCGAGCTGATGGCCGTGATTGCGGCGAGTCACGCAGTGGTGTCAGGAGCCACAGGCCCGGCCCATATCGCCGCGGCCTGCGGTGTTCCGAATGTCAGTCTGTTCGATCCACGGCGTAACAATCTTCCGACGCGTTGGCAACCGCTTGGCCGGGGAGTCGTTCTGCGTCCTGATGTGCCGACTTGCGAAAAATGTATTTACGAGGCCTGTCCCTACTGGGACTGTCTCGACCGGCTGACGGTGGAAACGGTGGCGCAACAAGTCATGGAGGTCACCCAACAGCCCGCTCCGCTCAGGGTCGTACATGTCTAAATTGTCGGTTTACGTCATCGCTTATAACGATGAGCCCAACATGCGGGCTTGCCTTGAGTCTGTGGCGGGCTGGGGCGATGAGTTGATTGTCGTCGATTCCCACAGTAGGGACCGGACAGCTGCAATCAGTCGTGAGTTTACTGAAAAGGTTTATCAAGTAGATTTCAAAGGATTCGGCGATCTGCGCAATCAGGCCGTCGCACTCACGACCCATGAGTGGGTCTTCAGTCTGGATAGCGATGAGAGGATGACGCCAGAGTTGCGGGAAGAAGTTTTCCTGCTGCTCGACCGCGGGCCGGAGGCTGATGCCTATTTTGTCCCAAGAAAGAACTATTTTTTAGGCCGGTGGATCAAACATTGCGGCTGGTATCCCGACTATCGGCAACCGCAGTTGTTTCGAAAAACACGGTTTCGTTATCGCGAAGAACTGGTCCATGAAAGTTTCGATTGCGATGGGCCGGTCGGCTTTCTCAAGAGCCCCGCGCTGCAGTATCCCTTTCGGGACATCGACCACTACGTTGCAAAGCAGGATCGCTATTCCAGCCTGATGGCCCGCCGCATGGTGGAGCAGGGCCGGCGGTTCTCTTCCCCTCAACTGATCACCCATCCGCTCGGCGCGTTTTTCAAGATGTATGTGCAGCGGGCTGGCTTCCTCGACGGCATGCCTGGCTTGATTCTTTCCGGACTCTATGCCTATTACACCGTCATGAAGTACGCGAAGTTTTGGGAGCTCACGAAACCATGAACCCTGTTTATCTGGTTCATCTTGTTTGTTTGGTTTATCTCGTTAGTAACCGGAGTAACCAGACAAACCAAATAAACGAAACAACCAGACAAACTGTTCACCTATGAAAGTCAGTGGATTTACATTCGTGCGGAACGTGGTGAAGTACGACTATCCGGTCGTGGAGTCGATCCGATCCGTTTTGCCGGTGGTCGATGAGTTCATCGTGAATGTCGGGCGGTGCGACGACGGCACCCTTGAGCTGATTCGCTCGATCGGCGATCCGAAGGTCAGGATCGTGGAGTCGGTCTGGGATGAGACGCTGCGAAAAGGTGGGCTGATCTACGCCCAGCAGACCAACATTGCGTTGGCACACTGTATCGGCGATTGGGCGTTCTACATTCAAGCCGACGAGGTGGTGCACGAAGACGACTTGCCTGCTATTCAGGAAGCGATGCGCCGCCATATCGAGACTCCCGAGGTGAAAGGGCTTCTGTTCCGGTATCTGCATTTTATCGCGGACTATTGGTCGACGAATTCCTGGTTCTACCACAAAGCTGTGCGGATCATTCGAAACAACGGCGAAGTGGAGTCCTGCGGCGATGCCGTGGGGTTTCATCTCAAGGCGACGCAGCAGTATCTCCAGAGTGGACCGAAGGAATGGATTGCTCCATCGAACGGGCGAGTCTTTCACTATGGGTGGGTGAAGGATCCGAAGACGATGCTGGAGAAAAAACGGGAGCAAGTGACTGTCTATCATGGAGGAGGCCATATTCCTGCTGTGGAGGCCAAGCAACTTGCTCATGACAGCTTTCAGTTTGAGGACTATGCCATGTTGAAAGAGTTCAGTGGTTCGCATCCGGCGGTGATGACGGATCGTCTCCGATCCTCCAGGCGCTGGGCAGCCCGCCGGAGTCGGTGGCTGAATCTCCGGTTCTATCGGGAGGTCCTGCGCCGCGGGTTTCGCGGGTAACATGAGAGGTCGTCCGAACGTCACATCATGCTGAGTGTCATTGTCGCGGTTCATAATCAGCTGGGGCACAACCAACTCTTTCTAGCGGGGATACAGCGCTATACGACCGGCCCATATGAAGTGATTGTGATCGACAATCATTCGACAGACGGGTCAGCGGATTTTTTTGAAGCGAACGGGTGCCGGGTGATTCGAAACGATCGAAATCTCTGTTACCCTGAATCGATGAATCTCGGCTCCGATTTGGCGAGCGGAGAGTTTCTGTGCCACATCAATAACGATTTGTACGTTGCGCCGAATTGGAACGGGTACTTGATCGAGGCGATGGAGCGCGATCGCCTCGATGCTGTGTCGCCGTTGGGGCTGGAAATGATGCCGACTGCTCCGCTGACCGATTGGATGCAGGGACGTTGGGCGGCGATCGGGCAAGGACGGCTTTCAAGCGGAAAGGGCGTCGACCAGCTGCGAACGATGATTCAGGCGATGTATGGCGATTGGGAGCGCTATTGCGGGGAAGCGCACCGTGCATTCGCCGGAACGATGTTCGAAGGGATTGTCGGGTCGTGCGTCATGATCAGGCATTCGACCTATGACGCACTCGGCGGTTTGGACGAACGGATTCAGTCCGCTGACTGGGACTTGTACTACACCCTGCGCAAGCGCGAACAGGTAGTCGGGGATATGAAGCGATGCATGGTCGTGGGGGCGTCGTTCGTGCATCATTTCATCCGGGCGACGATGAAGAGTAAGCGGGAGCCGTTTGCCTGCACCCATGAACGATTGACGATCGATCGGAAGTGGAGCCAGGCCGAACAAGCCGAGTTGTGGTGTAAGCCGGAGGAATTCGCCTCATCGTCCGCTGGGCTGCGGTTTGCTCGGCGTGTGGTGAAGCCTGTGAAGAAATTGGTGCAGGAACTGGATCGTGCCACCGCATGGCGCCGGCTCTGGATCAGCCCCGATCGCGTGGTCGATCAGTACCGCCGGCAGTTCGAACAGGCGGCGACACAGCTGGCTGGTGGAGTGCCATCATGAATCATGCGAGATCGGGAAGCTCCCTGATAACATTTTCCTGAAGGAACCGATATGCGTCAAACGATTTCTTGCGCGATTGTCGTGTTCAATGAAGAGCGGAACATTCGTGAAGCGCTCGATTCGGTCGCGTGGATGGATGAAATCATCGCAGTCGATTCCTACAGCACCGACAAGACCGTTGAGATTTGCCGGGAGTTTACGCCACATGTCTTCCAGCGCAAGTGGAATGGGTTTGGTGAGCAAAAAAACTTCTCGATCGATCATGCGACATCAGACTGGGTGTTTATTTTGGATGCCGATGAGCGCGTCAGTGACAATCTTCGCGCAGAAATTCAACGTGTATTGGAGACATCCACTCCGGCAGGTCCGGTGGCCTACTCGCTTCCGAGGAAGAATTACTATTATGGGGAGTGGATTCGATGGGGAGGGGTGTATCCGGATTATCAACTGAGATTGTTTCGGCGTGGCGTCGGCCGGTTAGATGATAGTGAGCCTCATAACCGGTTTGTGTTTGAAGGACTGCGCGGAGATCTGACCAATGCGCTCGATCATTACACGGAACGGACGATCGAAGACCACTTCAAGAAGTTCAATAACTTTACGACATTGGCAGCGAAAGAGCGGGGAAAAACGAAGAAGACGGTACGGTGGACCGATCTGACAATACGTCCGCTGTTTACTTTTTGGAAGTACTATTTCCGAAGGCAAGGGTTTCGCGATGGAGTGCATGGGCTCATTATCTGTGTGTTTGCCAGCATGTACACCTTTGTGAAGTATGCCAAGTTGTGGGATACAACCAGACAGGCTGCCTCTCATCCGGATGCCAGGTAGTGGCCACGCGAATTCTGTACGTGCATGGCATTGAAGCGATCGGCGGGGCGGAACGCGATCTGATCGCACTGCTGAAGACACTCGATCGTCACAAGTGGGAACCGCATGTGGTCTGTCCGGGGACAGGCCCGTTCAGAGAGCAGCTCCATGCGATCGCCGTTCCCACTCACGCGCTGAGCTTTCCTCCCTGGAGAAAACCCCTCGCAGTGTTTCAGCGCCGATCGGCGGTCGGGCGTCTGGAGACTCTCGTGAATCGACTCGATCCAGCCATGATTCATGTGAACGATATTTGGTGGGTACCGCATACCGTGAGGGCGATCGCGAGTCGTGCGTCCAATCCCGTGCCGATCGTGGCCCATGTGAGACAGGAAATAGAGCCGGCAAAGGTGCGACGCTATGAACTTGATCGGGTAGATGCCGTCATTGCGATTTCCACGCAGATTGAACAGTCTCTGATTGCCGGCGGGGTTTCAGCAAAGAATGTCCGGACCGTCTACAGTGGCATTGATCTTTCCAAGAGAGAACTCACTCACAACGACCAGGCGATTCGTCGGATGATCGGGCTCCCGAACGGAGCCGTTTTATTAGGCACCGTCGCCAACCTGTTTCCACGAAAAGGTTATGAAGTCATGCTTCGGGCTCTCCCGGCTATTGTCCATGCGGTTCCCACGGTGCATTACGTGATTGTGGGCAGTGACGATCATGACTATGCTAATCGATTGAAGCGGCTCGCGCAGGAGCTGAAGATTGCTGATCGGGTGCATATTGTTGGCTTTCAGGACCCGGTTCAGCCGTTCTTGGCTGCGCTCGATCTGTATGTGCACCCGGCACTCATGGAAGGATTTGGGATCGCGGTAGTCGAAGCGATGGCGATGGGAAAGGCCGTGGTTGCGACGACGACTGGGGGCCTTCCCGAAGTCGTGGCGCAGGGAGAAACCGGCCTGCTGGTTCCTCCGAGCGATGTCGAATCATTAGCCGCGACCGTGGTGTCGCTTCTGGAAGATAGCGTTCGACGAGAGCAGATGGGTCTCTGTGGGAAGGCGCGCGCACAGGAGCGCTTTAGTCTCGATGCGTCGGTCATGCACATGGAGAAGTTGTATGGCGAGGTGCTGGTCGCACAAAAGGGGCGAGGATGAGAATCGGGTTCGATGCCAATCCGATGGTGGGCGATATGGGCGGCGTGGGATGGCACAGCTACCATCTGCTCCGTACGATGCTGGCGCAGCAAGGGGGAATCGACTTCGTGGCCTATGCGAGACCGGGCGCTGACCGGCCTGATTCTGTGGAAGCCTGGCCTGGCGTTGAGCGGCTCCAGTGGGTGAACTCGAGCCGGTGGGGGATGGGGAAGCGGGGCTCATCCGATCAGTTGGATCTCTACCATGGAACCAATTTCAAAATGCAAACCGTTGGGCGTTATGGCGGAGTCGTGACGATTCACGATCTCTGGTTGGATCGCCATCCTGAATACTCAAAGAAGATGCTGGGCCAATGGCCCTCGGCGTTCAAGACGAGACAGACTGCGTTACGAGCCAGAAAGGCCATCACAGTGTCCGAGTTTTCGGCCAGAGAATTGATGGCACTGTATGGCTTGAAGCGCGAGCACATCGTGGTCATTCCCAACGGAGTATCGAAGGATTTCGTGCCACGTCGAGACGATCAGGCGATGGCAGAGTTGCGGAAACGGATCGGTCTGAAGGCCGAGCAGTATGTCTTATTTATTGGAGGGGCAGACCCGCGCAAAAATCACCAGATATTTCTTGAAGCGGCGGAGATGGTGCGGAAGAAACTGGGGCCGAGAATGTTGGTTCTTGTCGGCTCGCCTGTCCATCCGTTCGGGAACTATGAAGAGACGGCTCGAAGGCGCAGCTTAACGGAAAAGGTGCTCTGCCCAGGACGGTTGTCCACGAACGATTTGCAGTTATTGTATTCCTCCACCGACCTGTTCGTCTTTCCCTCGCTGTACGAAGGGTTTGGGATGCCTGTGTTGGAAGCGATGGCTTGTGGGGCGCCGGTGCTCACGTCCAATTCGACCGCGTTGGCAGAAGTGGCTGGCGATGCGGCGGTGTTGGCAGATCCTCAGGACGCGCGAGCGCTCGGAGAGGCCATGATTCGTGCGCTTGAAGATGAGCCGCTTCGAGCCGTCTTAAGAGTCAAAGGATTCGATCGTGCGAAGCAGTTCTCCTGGGAGCAGGCCGCGACGAAGACCGTCGCGCTGTACGGAGAGCTGTGCCACGATAGCCGATAAACGTGAGTCGTTAAGCGTTCAACGGGAGGAACGCTAGCTAGTGTAGTGCGTCCAACGCTTCTTGACATATCCCGTTCACCCTGAGCTTGTCGAAGGGCGCATGGTTCGATACCTTCCGTTCATGCTTCGACAGGCTCAGCACGAACGGTGTTAAAGCCATTTCTGACGCACTACACTAGATGGTTCTTGCGATTCACGTTTTACGATTCACGGTTAACGAGCATGAGAAACATTCTGATCATCAAACTCCGCTACATCGGTGACGTCTTATTGGCGACGCCGACCGTCCGTGTCATCAAGGCTGCACGACCGGATGTTCGGGTCACGATGATGGTCAATCGCGGGACTGAAGACGTGTTGTCCGGGAATCCGGACATGGACGAGATATTGGTCCTAGACAAAGGATCTCTGGCAGCACAATCTCAGCTCGTCGCCGGGCTGCGTCGTCGGCGATTCGACATGGTGATCGATTTGACTGATGGAGACCGGTCTGCGTTTCTGAGTTGGATCAGCGGAGCGCCGGTTCGCATTGGGTTCAACGACGAGCAACGGTGGCGCGGGCACTACTACACGCAGGTCGTCCAGTCTGTGCCAGGTCTGCGGCACCGAATTGACCGGGATCTGGAAGTCCTTAAACCCCTGGGCATCCAATCCGACTCAAAGAATCCTCAACTTTGGCTGACGCCGGAAGAGATGAGCAGTGCGGATCAACTGCTGGATCAACTCGGCGTTCAGCGATCGCAGTCGATGGTGATATTGCAGCCCGGTGCCCGGTACTGGTTCAAGGCCTGGCCTCCGGAACGATTCGCGGAGCTGGCCGATCGTCTCACATCCCGGTATGGTTGCCAGGTGTTGATTGGAGGCAGCGATCAAGACATCGATCTCGCGCAGCAGATTCGACAGATGGCGAAGAGTAGCCTCGTCATCATGGCAGGCCGTACAACCATTAAACAGTTCGCGGCGATTGCCAAAAAATCAGCACTCTTTGTGGGCAGCGATAGCGGTGCGATGCATATTGCTGCGGCAGTGGGCACTCCCGTGGTGGCGTTGTTTGGCCCGTCGAACCCTCGCGAGTGGGGTCCTCGTGGTGGTCCTGTGGAGGTGCTCTATAAGGAGATTGATTGCCGTAGTTGCTTTCACCCGACCTGTACAAGAGGCGAGGAGAATTGCATGAGGTTAATTGCGGTCGATGAGGTGTTTGCTGCAGCCCAGCGGCTTCTCCCCGTCGGGAAGCCTGGCTATGCGGCCTCATCCAGGTCTTTAGGTCGCTGACGTGATGTCTTTCCAGGTGCCAGTTTGTTTGTAGCTTGTACAGAGGTGACCCTTGGGGCTTAGTCTTGATATCGGTTGTGGGGCGCACAAGCATCCCGGCGCGCTGGGAATCGATCGGCGAAGCTTACCCGGGGTGGCCGTCGTCTGCGACTTTGAACAGGGTCTTCCCTTTCGAGATGGTAGCGTGACCACTGTGTTTCTGCACAATATCGTTGAGCACATGGATGATCTTGTCACGTTTATGGAAGAGCTGTATCGCATCTGTGAGCCAGGTGCGAAGGTCTATGTGCGAACCCCCTACTATGCCTCTCGCGAGGCTTTTGTTGATCCGACACATGTGCGCTATATCACTGAGGCCACATTTGAGTACTTCGATTACCCGAACTACTATGGGCTCAAGACAAACTTTAAAATTCGCTTTACATACTTCAAGATGCGAAAACCGTTTAAGTTCATGCCAGGGTATTTCCAGAAACGCTTCCGCCGATACCTATGGAATGCCTGTATAGAAATGGACATAGAGCTTGAAGCGGTCAAGCCCATCTGAGGGTTCTTTGCGCGAAGGGTATTCGATGCCATTGGTGAGTGTCGTGATCCCGATCTACAACGGCGAGCGATTTCTCCAGGAATCGCTGGAGAGTGTATTTGCGCAAACCTTTCAAGATTATGAAATCGTTTGTGTGGATGACGGGTCTACGGACAGTTCGTGCGCGTTGCTGAAACAATATGGTGTGCAGGTGAGGGTGATTCAACAGGCGAATGCAGGGCAAAGTGCTGCGCGCAATGAGGGTGTCCGGCAGGCGTCCGGGGCGTTCGTGGCATTTCTGGACCAAGATGATCGGTGGTATCCGTCCAAGCTTGAGCAACAGGTTGCCGTATTGAATGCGGAGCCCGACGTGGTGTTGGTGCACTGTAACTACGATAGGATGGATAAAGATGGACGAGTGCTGGTGGCGGGGGCAGCGCTGGCTGAGCAGGCATCGGCTCTGGCGTCACCGCTTGGCCGTTTGATTGGAGAAGCACTAGTCTTTCCTTCTGCGATGTTGGTCCGGCGCGACGTCTTCCAACAGGTGGGTGGGTTCGATTCTGAGCTGCGAGGATTCGAGGATTTCGATCTCATCGCCAGACTTAAACAGCAGGGGCACTTTGTTTTATTGCCTGAATCTGGAATGGCCTACAGGCTTCATGCCGGAGGATTCACTCGGGCAGGTGGGATGGGAATTATTCGTAGCCGGGAGCGCTTCCTGATTCGAATGAAGGCGCTTTATGCGGGAGATCGAGTTAAGGCCGCCCTCATCGATCGCATGCTCGCCGAGTGTTACTCGGATTGGGGGATGCATGTAACAAAGGACGGCCAGCCGCGCAAGGGGTGGGTGAAGCTCATTCAGTCCCTGCAGCAGAATCCATGGAAGTTCCGCACCTATTCCAGACTCGTTCGGGTCTCGCTCCAGGCTTTCCTCGGTAGCTGAAAGCAGGATGTGTAGGCTGGACTGAAGTCCCTCACCTTCATCCCAGAACTGTCGCCTGTAACTATTCTCTAAGTAACCCGTTTCTCCAAGAAATGCACTCAGCATTAAGTCCCATGGTCCAGGATGAAAGCCGGGGTTGTATTTTCTGCTTGACAGGGGAGGTCAGCTTGTTCATATTCTGAACATCTTCACCATTTATCCGTATAATTCATGGATTTACAAGGCCAACGAGACCTTTTGCTCCTGAGCGAGCTTGATCGAGATGGCGGGGCCACTCAGCGCACCCTTGCCATCAAACTTGGTGTTGCGCTCGGCTTGACTAATCTCTATCTCAAGCGTCTGGCCCGCAAGGGCTACATCAAGATCACCACTATCCCGCGTAACCGAATCAGGTATCTCCTGACGCCGCAGGGCTTCACGGAAAAGTCACGTTTGACCTATCTCTACATGCAGTACTCCCTGTCCTATTACCGTGACATGCGTACTCGGCTCAAAGAGATGATGTCGACGGTCGACGGTTCTCATGGCCAGCGAGTTGTGATCTACGGGACGACTGAGTTGGCTGAACTGGCCTACCTGTCGCTTCGAGAGATGAATATCGACTGTGTGGGATTCATTGATGGAAGTTCGCGTGAGTCATTTCTTTCTTGTCCGGTTTCTTCACCCGACCGAATTAGCCGATGGCAATTTGATCGGGTATTGATCACGGATCTCGATCATGCGGCAGCCTGTGAAGAACAGTTGGTCCAGTCGGGAGTGCCACGAGAAAAAGTTCTGAGACTCGGTCTGCCCGAATAGGGCCTGGCGTTTCCGTGCATGACCAGAATTTGCATGGTGTGTGCGATGTGGATCTGTAAGTGAAAGGGCGGAGCTGTGTCCGCAGGGCTGGTTTGTTTGGTTGGAAAACAGGTGCAATTGATCAACAAAAAGAACCAAGTTAATCAGACCAACTAAACAAACCAATTTCCCCATGAAGTTAACTCGTTTTGAAGATTTGGACTGCTGGAAAGAAGCTCGACAGCTGACGCGGCAAGTTTACGAAGCCATCGAGCAGAACTCTGCATGGAAAAGAGATGCGCGCCTCTGTAGTCAAATTCAGAGCGCTGCGGGTTCGGTGATGGCCAATATTGCTGAAGGGTTTGTGCGTCGCTCAAGCAAAGAGTTCGTGCAGTTTCTGTTCATTGCCATGTCGTCATCTGCCGAAGTGCGAAGTCATCTGTATATCGCGGTGGACCAAGGATATTTGTCTAAGGATTCATTTGAGTCGATTTACACGCAGGCCGACAAAGTGGGGCGAATCATCTCTGGCCTCATCAAATACCTGCGCACCAAACAAACCAAATCAACGAAATGAACCAAACAAACGATCTTCGTTGGTACGCTCTTCGGACGCGGTCGCGTCACGAAAAGGTTGTGCGTGATCAGCTTGCCAATCAGGGCATCGAGCCGCTATTGCCGACGGTCAAGCGCATGAGTCAATGGAAGGATCGAAAGAAAGAAATCGAAGTTCCACTCTTTTCAGGATATTGCTTTGTCCGCTTTGCATCGGAGCAAAAGCTGCCGGTGCTCAAAACGATCGGTGTGGTCGATCTTGTTGGTCCCAGCAATTGCCCTGAGCCGATCCCTGACGAGGAGATTGCAGCGATCAAAACCCTGATGACCAGTGTGTTGCCCTTCGACCCGCATCCGTATCTCCACGAAGGCATGCGAGTGGAAGTGATTCGAGGCCCGCTTCAAGGAGTTCACGGGATTCTCTTGAGGAAAGAAAAACACCACCGCTTGGTGCTGGGTGTTCGCTTGATTCAGCAGGCTGCTGCCGTAGAAATTGACACACGGGATGTCTTGGCCATTTGATCGAGATCGGCTAAAAGTAGAGGAGAAAGACTGCCAATGAAAGCGCTGATTACAGGCATTACGGGCCAGGATGGATCGTATCTCACCGAACTTCTCCTCGGTAAGGGCTACGAAGTCTACGGCATTATTCGGCGTTCCAGTTCGTTTAATACAGCGAGAATCGACCAACTCTACCAAGACCCTCATGCACCGGATGTTCGCTTGCGGTTGGTCTATGGGGATTTGAATGATGCCAGTTCGCTCAATAGGATTCTTCGGACTATTCAGCCGGATGAAATCTACAATCTGGGTGCGCAGAGTCACGTGCGCGTCAGTTTCGATGTCCCCGAGTATACGGCGGATGTGACAGGCCTCGGCACGATTCGTTTACTTGAAGCCGTTCGAGAATCCGGGCTCAAGCCAAAGTTCTATCAGGCTTCCTCAAGTGAAATGTTCGGCAAGGTTCAGGAGATTCCACAACGGGAGACCACACCGTTCTACCCGAGAAGCCCCTATGGCGCGGCCAAGCTGTATGCGCATTGGATTACGGTCAATTACCGGGAGGCGTACAACTTCTTTGCTTGCAGCGGCATTCTGTTCAACCATGAGTCTCCCCGACGTGGAGAAACGTTCGTGACGAGGAAGATCACCAAGGCTGCGGCTCGCATCAAGCTCGGAATACAGCAGGACTTGTATTTGGGCAACTTGGACGCGAAGCGGGATTGGGGGTATGCGGGCGATTATGTCCAGGCGATGTGGTTGATGATGCAACAAGACCAGCCTGATGATTATGTGATTGCGACAGGAGAAACTCATACGGTCCGAGAATTCCTGGAAGTGGCATTTGAGCATCTCAATCTTGACTGGAAGCGATATGCGAAGATCGATCCGAAATATTATCGCCCGACAGAAGTTGATCTGCTCATCGGCGACGCCAGCAAAGCGAAGAAGCAGTTACAGTGGGAACCGAAAGTGCGGTTTCAAGAGCTGGCCACGATGATGGTGGATGCGGATCTCGAGGCTGAGCGCGAGCGGCTCGACGGAACCAAAAACTATATCCAACCGAAACAGGTGTAAGCCGTGGAGACAGATGCGCGCATTTATATAGCCGGTCATCGAGGCATGGTAGGGTCGGCTCTCGTACGGCTTCTTCAGGCCAAGGGGTACAGAAATCTGCTGTATAGGACCAGTAAAGATCTTGACTTGAGAGACAGTCGGCAGGTCGGGATTTTTTTTGCTGAAGCGAATCCCGAGTACGTCATTATCGCGGCGGCAAAAGTCGGCGGGATTCTCGCGAACAGCTCATTCCCCGCAGAATTTCTCTATGACAATCTTGCGATTCAAACCAATCTGATTCATCAGGCCTCTCTCCATCGGGTCAAGAAATTGTTATTGCTGGGGTCTTCCTGCATCTATCCCCGTGACTGCCCCCAGCCAATACGCGAGGAGTATTTGCTGACAGGATCTCTAGAGCCGACTAACGAGTGGTATGCCATTGCAAAGATTGCCGGCATCAAAATGTGCCAGGCCTATCGACGGCAATACGGGTGTGACTTTATTGCAGCCATGCCCACGAATCTATACGGCTACAACGACAACTTTGATCTCGCCACGGCCCATGTATTGCCGGCTTTGATTCGACGATTTCATGAAGCGAAAGACTTAAGTGAAGCGCCGACCCTCTGGGGAACAGGAATCCCGCGTCGCGAGTTCTTGCACGTGGACGATTGCGCCGAAGCCTGTCTGGTCTTGATGGAACGGCATTCGGGCGAGGACATTATTAACGTAGGAACGGGGAAAGACATATCGATCGCCGAATTGGCGACCCTGGTAGCGGAGGTGGTGGGCTACAAAGGGGAGATTCGTTGGGATCGAACCAAGCCGGACGGCACGCCCAGAAAGCTCCTTGACTGTCGCCGGATGACTGCCTTGGGGTGGGCGCCGCGCGTATCGCTCCAAGAGGGCATCGGTAGCACCTACCGCTGGTATGTGGAGCAGAATAGATTTTAGAAAGGTGGTTAAAATTCCCAAGTGATAGCAGGGTTTGCCATGGCAATGCGTGCGAGAATTAACGCCGGCGTGTGTTGCGGAAAGAAAACGCCATTGGTCGGTGTTTGTATCCGATTGATTCAACGGTTGATGGCAATGGAAATCAAGGCAAAAGCTGTAGGAGTTGTGCGACTATTCGTGTGCGAGTGTGGCCACTGCCATCGCTGACCCGCTGCTACGACGAGCCCTCGGCCAGCGGGCTCGCCCCTCGGACTCACCGTACTACACGAGTACCCCTCGGGTCTTCACGGCTCCGCGATTTTACGACGAACCGTCATGAATAATGCGGGCTAAACAAGTAGATTTCGACCAAGATCCTCTCGCGCTGAGCCCTGTGCAGCCTGAAAACCATTTGACGCGAACCAGGCCATCTCGACGATTCTGTTCGAACGATTGAGCCGGCGCCTTCATGATGTGTATCCAAACTTGAGAAAGCTCCGGCACCATCGACTGGCATTTTTCGCCTATTCGCATAGCAGCGGCTTTGAGTGTCCGTCTTTCATCCCGACGTGGATGATGCGTCCTGTCCTTACTGTTGAACGTGTCTTGGGCGCATTGAGTCGATATCTTACCTTTCGCATCATCGTTGTGCTGGAGAGGCAGAACGAGAGATGACCACATTTTGAAGTCGATGATTGCTGCAATCCCAGTGTGGGCTAGTGAGTGGAGAGTCAAACTTGTGCGTGCACAAGCAGAACTAGGCTGGGTGATTCTTGGACAACTGGCGGCGGGCCTCGGTGGCTTCGTCGCGATTAAGGTGCTCACCAACCTGCTAGGGCCTGCGGCATACGGGCAACTTGCGCTCGGGATAACGATCGCGGGCCTGGTTCAGATGTTCGTCTACGGCCCTATCGATCAGACAGTGTTGAGGTTTGTCTCGGTTCACCGTGAGCGTGGGTCACTCGGGGTATTTATTGCTGCGCTCAAGCGTGTCCATAGACTTGCCGCGTGTCTAGTGATTCCTACTGCCCTACTTGCCGCTGTGGCTGTCTACTTTCTGGCAAATGGTGAGTGGAGCTGGCTCGTATTGAGTTCTTGCCTTTTTGGAATCGCGAGCGGATTTTATGGAACCTTCGTGTCACTTCACAATGCGTTCAGGCAGCGAAGGGTTGTCACCCTTCACCAGGGAATAGATGTCTGGCTCAGAATGTGCTTCGCAGTGATCGCAGTCACGATGTTCAGTCGCACTGGTAGCGCAGCGCTGATCGGGTATTTTTTAGCAGCAAGTGTCATGGCGGCATCCATAGTGTATTTCTCATTGAAACTCCCTGTTCTGAAAGAGAATTGGGGCATTCCAACCCAGAGCAAAGAAACGATTGGCCGTGCGATGCGCGAGCTAGTCGAATTCGGCAGGCCGTTCATTTACTTCGCAGCATTCGGAATTGTGAGTGCCTATGCGGATCGATGGATAGTTTTTGGAGTGCTGGGTGTGGAAGCAGTCGGCCGGTACGCCGCAATCTATCAGCTTGCCAACGCACCTGTCGTGCTTGCCGTGGGAATGATGAATCAGTTTGTTGTGCCAGTTATCTATGATCGAGCTGGAGGAGTTGCTACAGCCGCTCAGTCTATGCAAAGCACGCAGTTGCTATATCAGGTCATCGGAGTGTTCAGCACAATCATGTTCATCATGGTTGGCGCAGCATATCTGTTCAGTGAATCGTTGGTTGGGCTTATTACTGCGCCAGAGTTTGTGGCGTACCACCATCTGCTTTGGATCGTAGTCATGGGTGTTGGTACGTTCCAGATGGCTCAAATGTTTACCTTGAAAGGGTTCTCTCACAATAAGACCAGTGGGTACGTGACTCCTAAACTACTTCAGGCTGGCGCGCTGGTCTTACTGCTTCTCTTGCTCGCAAACGTGATGGGAATTATCGGAGTGGCTTGGGCGTTGTTCGGTTCTTCATTGGTTTATTTGTGTGCTGTGCTCTGGGTGAATCGAAGCATTGGTCAAGTTTCAGGGTTATAGGTTGGCACGAAGCAGAAGGTTCTTCCTCTCAGAATGGAAAAAATGACCGGCATTGATGAGCTTTTTCCCAGATTGGGCAGGCGGCTCTTTGTTTTTTACAAGACCTATATCGAAAGAGACCAATTCTACGTAGCGCTTGCCCGTTGGCACAGGGTTAATGGCGATGCCACGCTCCGACTGGATTATCCTCTGTCAGAAACGAGCATAGTGTTGGATGTTGGGGGCTACGAAGGTAATTGGTGCGCTCAGATTGCCACACGATTCAATCCCAATATCTTCGTACTTGAGCCAGTGCCTTCCCATTACAAGGCACTGGCGGAGAGGTTCGCTTCTAATCCAAGAGTGAAAGTTTATAACTTTGGTTTATCAGGTAAGAGTGAAACGCAAACACTTTCCGTGCTGGCAGATGGCTCGAGTGTGTTTAGGGCGGGCGCGAATCAAATCCGAGTCGAGCTTGTCGATATCTGTGCTTTCATTGAGCGAACACAGATAGACGAGATCGATCTAATTAAGATCAACATTGAGGGGGGAGAATATCCTCTGCTTGCCCGTATGCTGGAGACTGGTGTTGTTAAGAAGTGCAAGGATATTCAGATCCAGTTCCACGATTTTGTCCCGGATGCCGAGCTTTTGAGGCAGCGGATAACGCAACAACTCGAGAAAACGCATGACAGGACGTATGATTACTTCTTCATCTGGGAAAACTGGAGAAGAAGGTAGCGCTAGTTCAGGGTAGACTACATTCGGAATCTTTTATGTCTTCTGAACTGCTTGTAAGTGACCGATGAATAATTATCGTAGTCTTGCCTACCGACGGTATAAGAGTGAGATACGCGTCGATTACGAGGAAATTTCCTTGCCTATTTGCGGAGTGTTGGGGTCAAGGATTTCCTCGGGATCGATACGTCCGTAGCCGCGACTCAAGTGGCAGAGAATGAATTCGGGAATGACCACGTGTTGTGTGCCGACATCTTCCAGTATTTGGGGCACACTTCCACGCAATTCGAGCTGATAAGTGCTTTGGACTTTATCGAGCATCTCACCAAGGAGGAAGTATTCCGATTTGTGGAGTTGACGGGGAAAGTGCAGGAGCAAGGGGGGCTCTTGCTCATTCGAACGCCAAATGCCAACGGTCTGTTTGGGATGGCGGCTCGTTACGCTGATATCACTCATGAGGTGTGCTTTACTATAGGTTCAATCACGGATGTACTTAGTACGTGCGGTTATAGAGTTGTGCACATTTGGGAGGATGTGGGGGCTCCAGTAACTTTGCTCCAGGGAGTTCATTGGCTGGTTTGGCAAGTGGCACGATGGACTATCAGGTGTGTCAATGCTGCTGAGATCGGTAGTTGGGGTGATGGTGTCCTGACTCGGAACATGTGGGTGCTTGCCCAAAAACCACTGGACGCGTGCACTCCAATTCGCTAGGCGGTCTGATTCTTTATGAATAGTCGATCGTGGACTCTATAAGGTCGCTGGCAAAACAACTGGGATGGGTCAGATCGCTCAATGCCAGGTGGAAGGCCACGGCGACTCGAAGAAAGTATCT
This sequence comes from Nitrospirota bacterium, assembly GCA_016200355.1. GTDB lineage: Bacteria > Nitrospirota > Nitrospiria > Nitrospirales > Nitrospiraceae > Palsa-1315. The sequence continues at coordinate 17,683 of JACQEY010000093.1, forward strand.
GTGCACCAAAGCATTCTATGACCGGAGGGCCGCAGTCCACGATCCCTCCAAGATGGTCTCCATCACACTCAACCGAGCCTCTCCTGTCACGGTGTTTTTCCTCGGTACGGACGAAATGCAGGATCGTTCGGGCATTCTGCAAGCCTTGTCCCGGCGCGGCCCACTGACGTACTTTACCCGTGCTGACGGCAGCTATGGACAGAATCATCCGGGACCAGCGTCGGTGCGGAGGCGGACGAATTCTGAACGACTACTCGCGTTGTTCGCTGAACTCGCCGTCAAAGAGGAGCTGCCGCATCTCATGATCGCCCAAACCTGGGCTGGTTTTGTCGATCCCAAGGTATTAAGGGAGATTCGTGGTCGGTATCGCACTTTCATCGTGAACATTGCGATGGATGATCGCCATCAATATTGGGGGCAAAGGGTTGACGGTGAATGGTGGGGAACCTATGGCCTGATCCCGTATCTTGATCTCGCACTTACGGCTGCTCCCGAATGTGTTGAGTGGTACCAGAAAGAAGGCTGCCCTGCACTATTCTTCCCTGAAGCCAGCGATCCGGACATATTTCGCCCAATTCCTGAGTTGCCGAAATTACACGATGTCTGTTTTGTCGGTGGGTGCTATGGGGTTCGGGAGAAAATCGTCAGGGCTCTACGGAAAGCAGGTATTCAGGTAACGGCATACGGGAGCGGGTGGGATCAGGGCCGCCTTGATACGGAAGAGGTGCCACGGTTATTTGCACAATCTAAGATCGTGCTTGGTGTGGGGACTATCGGTCATTGCGAGGACTTCTATGCACTCAAGATGCGAGACTTCGATGGGCCGATGTCGGGCAGTTGCTATGTGACGCATGATAACCCTGATCTTCGCCTGGTCTACAAGGTGGGTGAGGAAATCGCGACCTATTGCTCAGTGGATGATTGCATCGACAAGGTGCGATGGTATCTGTCGCATGAGGATGAGCGCGAGCGCGTTGCGCAGGCCGGGCGTGTGAGGGCCTTAGCCGATCACACCTGGGAGAAGCGATTCGATGATCTCTTTGATGTTTTGAGGAAGGACCTGAATTCGTTGGGTCATGGTTTGCGAGTGCAATGAATCCTGATCTGTTGGGGTATCTGTGCGATCCTCTTGATAAGTCTTCACTGACGCTGACGGAGGCTCAGTATGGTGAGGCGGGACAAATCGTCCAGGGAAAGCTCGTTTCCTCTTCTGGGCGGTGCTATCCCATTAAGGAAGGAATCCCACGGTTTGTATCGGAGCGTGAACAGCAACATGCTGTTGAGTCGTTTGGTGACGAGTGGAACCGTTTCAACTTTTCTGATTTTCGTTTGAATTGGCTGAATCATACGGTCAAGAATACATTTGGTTCCTTGGATGTCTTTCGAGGAAAAGTTATTGTCGATGCTGGTGCCGGGAGTGGAATGCAGACGAGATGGATGAGAGAGGCTGGAGCGGCGAAAGTGATCGCGCTCGAACTTTCACATTCCGTCGATGGCATTATGAAAGAGAATTTACGAGGCCTTGATGGGGTGGATATTGTTCAATGTTCGATTGATCGTCCGCCGATACGCGATGGGGTCATCAGCGGCATTGCGATCTGCCACAAT
>JACQEY010000087.1 GCA_016200355.1 Nitrospirota bacterium
TTCTTTGTCCTGGAATTCATCCAGATCTCCTTGTGGATGGCATGCGCAAATGGTCAGAAAATCCACGACCGTGGTTGATGGTATCACAGACGCCTTCATACTGACAACCGTGTGCCAAAGTCTTACTCTTGATCTCCCTCCATATCCAAGACAGCCAGATAGGGAAGGTTCCGGTACTTCTGCTGGTAATCGAGTCCGTATCCGACCACGTACTTGTTCGGAATCTTGAACCCCACATAGTCGATGGTGACAGTGCTGGTCCGACGATCTGTTTTGCTCAGCAAGGTACAAATTTTAATCGACCGAGGCTTCTTTTTCGCCAAGGTCTTAATCAAGTGTTGGGCCGTCAATCCTGAATCGACGATATCTTCCACCAGTAAGACATCTTTACCCGCGATGTCCTCGGTCAGCTCGGTCATCATTTTTACTGTTTTAACCTTGTCGGATGCTTTTACCTGAGCTCCATCACTCGTCACCATAAGAAAGTCCACCCGCATGGGAATTCTGATGGCACGAGCCAAGTCGGCATAAAAGGCATAGGCCCCCTTCAACACCCCCACCAAGACAAAATCCTTCCCTGCATAATCGATCGTGATCTGCTTGCCCATCTCACGAATCCGGGCACGCATTTCTTCCTGCGTCACGATCGGCCGACCGAAGATCCGCTCCATGCTCCCTTACTCCTTCTCTGACGCCCAGTTGCTCACCGAGACAACCAAACAACGCATCGTCCTACTACGAACGACGAAGCGCTCATCCTGCCGCATTCCTATCACCCAAAGAATTCCCTCCGGCGCCACCAATAATGGAATCTTCCCACGTTCGTGACGAACCACTTTCCTATCGGTAAAGAAGTCTTGTAGTTTCTTGCTCTTCCCCTTCATCCCATGGGGAAAGAATCGATCGCCGGCCTGCCAAGCGCGAACGATCAAGGGCTCCGAAAACCGGTCAGCATCGAACAACGCCAATCCTTGAGAGGGTGACCTGCCCAGCTCATCAACAGCATGACGAGTCGTAACTTGTACATGAATTTGCTGATCCGTTCTAGCCCATAAGACCGTTGAAGGCACTGGAACCGCAAGAACCTCTCTCTTCTCTTGCCCTGAATTGATTTGATTGAGATCATTTCCTCCTGCGCTCCGACTGAATCGTACCGACCCCTGATCGACAACCACAAGGACCTGATTCAATGACAGCTGGGCTCCGCTCCTTCCCTTGAGAAGAATACGCCGAACTGACTCCACAATGCGAAATCTGCTGGCGCGTCCCTCTTCGTCGTAGGTCCGTAAGATTGCCCGAACGAGACGCCGCTGAAGCGCGACCGGCAACTTGATGAAGGCCTGAAGATCGACTCGTTGCACACCTCTGGAATCATGCCTGACGAGTGTGCGGACCAATGTATTGGTCATGTGCTCCAAATACTGTTCGTCCTCGCGAAATATGTCTGCCTGCCGCTGCAACATACGAATAGCAGCCGGCGCCAACTGTGTGATGACGGGAAGGAGTTCCTTTCTGATCCGATTACGCCAATAGATCGGCTTCTCATTGCTCGAATCACTACGATAGGGCAGGCCTTCACCATTCAAGTATGCGACCACCTCTTCGCGGGTGGCTGCGAGAAGCGGACGAATAATCCTGTCTTCACGAGCGTAGGGCATTCCTGCCAACCCGGTCATGCCTGCCCCCCGCAACAGCCACATGAGTACTGTTTCCGCCTGGTCATTGGCGGTATGACCGACCGCAATGCGGTCAGCCCCCACCTCGTGAGCCAGTCTCTTCATGAAGGCATAGCGCGCGTCGCGCGCCGCTGCTTGAAGCGATGCGCGCCGTCCTCGTTTGACCAGCATGGGTCGATGGATGACAAGAGGCAGTTCTCGTTCCCGGCAGAAAGTGTCGACGAACGATTGATCACCGTCTGACTCCTCTCCACGCAACCCATAGTTACAATGGACGACCGTCAACGTGAGACGCCAGGATCGGGCCAGGCGATGGAGGAGTGACAACAATGCAAGCGAATCTGGCCCTCCCGACACCGCCACTAATAAGTGATGACCGGGAACGAATAGCTGCTGCTGGCGCACCGTCCGAATAAGATGAGTCAACAACGCCGATTGCACAGCAGACCTGGGTGACGGCCCCATGGTCGTCCTCTCAGCAACCATGGTTACTGAACTCCCTGCGGAAGACGCCGCAAGCTGACACGCGCCTGCTCCACATCGCGGGCAATTTGCTTCGATAGCTCATCGGCAGAGGCAAAAGTGTCATCGCCGCGTACCCAAGCCACAAACTGCACGGTGATCTCCTGGCCATAGAGATCACTGGCCTGATCCAACAAATTGACTTCGATCAGTCGCTCGCCCGCTCCAAAGGTCGGCCTGGTCCCAATGTAGGCGATCGCATCATGGATCTGAATACCGTGGACAGCCCGAGCGGCATAGACTCCATCGGGCGGCACGACACGGTCAGCCGGGATACGCAAATTGGCCGTAGGCCAGCCCATCGCCTGTCCCTGTTGCATCCCGTGCACCACAGTACCTCGAATCCCATAGGCGCGCCCGAGCAACGTGGTGGCCCGCTCTACATTCCCCGCCTGAATAAGCTGGCGAATCCTGCTTGAACTCACCACGTCCCCTCCAATCATCACGGGAGTCATGGGATGCACGCGAAAGCCGTACTGCCCACCGAGACGCATGAGGTCGTCGATACGACCTGTCCGGCCCTTCCCAAACGCAAAATGATTGCCTACGAACAGCTCAGACAGGGTCAGAGACCGATGCAGGATGTCTCCGGCAAATTGATCCGGGCTCATTGCCGCGAAGGTGGGGTTAAAATCCAGGAAGACCACTTCATCAATCCCTGCGGCTTCGAAATGCGCAAGCTTTTCCTCCGGACTGGTGAGAAAGCGAAGATCGACTCGGGGTGCGAGGATTTTTACCGGATGAGGATCGAACGTCAGCACGAGAGCAGTCCCCTGTGCCTTCCGGGCCGTCTCGACCACCGTTTGCAACAGCGCTCGATGGCCCAGATGATGGCCGTCGAAATTGCCGATCGTGGCGACCGGATAGGCACGTGGACACTCGCCGCACAGCCCACGCGTCACTTTCAGCATAGTCGTCAGCGAAGGAGACGCGCTGCGTCTTTGGCAAAGTAGGTCAGAATAAGATCTGCGCCGGCCCGCTTAATCGAGAGCAACGACTCCATCATAGCCCGTGATTCGTCGAGCCAGCCGGCATTGGCGGCTGCTTTGATCATGCTGTACTCCCCACTCACTTGATAAGCCGCTACCGGCAACAACATCTGCGCCCTAGCCGCGGTAATGATATCGAGATACGGCAGTGCCGGTTTTACCATGATGATGTCGGCCCCTTCTTCGACATCGAGGGCGATCTCCCGAAGTGCTTCACGGCGGTTGGCGGGATCCATCTGGTACGACTGTCGGTCGCCGAATTGGGGACTCGAAAACGCCGCATCCCGAAACGGCGCGTAAAAGCAGGACGCGAATTTTGCCCACCCGGCCATCCATCATATCGGACGGAGCCACCATGTCGGCTCCAGCTTGCGCATGAGTTCTGGCCATCGCACGAAGACACTCCAGCGTTTCATCGTTGAGAATGCGTCCGTCCTTGACGATGCCGCAATGGCCGTGATCGGTATATTCGTCGATGCAAACGTCGGTCACGACCATCAGTCCCGGCACCTGATCCTTTACCGATTTGACGGCCCGCTGCACGATGCCGTTCGGATCGAATCCTGAACTCCCGCGATCGTCTTTCTGATTGGGAATTCCAAAAAGGATGATTGCGGAAATCCCCAAGGCCGCAATCTCACCAGCCTCTTTCACCAAGAGATCGACCGAAAGCCTGAACTGGCCTGGCATCGAGGCAATCTCTTCCCTTCGATCTCGCCCCTCCACGACGAACAGCGGGTAGATGAAGTCGGATGGGGCCAGGCTCGTCTCTCGTACCATGCGACGAAAGGCCTCATGCTGCCGCAACCGCCGCAGCCGCTGTATTGGGAATGCCATCGAATCACTTCCTCGGAAGATTCGTTAAAAACACCACGATGTCGCGCACAGAAATCAGACCGGCCAATTTGCCATCCTGGGTCACGCCAAGATGGCGAATATGCGTTTTGGCCATTAGATCGTTGGCATCTAAGAGAGTCTTATTTTCATCGATCGTCAGGATAGGCGCCGACATAATCTGCTCAACAGTCGTCTTGTGGGTATCGGCTCCAGCCGCGACCACGCGCCGAACCATATCGGTATCGGTCAGAATACCGATAATCTCCTTCCCATTCGTGATGAACAGGCTGCCGATGCTGCGATCGCGCATGATCCGTGCCGCCGTCTGCGCATCCATATCCCGCTCTATCGTAACAAACTTCTCTCTCGGAACCATGAACGACTTGACTGCAACCATAACCATGCCCTCCTTTGGCTAATGTATTCCGTTGCCCTGCGGTCTACGTTGGACTAGCTGCGCGTAGAAACAGCGACTCGAACCTCTTCCTTGAAATGCCTCACGATCGCTTCTGCCAGCGCCGGCACAGTATTCTCAGCCGGCATGACCGTGACCGTCAACCCATACTCTTCCGCCGTGCGTGCCGTAATGGGCCCGATGCAGGCCACTACTGCCCCTGCGAGAAGCGGTCTCACCGCGTCCCGCCCTCCAAAGAGTTCCATGAAGTTACGGACGGTGGAGGAACTTGTGAATGTCACTGCTGCCACCTGACCGTCGTGAAACTGTTGTGTCAAAGAGGCAACATCCATCGACGGGGCGATCGTGCGATAGACAGGAATGACATCGACAATTGCCCCCAACTCGCGCAACTGCTCCGGCAAGATTTCGCGAGCGACTTCGGCGCGTGGGATCAATACGCGGCTCCCATGGATTCCCACATGGGTCAATGCGGCGATTACTCCCTCCGCCTGAAACGCGGTTGGAACAACATCCGGAATTAGCCCGTAGGTTTCCAGTTCCTGCGCAGTTCTTGGCCCAATCGCACAGAGGCGAAGGTTCGCAAACGCGCGCGCATCTTTCCCTGCCGCATGAAGCCGGTCCATGAAGGGCCTCACCCCGTTCACACTGGTAAAAATGAGCCATCGATAGGCATTGAGACGAGTCACCGCATCATCGATCGCCTGCCAACTAGCTGGAGGCACGATCTGAATCGTCGGGGCTTCAATTAGTTCCGCGCCATAGGCCGCCAGCAGCTGGGAAAACTCTCTGACCTGCTCCCGTGCGCGGGTCAGTACGATCCGTTTTCCAAAGAGCGGCTTGGTTTCAAACCAATTCAACTGTCCTCGCAATCGCACGACCTCACCCACAACGATCACCGTCGGCGGCTCAAGATGCGCGGCTTCCGCTTTCGAGACAATATCGCCCAATGTCCCCACGATGGTCTGTTGACCGGCTTTAGTCCCCCAACGGATCGCCGCAACCGGCGTGCCGGGCTGACGTCCCTCCGACAGTAACTGTCCGACGATCGAAGGAAGATTTTTCATGCCCATCATGAACACGATGGTCCCTGATGTACTAGCCAATTTGGGCCATTCCAACAACGCCACCGGCTTGGTGGGATCTTCATGACCGGTTACAAATGTGACCGTGGAGGCCAACGTGCGATGGGTCACCGGAATGCCCGCATAGGCAGGAACCGCAACCGCCGCCGTCACACCAGGCACAACCTCGAAGTCAACCTCTGCAGCCGCCACCGCTTCCGCCTCCTCTCCGCCCCGTCCGAACACAAAGGGGTCACCCCCTTTGAGCCGAACCACCACATTCCCCTCTTTGGCGCGCTCAATGAGCAATCGATTGATATCGGCTTGGTCTTGATACTGCCCACGTCCCCGCCGACCAACATAGATGCGCTGTGCCGTGGCTGGAGCATACTGTAGTAAAACCGGATTGGCGAGATAATCGTACAGGACGACATCGGCCGCCTCAAGACATTCCTTCCCTTTCAGCGTCAAGAGCCCGGGATCGCCTGGCCCCGCCCCAACCAAGTAGACCTTTCCCGTTCTTTTCGGTTTCGTCATGTGGTCCCGTAGATGGCTTGAAGTATCCTATCCCCCCCGCGTGCGAGCAGCTGTTCCGCAAGTTGAGTGCCAATCGACTCCGGATCCTCACTGGTTCCTTCAGCGGTGTCGCGAACGAGCTCTTTGCCGTCCACGCTGGATACCAATCCCTCCAGTCTCACCCCTGTCCCTGCCACTGTCGCATGCGCCGCGATTGGAACCTGGCAGCCTCCTTGGAGGCGATGGAGCAACGCACGTTCGGCACGTACGGCTGTCTTACTTGGCGCATGGTCCAAGCCACTCAACAGTGAACGAATAAAGAGATCGTCTCGCCGGCCCTCGATGCCCAGCGCCCCCTGACCAATGGCAGGCAAACTAATCTGCGGCGCAAGATACTCCGTAATCTCGTGGGCCCAGGCCAATCGCCGGAGCCCGGCTGCGGCAAGCACGATGGCATCGAACTGTCCCTCGCGTAATTTCCTGAGACGGGTATCTAAATTTCCGCGCAACATGGCAATCGTGAGATCCGGCCTGGCATACAGGAGCTGCGATTGACGGCGAAGGCTGCTGGTTCCGATCCGAGCGCCACGAGGAAGATCCATGAACGACTTCCCGTCATGACTAATCAGCGCATCCCGGGGATCCTCCCGTGGCGGTACGCAGAGAATGGCCAATCCATCGGGCAACTCCGTGGGCACATCTTTCATGCTATGCACTGCCAGATCAATCTCGCCGCTCAAGAGCGCTTCCTCGATCTCCTTCACAAACAGTCCCTTCCCGCCAATTTGGGCCAACGGGACGTCCAGAATCTTATCTCCAGATGTCTGTATTCTCCGCAACGTCACCGTCACATGCGGTGCCAGCGCAAGCAATTGCGCCTGCACCCACTCACTCTGCTGCACAGCCAGCTTGCTTCCGCGCGTTCCAAGCACGACGGTCGATCGCTCATGGCCTGTCTGGTTCATCTGGTTTCTCTGGTCTATCTGGTTTGTCTGGTTTGTTTTGTTTATTTGGTTGATTTGGTTTATCTGGTTAGTTTCGTTCGACCAACCAACCAAACAAACGAAACAAACCAAAGAAACCAAACAAACAAAATACCGATCTTCTAACGCTCAACGGTCCGGCGTCTTCGAGCCTGTCCTCGGAGCCATCGCGTCAACACTCTGGATATCTTCTTGTGACGAATGACAGGCCTCCGAAGCGGATGACGTATGATCATTCACATTGGAGGCCGAAGGGTCGCCGAGGCTGAAAAACCGTCTCGCCGCCTCGATAAAGGCAGTCCCTTCCGAGGAATTTACCTCAGCTTTGAGTGTCACCATCGTATTGTGAATAAGCTTGTTCACAATCGACGATGCCATAGCCTCGACCAATTCACGCTCCGGCGTGGACAGATTCGCCAATCGCCCCAAAGTCTTGTCGAGTTCGGCTTGTTTGATGTCTTCGACCCGTGCACGAAGAGCCACGATGGTGGGAGTGACTTCGAGCGACTGGAGCCATTGCCGCACAATCCCGACTTCATCCACCACCATTCGCTCGGCTTTCTCGGCTTCGTTGAGGCGCTCACCGCGATTCCGTTCAACTCTCGTCTTCAAATCATCGATGTCGAAGAGAAAAGCATTGTCCACATGCCGCACCGCCGGGTCGATATTGCGTGGGACCGAGATATCGATCAGGAACATCGGACGATTCATCCGTTGCTTGACCGAGTGCTGCACATCATCCTCGCTCACGAGATAGTGCGCCGCACCGGTCGACACCAAGACGATATCGGCGGAAGCCATGTCTTCCCGAAACTCCTCAAACGCAACCGCAGTGCCGCCAAACCGGTTCGCCAACTCCTGCGCATGTTGCGGACTTCTGGTCGTCACCCGCACATGCCGAACACCGTTGGCAATGAAATGTCTCGCCGCCAACTTGGCCATCTCCCCTGCCCCCACCAACAGCACTGTCTTCTCGCTTAAATCCGAGAAGATTTTTTTGGCTAGTTCAACCGCGGCATAGCTGACCGACACGGCCATCTCGGAAATTTTCGTTTCTGTACGCA
>JACQEY010000089.1 GCA_016200355.1 Nitrospirota bacterium
GGTTTTCTGGCATCTCCCCTGATGACCCGGACATCGTCCAGCACCGCGACATCGTTGTATCCAACCTGGGCAATGAGCTGCCCGACCGTTGTTTTGCGGTCCAGGTCCGCAAATTTCGCGATCCCGGCTAAAATCGTTCCCGCTCCGGCCCCGCTTCCCCCGCCGATGATATACACCCGCTGCTTGCGCGACTGGAGGCGCTTCTGCTTGATGGAAACCTCAACACGTGGATTGCGGATAATGGTCGCAACCTGTTCGGTGATGCGGCCCTCTGCCTCCGGCACCGTCAGGCTTTTCACTTCGACATCCAGAACCCCAATATAGACCCGGCCATTATCCCGGACTGTGACCGTTGACCGTTCCTCTCCGGCGCCCCGCCTGATCACGACCTCAATACTATCGCCCGGTTCGATTTTTGGGGGGCCCTGCTCGGACTCTTCAACGTATAGATCCTCAGATTTGACCGGGCGGGAGTATGGCGACTGCGTTCCGGACGTAAACGGAACGGGAGAGCACCCCCAAGGCAGGCTCAACGCCACCAGCGTGCACAACAACCCCAGTACCCTGGGCACAGCCGACAGGATGCCGCGCGCGCGGCCCGAGTTGATCGAACACGCGAAAAGATTGGAAAGATGATTCGCGACCGAAAGTCCCGGGAATCTAAATTTCCGGGTCATTTTTGCTGGTCGTCCTGAAGGACCTCTGTGATATGGACCAACGACGTCTTGCTGAGGTCTTGCAGACGCGTCTCCCGCAGTGCGACACGGCCGGGATCCATATAGACCTTGACGATGGGCCGGAGCGGATACTGCGGATTCAACTCCAGAACCTCTCCGATCTCCCCTGTGTTGAGCTGCACCCTGGTCCCCAGGGGGAACACGGAAAATTGCTGAATCAGGCACTTCAAAATGCGTGTTGAAAACAACGCTTTCTCCTTGATCACCAGTTCACGCACCGCATCATGCGGCAGAAACCGTTTGCGGTGAGGACGGGTATGGAGCAGTGCCTCGAACGTGTCGGCCAGGCCGATGATCTGGGCGTACTCATGGATCTCCGCGCCTTTGAGCCCACGCGGATAGCCCTGTCCACCCACCCGCTCATGTTCCTGCACCACGATGTCCGCAACCCAGGCAGCGTCCTCCCCCAGATGGCGAATCGTCTGGGCTCCCTGCTCAGGATGCTGCTTGATGAGGTTGCGCTCAACCGGGCTCAGCGGGCCCTGCTTGTTCAAAATGTCGTCGGGGATCAGGCCCATGCCCAAATCGTGAAGGATGGCCGCAAGCCCCAACCGCAGCAGATCGTCATGGGTGTACTTTAAACCCATCCCGATCTTGATCGACATGATGGCCGTGTTGAGCAGGTTGGAAATCACTAAGCCGCCCCGCTCCACGGAAATGGCCTTGACGAGGAGCCGGTCGCTTTTGGAGAGGGAGTCGACAAAACCACGCACAACTTGCGTAACCCCATCGAGCGAGAACTGCTGGGCCTGGCGAACGGCCCCGACGATGGGTGACAACTCCATCTCGGCTTTGGCATGCCATTGATCGGCATCGAGAATGAGCTGGGCGTCCTGTTCCACCGAAGCCCGCGTCACATTCGCCTCGATGCTCTTGAAGGAAACGCTTTGGGGCTCCCCCTTCTTCAGTTGGCCCATACCCCCAACCGGAGAGTCTCCTTGATTCCTCACGAGCTCATTGAGACGTGCCATAACAGCCTATTGGGCCTCCATGATTGCTTTCCTGACGACTTCAGGTCCGACCTGCTGGCATTTCTCCATGAACCCAATCAGGAGAGCGAGATCCGCCATGGTATTCACTTTCCGCGGAATGCCTCCACTCGCTTCATACACGGCAACAATGGCTTCCGGCATAAACACGGCCCGCGAAGCTCCGGCCGCCTGCATCCGAAAATCGATATAGTCGCCGACTTCGTCCACATTGAACGGCATCAGGTGATACCGAATCACGACCCGCTGGGATAACTGCTTGATCGCCTCCACTTTGCTCCTCAGTTCCGGCTGCCCAAGCAAGATCAAGGTCAGCAGAAACCGATCGTTAAGCTGAAAATTCAAGAGCAATCGCAGTTCCTCAAAAATTTCCTGGTCATTGATAGCCTGTGCTTCATCGACGACCAGGACCGTATCCTTTCCCTTCTTGAGGTTCTCCAAGAGCCGCTCATTGAGTGCATGGACCATGTCCAGCTTGGTCCCGTTCTGGTTAATCCCCAGCTGATAGAGAATTTCTTTAATGAAATCTGAAAGTTCAAAGCTTGGATTGGCGACAAGGGCCAAGTCATAGCGATTGTGGGCGAGGTGCTGGATCAGAGTGCGGCTCAGGAGGGTCTTTCCGCATCCGATTTCCCCCGTCAGCATGACCGCCCCTTTCCGCGCCTCCACGCCATAGAGAAGCCTATGCAGTCCTTCTTCGTGTCTGGCGGAAGGAAAGTAAAAGAGCGGATCAGGAACGTTATCGAAGGGAGCTTTCTTTAACCCCCAGTAATCTTCGTAATGCAATGTTCACCTTAAATCTTTGTAGAACGATGCACAGTTTTATATTTCTAACATCAAATCGATGTCAAGTCAATAAAAATATAATAATAATGAAGAGTTACGCCATCCCTCCAGGCATGTAATACAATGCCTCACGCCGCGACATTGCAAGCTCCATGCTCACTGAAGAGTCGCCGCATGTTCTGGACTTCCGCATTGCCGGTCCCCTCCCCCAACTTGACTCTTCTCAACCGGCGGCCCGACTCACAACTCACCTGTAGGCCGGCATCCGTTCCTTGCACCGTGACGGCGCCATGGAGGTCCGTTCTCAGGATCGGAATACCCAGCCCGGCATACGCTTCCAGCATCACCCTGGATGGATGCCCATACGCATTCGCCCGACCGACTGAGACCACTGCCACCCGTGGCTTGACGGCTCCGAGAAAAGGCGGATACACAGATCCCCGCGCTCCATGGTGAGGAACCTTCAGGACGGCAGCCTCCAGGTCTTCGCCCCTTTCTGTAAGCCATGCCTCCGCTTCGCGTTCGACATCCCCGGTGAACAGGAACGCCGACTTGCCGCACCGGAGATGGAGCACGACTGATTGATTATTCAAGCGTTTCCCATCGTTCCCGTGGCCCCCTCCATCCGGAGAGAGGACCGGATTCAACACACGCGCCCGGCAGTCTCCGACCCACACGTCCTCCTCCGCACTGGAGACGGGCCTGACCGGCACCGCACGCGCGGCTATCACCTCTTCCAGTCGCTGAAGGAACGCCGCGTCACGGCTCACGCCGTTCGTCCAGAA
>JACQEY010000094.1 GCA_016200355.1 Nitrospirota bacterium
ACCGGACCAGCGCTGTGGATAACGTTGACAAGTGGTTGGAGCCGTGCAAGACTCGCGCACTTGTTCGCAGTCTGCCTAGGCGTATTATGCCGGTCAGTATAATCATTAGTTAGACACACGAGGAGCATGAAACATATGATATGGACACTGGTTGCAGTATTCGCCGCTGTCGCTCTCTTCGAGTTCAATGCTGCAAGGCAAGCCTACCGAAAGCTGAACGCGCTCAACGAGTATGTGCAGTTTCTTCTCTTCCAGCCCAAAGTCTACAAGGATCACCAGGAGAAGTTCCTTTTGTTCGTCTCACAGAATAGGAAGAAAGACGTTTCGGACCAAGCGATGGCATCGTATCAAGCCATCGAACAAATGGTGCACGCACTCCAGGACGAAATTCTGCTTGCTAACGTTAAAAGTCGTAGTGAGGGCCAGTCCAAATGATCATACCGCGCGAGAGGGCGGTGTCAGAGGGGGCCCCGGAAATTCGGACAGTGTGATAAGTGGTAGCCTTGCTTCACCGACGCCCCGAAGGGGGGCGAACCAGAGGAGCGAGGCGATGAAGCGAACGAGACGCAATCATGGTGCGGCATTCAAGGCGCAGGTGGCCTTTGCCGCGTTCAAGGGCGACAAGACGCTGGCGGAGTTGGCGACACAATTTGGCGTCCATCCCACCCAAATCACGGAATGGAAGCAGCACTTGCTGGCGCGGGCCGTCGATGTGTTTGGCGGCACGAAGTCAACGTCCGACGCGCCGGATCTCAAGGTCCTCCACGCCAAGATCGGGCAGTTGGCGCTGGAGAATGATTTTTTAGAAGGGGCGCTCATCAAAGCGGGATTGCTGAGCGCAAAGCGATGATCACTCGAACCCACGCACTGCCTGTGGTGCGGCAATGCCAGCTCCTGGAGCTGGCGCGCTCGACGGCCTACGCTCAGCCCCGTCCGGTGTCCGCGTCTGAACTGGCGCTGATGCGCCGGATCGACGAGTTGCATCTGGCCTATCCGTTTGCCGGAGCCCGAATGTTGCGCGACCTGTTGCGGAGAGAAGGCCTCAGGATCGGGCGCAAGCGGGTGCGCACCGCGATGGCCCGCATGGGCATCGAAGCGCTGTATCGCAAACCCACTACCAGCCAGCGACATCCGGCGCATCGGGTGTACCCCTATCGGCTGCGCCATCTGAAGATCACCCGATCCAATCATGTCTGGGCGGCAGATATCACGTACCTTCCGATGACGCGTGGCTTCGTGTATCTCTTTGCGGTCCTGGACTGGGCCAGTCGCCGGGTGTTGGCGTGGCGGCTGTCCAACACGCTGACGACCGACTTCTGCATTGAGGCGGTCCAGGAGGCCCTGGCCAGCTATGGCGCGCCGGACATCTTCAACACCGATCAAGGGTGCCAGTTCACCAGCCAGGAGTTCACGGGGCTGCTGAAAGACCATGGCATCCAGATCAGTATGGACGGCACCGGCTGCTGGCGAGACAACGTGTTCGTGGAACGGCTGTGGAGGAGCGTGAAGTACGAGGAGGTGTATTTGCGGGCCTACGACAGCATCAGCGCAGCCCGTCAGGGATTGGGGCGGTACCTGACGTTCTACAACCAGCAGAGACCGCACAGGGCGCTTGACGGCCAGACGCCAGAACAGGTGTACTGCGATAACCTGACGACACGGCTCACCGCCGCGTAGTCAGAACACCGCGAGGCTCCACTTAAGGAATGGAACATTCTGTCCAAACAAATGGGGCCACCTCTGTCTAACAAGTCCTCCAGCCGACCGAGCCCTGCGGGCCCGGCGGCTGAGTTTCATCGTTAGAGGTAATCATGATCGACAAGGCATTCTCTGACCGTTTCGCAACTGACTGGATAGATTCCTGGAATAAGCATGACCTTGTTCGTATTCTGTCGCATTACACTGACGATTTTGAAATGTCGTCACCTGTAATCATCAAGGTCGCTGGTGAACCGTCAGGAACATTAAAGGGCAAGGAAGCTGTCGGTTCCTATTGGGCTAACGCCCTTCAATTGATTCCGAATCTTCATTTTGAGTTGGTTGCCACACTTGTCGGCGTAAGCAGCATCACCCTCTACTACAATGGTGTCCGTGGCCCATCCGCAGAGGTGTTTCATTTCAACCAAGATGGGAAAGTTACGAGGGCATATGCACATTACCTCTAACCCTACGCTCAAGCGGGATGGCACAAAAGCGCGCCGCCCCTTAGCTCCACGTTAGGCGGATCATTCGATTCGAACAGGGTTCGGCGAATGCGCTAGCAGGCTATTGAAAAACTGGTTTCGCCCCCTTGCAACTTGTCGGAGCGAGAACGTCTCGGATGCCGGTGGAGTGGCCCCACAGGATGGTCAAAAAGGCCGTCCAGCACGACCGCAGCGAGCGAGGAGGCGATGCGTACTCTTTGCCGTACGTGGAGCCTCTAAGCGATGCGAGAACAAAGCTGGCGGACTTTTTCAACATCCTGC
>JACQEY010000095.1 GCA_016200355.1 Nitrospirota bacterium
CCCGAGGACGTGATCTTCAACCTCGGCCCCTTTCGATTCGTAGCAGAATTGTGGCGCGTGTTGAAGCCGGGCGGCAGGGCGTTTCTCACTGAATTTGGGGTCGAAGAAGGCTGGCCGGCACCGGTCAAGCTGCCAGGCCACACGGAATACGAAGTCCAGTACAGCCACTTGCGCCACGCTGTCCGCTGGCTGGGCTTTCAAGAGCGCTACCTTTCGCTGCCCCAGTTTCTTGCCATCAAACCGGACAGCAAAGTGCTCTGCACCGGTGCGGCCTATACCATTCAGCGGTTCTGCCAGGCCATGAACAAACCTTTTATCGTACGAGCCTACACGGAGAAGGAGTTGCAGCATTCCCTGGGCGACATGCTCCCGAAACTCCACGGCTGCCATTACCACGACGTGGCAGATCCCGCCTGGTTCGGGCTCATCGACTTCAAAGTCTTGTTATTGGAAAAGCCAGGCGGAGCTCCAAAAGCCAGTTTCTCGGAAAACAAAGGCTATCGGTGGTATTCGCAGAAGTAAGACGTGAGGGGTGAGGTGTAAGGGGTAAAGACTCGTTTGTTGTGCGCGAATTCAGAACTCAGGCATAAGCCCACGCTCAGATCGCCATTCCTATCAGGGAGCACATGCCTCAGATTCCTTCGGACTCTGAGCGCCAAGTCCAAGAACCTAAGGACAATGACTACGGGGTCTTCGCACACCGGAACCCGGTGCCGTAACCCCTGAATGACGGCAAATGGGTCTCCCGATCCGTGGAACGAAGGTCTTTCGGACCGCTGCCCCAGGAGCCGCCTCGGACCACCTTGTAATCGCCCCGTGGCGGTCCTGTCGGGTTCCGCAACGAGCCGGTCTTGTAAGAGTTAGGATCATACCAATCGCTGACCCACTCCCAGACATTCCCGGCCATGTCATAGATGCCATATGGACTCTTCCCATCTTCAAACATCCCCACCGGCGTCAATACCACGTGGTTATTCCACACCTCTTTATTCATATTTGCGTGAAACTGCGTCGGAAGCTCATTCCCCCAGGGATAGATCCGGCCATCTGTTCCCCGTGCCGCCTTTTCCCACTCCGCCTCGGTCGGCAATCGCTTGCCCGCCCATTTGCAGTACGCATCGGCATCTGCCCAATCCACGTTAATGACTGGACGCTTCTGGTGCATGGATTTCCTCATGATGTCCCACTCCGATGGTGCTACGTGGGACGTCGCTTCTAAGAACTTCGCATATTCCCCCACCGATAGTTGGTGCTTATCCATATAAAAGGCATCCACATAGACGTGGCGCACCGGCTGTTCGTCGGCATCACCCGTCGAACTTCCCATAATAAACTCTCCCGCCGACACAAGCGCCATCGACCGCTCTAAATGCTTGGCCGACACCGTCTTCTCGTGACTCCGTGTATGCTGTTGCTGAATTTTCTCATGCAACTGGTGGTAAAGGGCCCGTTGCTCGTCGTCGAGACCCAGCTTGTGTGCAATGTCCAGGGTGTCTTCGGCATGGGCAATCTGCTTGGCTGAGGCATTCGGCTCGTTGATTGCCTGCTTCCCTTCGTCCAGCAAGCGCCAGACTTTGGCCTTGCGCCCCCGTTGTTTGGCCAATTCGGCCACCGAGGATTGCGCATCAAGTTCCAGCGAGGTCTGGTAATGCTCTTCCGCACAGGCCCAGGCTTTCAGGCCCCGACAGGCATCGCCGAGATAGAAGTGCGCTCTGGCATTCGCAGGGCTTTCTTGTAGACCAGCTTCAAAGGCTGCGCGCGCCTCCTGGTACTTTTGTTGTTTCAAGAATTCGTAGCCTGCGGTAAATTTCTTGGCCTTTTCGTCAAAGAGGGCCGCGGCCATCGTCGAGTCAGCATCGAGCGCGAGCATCGCGACAAGTACGAGGATCTGTTTCATACACCCCCTCCTCCTTCGGCAGAAGAAACGATGAATACCCTATTCTCATATAATTGATAGATAGGAACTATATTCTTCTCGCATCAAAAACACAAACGCACAGGGGAGGAGGGATGGAACCTGATGATCTTCTGTGCTCGTGCAACGCGCGGTCTCGGAAGACCCTCGTTGGACACGCGCAGTAGAAGATCAATCAGCTCCCATCCCTGAAGAGGGAACGAGCGAGCTTGGAAGGATCATATAGATGAACGGTGGTCGCTCGATGCGCGCAGTGAAGGACGGTTTGCCTGCCCCCTATAGGGAAGGTAAAGAATCAGAAGGCCCTCGTTGGACGCGCGCAGTGAATGATAGTCTGGCCACCCTGCTGAGAGAATAACCGGGAGAGCACGGGAAGGAATCGTTCGAGTGGAAGGCAAGATGTACGATTGCAAGACGCTGAATGCCTCTGCACGGACTGTAACTAGATTGTCAGTGGGTTCTTCAGCCAATTGCGCAACGCAATGCGCGTAAGGCTCCAGAGCTCATTGTTGAGCTCCCTTTCGTTCCACCCAGGGGGGTCCCACCCGGAGTAGAAGTCTTGGTCGAGTTGCATTAACTCGCTTCCATGAAGAATGCGCGACCGAAGCGTGTACATCTTATTGCGTTGACTTTTAAGAGTGTCGCCGGGGGTATATCTCTCTAAGATGGCTCGAAACTTCTCCGTGGCACCCGGCACTTCGTGTTCAGTGGGCTTGTGACAAGATGGACACTTGAATTGATGCCGATCACCGCGCTCTGTCAGTGATTCGATTGCCGAGATCAGCGCTGCAAAGGATACAGACACAGATGTGTCCCATTGGCGTGATGCCATTTCCATCCAGAAGGTAGCCCTGTCGAACTTCGCACGATTCTCCCCTGATAAAGCCATGTAGCAACAGATCGACTGGTCGAGGTCAGCAGGGACACGCAAACCCTTTCCATCATGTCCAACCTTCGCGTAGTACTCTTCGGGCTCCACTTCCTCAAGCTGTTCGTCGGCAGGTGGGGATAGCTCATCGTTCACGATTTTATCTAGTTTCGCAAAAAAGAATTTCTGAAGCCATTTACTCTCATGGTTACCGTCATCGCACGGCACACTTGCCCAGAAGTGTGCGGATCGGTTCGACTGAAGGCTTGTATGGCCCGCAAGTAGAACGTTGAGAAGAAGGGTCAGGTTGCGATGCTCCCGCATTCTTCGGTGATTGGTGACCGGCCAACAATCGGTTGCCTTTATAGGAAACTCAAGAATGAAGGGGTGATCAGCCATTTCGACCTTGGCGCGTGGCGCATGATCAGGCGGCGGAAGTATCTGCACCCCTGAATGATTCCCGCGCCACGAGCCCAGCACGCGGAAGCTGCTAAAACTGTAGTCACGTCCCACCTTCAGCGGCCCCGCAAGAATCGACTCCTCGATCTCTTTGCTAAGCTTCATCCATTCTGCAGCATTGAATGCTTCGCCAGGCTCTATTGAGACAATACTTTTCTCGAGAAAGGTGAGCGAAACTCGGCAAGAAGAACGTGCAAGCGGAAGATAAAACTTATTGGGGTTACTCGAAATATTATCATATTGGCCTGGTCTTCCAATTCGCTCGTAGAGAAGAAGCATCAATTCGCCCGAGTCGAGATCCTTCCACTCATCTCTAAGAAGGTTATCAGTCATACCGCTGTTCCGTAAACGCCAAACCGTCGGACAACTATGTGACAGACAGGCTACGTGACCTACCCCATCTGGCGAGCAAGATCGATCAGCACCCCTTCCCGCAACCCCAAATCGCTGACAAGCACCGTCGACAGCCCCAATGTCTCCATGATCGTACGGATGATGATGGCGCCGGCAGCTATGACTTCTTCGCGGCCTTTTTCTAGGCCTGGCAGACCGATGCGATCGGATTTCTTGCGGCTCAATAGCGTCTGTTCTAGTTCTTGAATTGTGGTGAGCTGCAAGTGATAGTTATGAATTCTTGCTGGCTCGTAGGAGGGGAGTTTCTGAGCCATGGCGGCTAGGCTGGTGATGGTTCCCGCCGTGCCAACGAAGGTTGCCGTCTGATAGTTGCCCATGTCGGCAACGGCTGCTTTCGTTTCTCGTGCGACCCACTCGCGCGCTTGGCGTACTTCGTCATCAGTCGGAGGGTCATGTCGGAGGAGCCGTTCACAGAGCCGGACAACTCCAACATCAATCGAGCGGACAATCGGCTTCTGGCCTGGCCGATCCAGAATAAACTCGGTGCTGCCGCCGCCGATATCTAGGGCCAACACGTCGGTCACGCCGTCAGGAAGACCTGAGCGGATTCCAAGCAACGTACGCCTCGCTTCATCGTCACCCGCGATGACTTCAACATCAAAGCCTGCTTCAAAAGCCACACGCTCCAGGAATTCGTCCCGATTCTCGGCATCACGAACTGCGCTGGTGGCCACAGCGATGCAGGCATTCACATGATAGGTGTCGATGTGACCTTTCCACTCCCGTAAACACTGAATCACTCGATCCATCGCCACAACACTCAGCCGTTTGGTCTGATCAACGCCCTCGCCTAACCGAAGAATCCGTCGCTCAGATCGTATTTCTGTCAGCCGGCCATCGGGTGATACATCTGCGATGAGCAGTCGACAGGTGAGCGTGCCGATATCCACGCCGGCGAGACGCATCGTGCGTGACGGGCCGCTCATCGCTCGCTCCGAATTTCCGTTATCTCCGACTCAAGCTTCTCGCGTGAGTCGTTGATGTCTTGGATCTCTTTGACGAGTCGACCGATTTCAGCATCGTACAGAATTCGTTCAACCGGTTCGCCTACTTCGCGAAGATGAACCGCCCGCTCGCCGACATCCCGATAGAGTTCGTCCAATTGCTGATCGAGCTTGCGGATATCAAGCCGGATCCGCAGCAATTCCGTTTCTTCCAGCGCACGGATCGCCGCCTGCGCCGTACCGTGGCGCAACGTCGCCAATCCCGCCTTCATGTCATGCTTGAGTCGCTGGATTAATCCCACAAGAACTCCTGGCTAGAGGCTGAAGGAACATTCCTTCTCCTCTAGCCTTCAGCCTCGTACTTCTCGCCTATTATCAACTAATCGATCCCAAATCCAACTTCGTTTCCCATCGCCGCAACATCGTCTCTCGCAAAGCCCGATACACCGGCGCCTTCAGCTGTGGGTCCTGCTTCAACAATGCAAAGGCTTCCTGCCGCGCCTGCTGAAGTAGATCGGCATCCCGCACCAGATTCGCGGCGCGAAACTCCGGCATGCCCCACTGCCGGAGCCCAAAAAACTCGCCGGGTCCACGAATGCGGAGATCTTCCTCAGCGATCACAAACCCATCGGTCGATCGTACGAGCGCGTCCAGCCTCTCCCTAGCCGCCGATGGCGGTTCGCCGGCTGCTTTGGGCTTCGCCGATCGAAACAGCACCCCGCCCGAGACCATCAGCAAACAATAGGACTGGTGTCCACTTCGCCCAACGCGCCCCCGCAATTGGTGCAACTGCGCCAGCCCAAACCGTTCGGCATGCTCGATCATCATGACCGTGGCATTGGGGACATCGACTCCGATCTCCACCATCGTTGTCGGGACCAGGACCTGGATCGCCCCTTTCTTATACGATGCCATGACCTGTTCTTTTTCTTCCGACTTCATCCGGCCATGCACAAGCCCAACGCGAAACTCAGCCAACTCCTCAGCTTGCAACTGTTCAGCACCTTGCATGGCTGCTTGCAGATCGGTCTTCTCTGATTCCTCGACCAACGGATATACAACATAGGCCTGCCGGCCACTCCGCAGTTCATCGCGGAGGATCTGATAGGCCCGCCCACGCTGGCTGTCGCTGAGAAGAAACGTCCGCACCGGTTTTCTCCCCGGCGGCATCTGGTCGATCACCGAGACATCCAGATCCCCATACACGGTCATGGCCAGCGTGCGTGGAATCGGTGTCGCAGTCAACACCAGCACATCGGGCCTATACCCCTTCTCGATGAGCGTCTTCCGTTGGAGGACGCCGAATCGATGTTGTTCATCCACCACGGCCAGTCCAAGCTTCGCGAAGGTGACACCTTGCTGGATAACCGCATGGGTTCCAATCACGACCTGCGCAGCCCCGGAGGCCACCTGCCCGCGAATGGCTTTACGCGCTGCCGCGCGGCCACCACCGCTCACGAGCACCACGGAAAGTCCGAGTGGTTCCAACAGACTTTTCATCGTCCGATAGTGTTGCTCGGCGAGAATTTCCGTCGGCGCCATCAATGCCGCCTGGTAGCCCGATCCGCAGGCCAGCACCATCGCCTGCACCGCCACGACAGTTTTGCCGGACCCCACATCGCCCTGCACTAGACGGTTCATTGGTTTGCTCGACGTCATGTCCGACAGAATCTCGCGGATCACCCGTGCTTGCGCTTCGGTCAACTGAAAGGGCAGCGCACGATCCAGCTTGCCGAGGAGTGGCGTCTTCGGATTGAACGACACCTGCTTGACCTCTTCCTTCATCACTCGTTGCCGCGAAGCCAAGGCGAGTTGGAGCACAAACAGCTCTTCGAACGCCAAGCGGCGATGCGCCGGCGTGAGGCCTCGATCGAGCTGTCCCCCATCCGTCCCAGGCCGAGGGAAATGCACATCTTGAATGGCTTGTTGAATGGGCAGCAATCGATAGCGGGCACGAAGCGGAACCGGCAACACTTCCTGCGCCTCGGCGGCATGCGCATCCAGCAAGCCTTTCATGAGTACGCGCATCTGCCTGGAGGTCCATCCCTTGGTTTCGTGGTACACCGGAACGATACGCCCCACGTGCAGCGGCGCTTCGGCTTCCACTCCCACCACCTCGTACTGCGCCACCTCCATCCTCGTATCCACCCACCCCTGCGCACCAGCCACCACCCGCCCGGTCAGCATGACGCTCGTCCCAACGGTGAAGAGTTGTTCGAGAAACGGCTGATTAAAGAACACCGACTGGAGACGCCCGGTTGAATCCTCCACCACAATGTCGAGGATGGTGAGGCGGCGACTGCGGGCACGCTTCGCCTCGCTTCGGACGATCGTGCCGCAGATCGAAGCCTGCACACCCGGCACCAGTTGCCCGATTGGGGTCATGACCGAGCGATCCTCATAGCGCCAAGGCAGGGTCCATAGGGCATCCTCTATCGTCTCGATACCGAACCGTTGGAGCAGCGATGTGCGCTTCGGACCGACTCCCTTTGCGAAACGGATGGGCTGTGCCCACCATGGCCGCGATGGGGTATCATTTTTGGCAGGCTCACACACCACGATAGGCTCCGGTTCCTGCCAGTCCCTGGCCGGATCGCGAACGGCCTTGCGCAAAACTCCAAGAATGACCTTGGCTTCCTGCAGCCGGCGTTGCTGATCCTCTGCCGGGAGCCGCTGCTGTTCCTCTAGAAACAGTTCACGCAGCTGAAGCAATGCCGCTTCAATCTCCCGTGGGTAGACGCGGTCGGACAGGGCCTGCATCACTTGTGAGGAGACAAATCGATTCAGATTCTTGACGGTGGGCAAATGTGCAAACGCATCGCGTGTCGCAAATTCGATCGGACGCGCGACGCGGTCCAGCCATTGCTGAAACTGTTCAGAAGGGTTGGGCTCGGAAGAGCTCCGTATCACAGAGCGGATCGTATCATAGCCTCTTCCCCTCCTCAACGAGCAGGACTGGTTTCTCTTGTTTATTTGGTTTGTTTTGTTCATCTGGTTAGTCTTAGTTCAACCAAACAAACCAAATAGACCAAATAAACCAGATCAACCAGTCCTGCTCGCCTTTCGATTTACCGACAATCCTTTGTCTCTCTTGCCTAGGGTGATACATTGAGAATCATCCGAAGATGAGCCCCTATGTACCGTCGCAACATTTTTCATATTTTGTATCCTGTCGCCTGCCTCATCGGGCTGTTCGTTGTCTATCAAGCCTGGTTCAAACCGACCTATCTCCCTACATCACCACCCGACCAGCCCCATGCCGTCGTGGAAGACTCACAGGATACGCCCCCGACACCGCACCACGATGGCCCTCCGGAACTGGAGCCTAAACAAACTCGCCTGATCGATCCCAGTGTGGTTCCAAAGACGATGCATTATGAGCTATTGGAGACGATCCGCGACGAGATCGAAAAAGGACACGTCAAAACTGCGGAAACAAAACTGTCCGACCTACCGGTAACCATCGTAGACGACAACCACACACGCCCCTATCTATCCATCCTCTGGAACAATCTGGGGATTCAACAGGAAAAACACGGCGGGACCGCTGTCTCGATCAAAGCCTTCAAGAAAGCTGCATCACTTGATGCGAAGAATCCCATCGTCCAACTGAACCTCGCCCATGCCTACTGGGAACTGCGCGATCCGGCCATGACACAGGACTTTCTGGAACAGCTGGTCGCCCTGGCTCCGAACGAGCCCTTCCCTCATCTAGCCCTGGCCGATCTCTTTCAGGACCGTGATCAGCTCGGCGAAGCGGTTCGCCATCTCGATCAAGCCACCGCCCTCGCAGGCAAAGATCCGGCAGTGCAATCCTATCTGCGAACCGTCACGGCCAAAGTTCGCGGAACAGAGAAAAGTGACGCGCGACTGACCAGCCGAAACAGCGCGCACTTTACCGTGAAATTCGACGGGGAAGCCGATCAGGCGACCTGGGCCGTTGTGTTGGAGATTCTCGAAGAAGCCTATCGAGAGATCGGCCAAAAGTTCGGACACTTTCCGTCGAAGACCATCGTCGTCGTTCTGCACTCCAAGTCCACGTTTCAAAGCGCGACCGGCAGTCCGGTGTGGGCCGATGGGCTCTTCGATCCCGTGCTCGGGCGCATCCAGGTTCCTACGCAGGACGCCTTGGCGGACCGTGCCTGGCTCACACGCGTGCTGCGACATGAGTTTGTGCACGCCCTCCTGCACGACCAACTCGGCCCTGCCGGCAGCGCTATCCCAACCTGGCTGAATGAAGGCTTGGCCATGGAGTTGTCCGGTGATCGCTGGTCGGATCTCGATCAGATTATGAAGCAGGAGTTTACACTGATCCCTCTACCGGCCTTGGAAGGGGAATGGGGAGGACTGTCCAGCGATGCTGCAATCGTGGCCACGCACCTCAAGGCGAGGCAAGCACTCTCTGCCGCCATGCAATCACAACTCTCAATGTCGTACGAACAGTTCCAATCCAGATGGGTGGATCAGCTTCAGGAGCACGGAAGGAAAAGCTAGCAAGATGCTGAAAAAGTCCGCCAGCAGCGTTCTCGCATCGTTCAGATCCTCAACGTACCCCAGAGGGTACGCCTCGGCCCTTCACTCGCTGCGGCCTTGCTGGACGGGCTTTTTGAGCATCCTGCGGGATCATGTTTGTTGTTCCAGACATGCGAAGCATTGGATTTCACGCAGGCATCGCTTTTCAGCATCCTGGTAACTTGCAGTGATCTTGCTGCTGGTAGGTTGAACCTTCTTTCTTCTATTCAGATCAAGTCCTTTTCCATTTCCTCAGGCCCCTCGCCACGCCAAGCTGGCAGGATCTCGGCTGCATCATCGTGACCAGCTACCACATCTGTCTCCTCCACAGTCGGCTCGATCGTATCTTCCCACAATATATTCCGGTCCCGATCATCCGTCATTCGGATGCGAAATTCGATCTGCTGAGATGGAGCCGCTAACCCCTCTGTCTGTCCAACGACAGCCCTGTTGATACGCTCTGTTCGCGCAAGCCTGCCGGTCTCAGCTGAGAACTGATCGGTCCACATCAGCTGGCCGGTTTCTGAATCGACGGCACGAAGAAAAAACTGAGGTTGACCATCGAGGGCGTTTTGTCTGTGAACCTGGGTCACCGTCGCCTGTGGCACAACAAGATGCGCCACAACTCGGTGGGTAGAACCGGATTCTTGATTGCCGGCACTGAGATTCAGGAGCCCTTCCCAGAGAAACCGGCCTGTGGCTGCATCATAGACACGGAGCGTGAACGCTGAAAGTCCATCAGCTCCCGGGCCGACTCCTCCCGCAAAAATCCGCTCATGCGGTTGACTGCCCGCTGATGCGACGTTTTCTCTCACATCTAAATCATACGTATCCTCGGAAAGAATCTCGCCGTTTTCGGCATCGTAAGTTCTTACGGTAATTGTCGACGTCTCAGCATTCTCATACCCAACACCAGCTGCCACAATTGTCCTGGGTTTTATCGGCTCGAGAGACGATAGATCGGCAGTCCAGGCTGTCAACGGAAAGCCCGGACCGATTATGGCACATGCGATCAACCCGACATAAAACGCCTTCCTCGCCCATCCATCGACCCACCGCTCGTGATACACCGGCATGAACTCACGCCCATTCGGCCTGAACCACGCGCTCATTTCCTCTATCGACTCAGACAGCCATTGGATGATCGTCATGCGCAGATCCCCCTTGCTTATGCTGGAGTCTCGCATTGACACCCTGTAGCGTAAATTCCCCACTGTGGGGGGAAAACCCCATCGAAAGAGGGGGAAATAGCCATGCGAGACAGGTGGGACGAGCGGGAAAAGCGAGACGAGTGAAATTGGGGCTTGTCTGATGCGCGGCTACTTGGGTCGTAGTTTACGATTTGGTGTGCAGGGATTCTCGGATCCCCCCGCAAGCGGGACTTGGCCGAAAATAGAATACCGGTACTGGGTCACAACCCAATACAACAGATAGCCGAATGGCTTAACCAGTGGAAAGGTCAAGAGAACTGAGAGGATTCGTCCACAATTAAGGCCAGGGAGTAGGGCCAGAAAGGCATCGATCCCATGGGCAATTTCTCCATTAGGGTGGACCAGGAAGGCGGCATTGAGACGACCTGGCTCCTAACTCTCTCCCCCCAAGGCCTGCTTGGCCTCTTCGCTCTGATACGGAACCATACCGTACTAGGGTGGCATCCGCATGAGTCTCCAGCCGCTCAAGACCCTTCTTGGCGGTGACACAGAGGCGGCACTAGCCGTCGCAGACCAGAAGATAGGCTTGAGACGTGTGAGACTGGTTGATCTGGTTTTGTTTGGTTTATTTGGTTCACCTGGCAAGCTTCATTCAACCCAAAAACCAAACAAACGAGACAAACCAAATAAACCAAATAATAGCCCTGTTCCGTTGGCGGACTTTTTCAGCACCCTGCTAAACCTGTTGCTGTGGGCAGCAGACGCAGGTATCATCCCGTCCATGCGACATACCTGGACGCTTATCGGTCTACTTGCGGGACTCTGCCTCATCGGAGCCAATACCACCCAGCTGATACCGGCTGCGACGGAGGCCATCCGGGTCGGATGGATGCTGTATCTCCTCGCACTTCCTATCGCCCTCGCGGGCCTCGTGTGGATGGGATGGAGCTGGACCGCCATGGCCTGCGTCATGTATGGAACGGTGGGATTGGCCTTAGACCTTGCCACGGTCACGAGCATCCTGGGAGGAAAAGGCGAAGCCGGCACCCTGTTCCTCTTCAGTGCGATAAGCGGGATCGTGAACTTTTTGCTGATCCTGTTCGGCGGGCGGGCATTTTTTCATTCGCTCCAGGGGACCGCGCTTCCAGTATCCCGCCCTCCCAGTCCTCCGTCCCCTTCTTCATCCGCAAGACCGTGATCCGTTCGAATCCGGCATCCGTCAACCACGCCCTCGTCTCGGCTGCCGAATAGGTATTGCCCCGTTCAGTGAACAACAACATTGAGACGGCAAAGAGATTCGCCTCTTCGGGAAACAGACCGTCCCGTCCGTGGAGAAAAGCATCTTGAATCAGCAGGCGGCCTCCGGGGTTCAACGCAGCCAACGCGCGCCGAAACAGCGCCTGATTGTCTTTCGGCGAATAGATATGGAGCACGTTTGAATACCAGATGATATCGTAGGCGCCGGGAATGGCTTCTGTCAGCAAGTCCAATGGCAGATAGGAGAGTCGCACACCGGCCTTGTGAGTCGAGGCAATCTCCTTTGCCACATCAAGGGCCGCGGGACGGTCGCATACTGTGGCACGGAGCCGGGGGTTCTTTGCGAGGAAGGCCATCGCATAGGTGCCGGGACCGCCGCCAAGATCGAGCAGGGTCCGTGCGCCACGCAGGTCGATCTGAGCAGCAATCTTCGGAGCCGTCTCCAGGGTCCGGTGATGCATCGCCCATGTGAACCGACGACGATAGTCCGGCTCCTCCGCCTCATCGTGATCGAGCGGCAGTCCCGTCTTCACCGACTCCAGCAAGCGTCCCCAATCGGCCCAATGACTTGTGATCAGCCGGAGATAGTCCCCCCGATAGGCCGGATGATGGGCATTCAACGCCGTAGCGCCCAATCGGCTATTTCGATAAGTCTCTCCCTGTTTCTTCAACAGGCCAGCCATCGCAAGATTCCGGCAGAGAATGGCCAACCCCCGCTCGCTCACCTTCATCTCACGAGCCAGATCAGGAATGGCCCAGGAGTTCATACCGATGGTCGTGAAGAGGTCCAGCTCAATCGCGGCAATCAAAACCCGCGGCAACCGGTACGCCGTTATCGCATCGCGAAAATCGTCGAACGTGGCGATCCGCTTGCTCAATGGGTCACGCCGATCGTCTTCACACACCAGCGCATCAGGTCTTGAACGGCTATTGGGTTTGTCAGGTCTATGCTCCGTTCGAACCGAGCAGCCACGTACTCATCAGTCATGTCGGTCTGTTCAGAAAAACCGGATTTCAGCAGAATCGCACGGTACTTTGAGACCTCCGGTTGGATGTAATACTTGGCCTGCTTAGCGATCTCGTCGGTGCCAAGATCCTCCGGCGTTCCATCGGACAGCAGCGTCATCACATCGTCCAATGCCATGCCATACTGACAGAGCAACTGTCCACCCGGCGTCAGTTCCAATACCCAGCCATCGGAGCCAAGATCCATCGTCAACGCACCGCCGGATTCGAATTCTTGCAATTGAGGAAATGTTGGTGCCAGCGAGGCCCTAAGAGAGGTCCAGGCCGGCGAGGGTTCTTGACTCATGTGTGTGCCTTTCTCGGAGGCAGCGCCCCGTCCTGCCCTACGAGCCTGGCGCGCAGGGCCGCCAACCGTTGAATATTCTCTTCAAGTTTCGGCAGCTGATACTTGCGATCCATATGCACCACCAGTTCAAGGAGATCCGCTGCCTCATGCAGCTTGCCCGTCTCTTCATAACATTGGACCAGCACATAGCGCGCACCGCCTGTCCGCAGTTCATCGCGTGCGCGTTCGGCAATGGATTGGCTGGTTTGGCAACAGGCGATCGCGTTGTCGTAGCGCTGCTGCAGTAAAAAGGTTCGACCGATCATGCGCCAGGCATCGGCGACGCCGCTTTCATTCCCCAACCGCCGCATCAAGACCAGCGACTGTTCATAATATCCGATCGCCTGCTCGAACTCTTTGGTCTCGCGCGCGACTAAGCCAAGATCAGAAAACAGCACTGCCTTGCCTGCATCATCCTGCGTCTTGCACATGAGGTCCAACGCTTCGAGATAGTAGGCCTTGGCGCGGTCCCATTCGCCCGCATCGGCTCTGAGATTCCCTAAATTGCCCAACGTCGTCCCGATCCCCTTTTCATCCCCAAGAATCTTCTGGAGTTCCAACACCTCTTGATAGTAGGTCTGAGCCGACTCCCGACGCCCGCTAACAGCACAAATGTTTCCGAGATTTCCCAGCGTGGCGGCCAACGCCCGTTGATCCCCGGTCAGCCTGTCACATTCCAACGCCTTCGCATAGCAGGTATAGGCATCGGAATAGAGCCCGCGCGAAAAGTGCTCGTTTCCCTGGCGATTGAGTTCTTCTGAAAGTCCGTTGCGCAACGTCATGATGAGGGCTGGAGCAACCGTTCGACCGACTGCTTGGCGCCGGTGAGAATCGAGGCACCGTCACCGACCAACAGACTATCGAAATTGTACTTGAGAAGACGACGCAATCCCTCATGGGCCTTCGTCGCATCGGCGTACTTTTCTGCGGGCAGAAAACTGACGGAGCCGGACGGCTTCCCAATCAAGGCATCACCGACAATCAGTACACCCTTCCCCTGTTGAATGAACAAGGCCGACTCACCGGGAGACTTCTGATCTTTCAACTGAATCACCCAGATCCCACCTGTGAGCAATTCCCCGTCTTTGAACGTTTTGGTGGGCTTGAGATCCATCTGCGCTGCATCCGCTTCAGGCACGTGCAACTGACAGCAAAACTCGTCCTGATACCTTGCCGCTTCGCGCGCATGGTCGCGATTCGTCACGATGATGTAATCGACAGGGCCGTTGCGGAGAATCACCGAACTCGCTTCGCCGGTCATCGGCGGAGGGTCGACAAGAATCTTGTGTTCCCCGACCGTCAAGAACAGCCCGTTGAAATCGAGTTGCTTCTCCTCCGAGAACCAAGACCATTGCCAGATGCCGGGAAGCAGATTCTTCATGAGATACCTAGGTTGAGGCTAAGGCTGAGGTTGAGCAAAGTTCCTGACCTTAACCTTAGCGATGATGTCGTCTTCCGAGACCGTAATGAATTTTCTATTCGGCCCCTTCGTGAAGGAAATCAGAAACATGCTATTAGAAGGTGTCACAGGGATCACCACCTGCACAGCGGCATCAACCCCCTTCACCACCTCCAAAAACTTCTGCTTACCCTCTTCCATCTCATCCATCGTCTTCTTTCCTCTCCCTCTCAGCAGAAGTCGGTTGGTTTCCAGGCTGGGAGGCAGGGTCTCTCCGAATGCGCGCATCGATCGAGCACATTCTGATCGTGCGCGGTCTGCGAGCAGGGAGAGGCCCCGCCTCCCAGCTTCCTACATCTTACTATGTCCACCAGCCAACAGTTTCTCGACTTCCGCCACAATCACCTCTTCGCCGGCCAGATCCATATTACCGACACGCTGCCACCGGATCACACCCTGCTGATCGATTACATACACGTTGGGAATAAACTTCCCTCCGCCGTACAATTTGTCCGTCACCTTGTTTGGATCGAGCAGATACGGATAGGTGACGTTCACTGGAAAGGTGGACAAGAATTCGCTCACATTCTTTTTGGAGTCGCCGGAAGAATTAACGCCGAGCACAACCACGTCTTTCCCTTTCATTATCTCGGAAACTTTTTGGAGCGCCGATCCCTGCACCAAACAGGGGTCGCAGATGTGAAACAGCCCGAGTACCACAACCTTGCCCTTATAGGTCTCCAGCACCACATTCTCACCGGTGATGGCCGTCAACCCAAACGAAGGCGCCTTCTCGCCCACCTTGAAAAGTCCAGCGGCAAGCACCAGATGGGCCACAAGAAGAGGAACCAGCAGCGTGCCGAGGACAAGGATCATCCGTTTCATCGCAGCCTCCATTTCTCCGGAAGTGCTGAGTGCTGAGTCTTGAGCAAGGAAACAATCAATCCGATCTCAGCACTCATAACTTAGCACTCAGCACTTCCTGGCACGCTATCCTACCACGCAGATTTTTTCAGGGGCAATGGCGCAGAGCCCCACAGAGCAGCCACAGTGCCCGAGTGAGTCGCACTTAGATGGCAAGGACGGAAGCAGGCTGCTCAAAACGTCCGCCAACAAGGCCGCAGCCGAAGAAAACACCGGAAGCGTACCCTCTGGGGTACGTTGAGGATTTTTCTGAGGTGAGAACGACGCCTGGGAAATGCGCGTCTTGGCGCGCAGGGGTTGGGCGGGTGAGAAGGGCGACTTTTTCAGCAGCCTGCTAGAGGGATGGCTCGAAGAGGCCCAGCTGCAACTCCTCAGCGCGGGTCAAAGGAATGGGATAGCGTTCAGTAAAGCAGGCGTTGCAGTACTGGCCCGGCGTGCCGGGGGAGGCGTTCAGCATGCCATCGAGACTCAAATAGGCGAGGCTATCGGCGGTGATGTACTTCCGAATCTCTTCGATTGTGTGGCTGGAGGCGATGAGTTCTTTCCTGGTAGGCGTATCAATGCCGTAGAAGCAGGGAGAGACGATCGGCGGCGAACTGATGCGCATATGCACTTCTTTGGCCCCTGCATTGCGAAGCATCTTCACAATTTTACGGCTCGTCGTTCCCCGCACCAGCGAATCATCAACCACGACGACCCGTTTTCCCTCCAATACCTCCGGCACGGCATTGAGCTTGACCTTGACGCCGAAGTGACGAATCGATTGCTCCGGTTCAATGAAGGTGCGCCCGACATAGTGATTTCGAATCAGCCCAAGTTCAAATGGAATCCCCGCCCCCTCGGCATAGCCGAGCGAAGCAGGCACCCCGGAGTCCGGTACGGGAATGACGATATCTGCCGGTACCGACGATTCCTTCGCCAATTGCCGGCCCAAAGCCTTGCGCGTGGCATAGACCGCGTTCGCGCCGAAGATCTTGCTGTCCGGCCTGGCAAAATACACATATTCAAAGACGCACATGGCAGGACCGACTGGCGCAAATGGTTTATAACTCGTTACGCCCTTGTCGTTCAGCACGACCAGCTCTCCAGGCTCGATCTCGCGGACAACTTCAGCTCCGAGCAGATCGAACGCACAGGTTTCCGAAGCCACGAGATAGGTATCGCCCAGCCGACCGAGACAGAGGGGCCGGAACCCATGAGGATCGCGAACCGCGATGACCCCCTCGTCCGTCTGCAAAACGAGCGAAAACGCCCCACGAACTTGAGTCAACGCATCGATAATGCGGGCCAGCAACGTATCGGCCCGCGAATGCGCAATCAAATGGATGATGACTTCGCTGTCCGAGGTGGATTGAAAGATGGCGCCGTACGCTTCGAGCTCATGACGCAACACTTGGGCATTGATGAGATTGCCGTTATGGGCAAGTGCCAGATTCCCAAACGCAAAGTTGACGGAGAACGGCTGGACGTTCTTGAGATCGTTCGCCCCGGCGGTGGAATAGCGATTGTGGCCGATCGCCATCGAACCGATTAATTGATCGAGCGCCTGGGGATTATAAATATCCGCAACAAGCCCCTTCCCCTTATGGACATGAAACTGCTCGCCATCGCCCGAGACGATGCCGGAGGCTTCCTGTCCGCGATGCTGCAGGGCGTACAATCCTAGATACGTGAGATTTGCTGCTTCCTTGTGGCCATAAATGCCGAAGACGGCACATTCGTCGTGAAACTTGTCGGGGGTGATCATGGGTAAGGGGTGAGGCGTGAGACGTGAGGCGATTGGAAGAAGTTTTTGGTTCCGACTCATGACACCTTACCCCTTACGACTAACTCCTCACGCCTGATTGAGTGTGCGTTCAATCGAAAAGGCCCATCGGTCGTAAAGCTGATCTACAGGGAGGTCGATGCGGCAACCCTTGCTCCATTGCCCCTCCTCCACATCGATGACGAACCGATCGCCTCCCACCATCCCAATCTTCATTGCTGGAATACCTGAATCCCAGGCGCGATTCAAGACCTGATCGGCCATCTCAGGCTTCACCGAAAGGACCACCCGCGATTGACTCTCACCGAACAAGAGGGCATCCAGCCTCGATGCATCAAGAAATAATTTTACCATAGCGCCTCGCCTGCTGTCCGGTGCAGAGATACAACATTCAGCCAGTGCGACCGACAACCCTCCATCTGAGCAATCGTGAGCGGATTGCACAGCTCCTTCGCGGATTATCTTCAATAAAAAGTCATGGAGGGCCTTCTCCGTTTCAAGACTCAGTAACGGCGGCGATCCCTGCTCCCGGTGATGGAGCACTTTCAGATATTCACTGCCGCCCAGGTCCTCTTTCGTCTTGCCCAGGAGTAGAATCGCATCGCCGTCCTGCTTGAACCACTGCGTCATCGTCTTATCGGCTGACTCGATCAGACCCACCATCCCCAACATGGGGGTGGGATAAATCGAGAGACCGTTGGTCTCATTGTAAAAGCTCACATTGCCGCTCACGATAGGGATCGCGAAATGTTCGCAGGCATCCTTCATCCCTTCGATCGCCAACACGAACTGCCACATGATATCGGGCCGCTCTGGATTGCCGAAATTCAAACAGTCCGTGAGTCCAATCGGCTCCGCGCCGGAGCAGACCAGATTCCGCGCCGCTTCGGCCACCGCAAGACGAGCCCCTTCATAGGGATGCAACAGGCAATAGCGGCTATTACAGTCCACCGTCATGGCAAGAGCTTTATTGGTCCCCTTGATCCGAACCACCGCCGCATCGGAACCAGGCCGGACCATCGTGTTGGTTCGCACCATATGGTCATACTGCTCATAGACCCAGCGTTTGCTCGCAATCGTCGGCGACTCCAGCAAAGACAACAGCGCCGCATTCGCATCCTTCACATCGGGCAGCGCATCGTAATTCAGGTTGGTCAGCATATCCTGGTAGCCCGGCGGCGAATAGGGCCGCTCGTAGCGTGGCCCATCATCGGCCAGCGACTTCGCCGGAATCTCTGCCACCATCTTGCCCTGATCCTTCACGCGCAACATCCCATTGCCCGTGACCCGTCCCACCACCGCCACGTCGAGATCCCACTTCTTACAGATCCTGATACATTCGTCTTCCTTGCCCGCCTGCGCCACCATCAACATGCGTTCCTGAGATTCCGACAGCATCAATTCATAGGGCGTCATGCCCGGCTCGCGACGCGGCACATCGGTCAGGTCCAGATCGATCCCGTTTCCTGCACGCGACGCCATTTCACAGGACGAACTGGTCAACCCAGCCGCCCCCATGTCCTGAATGCCGACGAGCAGATCACCCGCCATCAGCTCCAGACAGGCTTCCAACAACAGCTTCTCGGTAAAGGGATCGCCCACCTGCACTGTGGGGCGCTTCTGTTCCGATTGGTCGTCGAACGAATCGGACGCCATCGTCGCGCCGTGAATCCCATCGCGGCCCGTCTTCGAACCGAAATAGATCACCGGATTGCCGACCCCCGCCGCCGTTCCAAGGAAGATCTTGTCCTTGTACGCAATGCCGAGGCAAAACACGTTCACGAGCGGGTTCTGCGAATAAATATCGTTGAAGACGATTTCGCCTCCGACCGTCGGCACCCCCATGCAGTTTCCATAGCCCGCGATCCCGGCCACCACACCCTTGACCAAATGTCTGTTCTTCGCATGATCGAGCCCGCCGAACCGTAGCGCATCGAGCAAGGCAATCGGTCTAGCACCCATCGTAAAGATGTCGCGCAGAATCCCACCCACCCCGGTCGCCGCACCCTGATAGGGCTCGATGAACGAAGGATGGTTGTGCGACTCCATCTTGAAGACCGCGCAAAGCCCGTCACCAATATCCACGGCCCCGGCATTTTCCCCAGGCCCCTGAACTACTCGATGTCCCGTCGTCGGCAATTTCTTCAAATGCACGCGCGAACTCTTATACGAGCAATGCTCCGACCACATGACGGAAAACATTCCGAGTTCAGTGATATTCGGTTCCCGCCCGAGTATCTCGACAATCTTCTTATACTCATCGTCCGTCAGATTATGCTGCGCAATGAGGTCTTTGGTGATGGGAATGCTTTCTAGCGCCATTTCTTCATCAGCCCTTCGAAATGTTTCTCCACTTCTTCCTGAGAGAAAATTCTTCCAGCTTCAACAGCTTGCATGCCATGTTCGATCTTTTGACGAACATAGATGTGATACTGAAGATCCTCCCACGTCAGTTCATCAGGGAGTGCATCAAGCATCTTGATCATCTCGGCTTTCACGTTGGGCTGCTTCATAAAGCATCAAGCCGTCAGTGACATCACTTCAGTGGCAACAATTCGCGGCGACCTCCACATGCCATCCGATCCCAGTTGGCACCCAGCCTCTTTGAGAATATCCTCCACCGGACCGAGCTTTTCAGCTTCCTCCACGAACAAGCGTACCGCCGTTTTCAAATTCCCCTTCGCCTCATCCACATTATGTCCGCAGCTGGAGACGTCCAGCTCAGGGCAGTGAGCCACAAAGTTCTTACCTTCCTGAAAAATGATCGCGTCAAACTCAATTGGAATCATCGTAGCCTCCACATCAAATTCGGCTCAGACTCTGAAATCTCGACGATCTTCTGGCACTTGCCGTTTGTCAGATTATGTTGCGCGATGAGATCTTTGGTAATCATGTGGCTTACCATTCTCATCTTCCAACTGTTAGTTCGGATACACTTCGTCGAATCTGGATTCAAAATTATTGAGTAGTAGCTCATTACCTTCTTCAAGTTTTGCAAAGTACTCTTTAACTCCAGCTTCAAGATCATCAAAAAAATCTTCCGGACAAACTCGCAGAAGGTCTCCATGCTTCTCAAACCTTCGTCTGGTTGAGTCGGCAAAGTTATCTCGAAACTCCAAGCTTCCCCAGAGATCACCACCCTGAGAAACCTGCCCCACCCTTAAATCATGCGCAATACCATTTCGGAATGATGTCCAGAGAACCTTGGGGACAGAAACATTATTTGCGACATTAACGTTCCACGCCCTCATGTGGTTCGACAGAAATTCGATGAACATCTTCCAGTTGCTATCTCGATCATCTAAGGTGGCTGAATCAGATTTTCTAAATGACCCAAGTGCTTCAACAATGTTGAGCATTATTCCCATCGCGGCGATAGAAAACGAACACTCCTTCTGCGGGTCTAATTTCGACTCAAGTAGGCTCTCGAACACTACACGCTCTTTCCAGATACGTCGAAGAGGCTCAATAAAAGCCATCCGAAGGCGTCTTTCAAACCAAATGGCCTTCTGCTCCTTATTTAGAGGAGTGAGCTTGTGTTCCTCAACCTGGTCGTAGTCATAGAACAGCGTAAAAGGATCTCCCGGGATGCCTAACGTGATCGAGGGTCTTGATGTTCGCGGCACGCTCGTTCTCCTGACGTTTCACTACTTCGTCTATGTGTCTCTTACTAAGAAGCCCTGCTGCCGAGAGCGGAATTGGCCGAAGGAGCGGAGACCTATTATAAATCTTTCTTCCCTCTCCACTCACCCTGACCGCGGGTGACGCTGACCTGGGCGCCCGTCCGCCCGCAGCGGGGTCCCTACACCGGGCGGGGGCGAGGACGGACGGGCTGGTCAGCGGCAGGACCCGCGTCACGCCCCCACCATCTTCAATTGCTTCCTATTCCCCTTCAGCGCCTCCAGCATCGACAGGAAAATCAGCTTCCCGTCGTCATTGCCCAATACCGCTTCCGCGCAACGCTCCGGATGCGGCATCATGCCCAGCACATTGCCCTGGGCATTGATGATCCCCGCAATGTTATCCAGTGAACCGTTCGGATTCGCTTCCGGCGTCACCTTGCCCTCCAGCGTGCAATAGCGAAGCACAATCTGCGCATTCGCCTGCATCGCTGCGAGCATGACCGGATCGGTATAGTAGTTTCCGTCTGCATGGGCGATCGGAATCTTAAGCACCTGACCAGACTCGTAGGCGCTGGTAAATGAGGTGGCCGCATTTTCAACCTTCACCGACACATCCTTGCAGATAAAATGCAGCGATTTGTTCCGGAGCATGGCTCCTGGCAGCAACCCTGCTTCGAGCAGAATCTGAAACCCGTTGCAGATGCCAAGCACCATGCCGCCCTTCTTCGCAAACTCCTTCACCGCCCCCATCACCGGGGAAAACCTCGCAATCGCGCCGGTCCGCAAATAGTCGCCGTACGAAAACCCGCCCGGCAGAACAATCGCGTCCAGTCCCGCGAGCAATGTCTCCTTGTGCCAGATCATTTCCACATACTGGCCCAGCACATCCCTGAAGACATGCTGACAGTCGTGATCGCAATTACTGCCAGGAAAAACCACCACTCCGATCTTCATAATTGCCCCCAGGGCTGAGGGAAAAGTGCTGAGTACTGAGAAATGAGTGCTGAGAGTTGGAGCAGGAAAAATGCTCTTAGTCCGGTCTCAGCACTCGCTACTCAGCTCTAACCCAGTTCGTACCGATATTCCTCAACAATCGTATTCGCCAACAATTTTTCGCACATGGCCTTCACCGCAGCATCCGCTTTAGCCTTGTCCGTTTCATTCACATCCACTTCCATGTACTTTCCGACTCGCACATTGCCCGCATTCTTAAACCCCAGCGAATCGAGCGCATGCTCAATCGCCTTCCCCTGAGGATCGAGAATCCCCTGTTTCAACGTCACATGAATTTTTGCCTTCACCGCCCCCTCCTTACCAGGATGCTGAAAAAGTCTGTCGGCTATCCTCCTACCCCTCAGCGTAGGGCGGCATGGATGCTCTCACGTGCGCGCATCGAGTGACCGTCTCCATCTAATTAATCCTTCCAAGCTCGCTTGCTTTTCTTATCTTGGAAGGGCACCCATGTTGGTCTAAGTGCGTCCGTCGAACGAGGCCCTTCTTAGGGCGCGCGTTCCGGGAGCACAGGACCAACATGGGTGCCCTTCCAATCTTTTTCATCGTGCGCGTTCTGCGAGCACAGAGAGCGTTCATGCCGCCCTACATTCTTCACTCTTGACTCCCCTGATCAGGCGATTTGGGCTGTCTATCTATGTATCTCCTGATCCATAAAATCCCCGCGATCGTCCCGAGCCCAGCCAAGGCAAGCGCCACCATCGGCCAACGCCAGCGTGAACCATCCAAGCGATAAGCCAACACAGCCACCAACGCCGTGGACACAAAAATCGACGCCACCAACCCATAATTCATGAACCACTGCCGAAACGCCCTCACTTTTTTCTTCCTTCTTCCTTTTCCCCCTTCCCACTAAAGGAAGGATTTGGGGGATTCCAATGAGGGGATGGTGGGGTTGTCCTCGACTGCGCGCGTTCAACGAGGGCCTTCTGAGGCCGCGCGTTGCGCGAGCAAAGAGGACGGCCCCACCGTCCCCTCTGTCCTCTCTGTCCCCTCATCCACAGACTCTCTTCAATACCTCCCGATACGCCTCTTCAATCTTTCCCAAATCCTTCCGAAATCGATCCTTATCCATCGACTCCTTCGTCGTCTGGTCCCAGAAGCGGCAGGTGTCCGGCGAAATCTCATCGGCCAGGATCACCTTGCCGTTGTGCATTCCGAATTCCAGTTTGAAATCCACAAGAATCATCTGCCGGTCGCGGAAGAACGGCTGGAGTACGCTGTTCACTTTCAACGCGAGCCTTTTGATCTCTGTCATTTGCTCCGGTGTCGCCAGCTTCATCAACCGAATATGCTCATCGGCAATCAAGGGATCACCCAACGCGTCGTTCTTGTAATACCACTCCACGATAGCCGGCTCGATCGGATCGCCCTCTTTCAGCCCCAGCCGCTTGGCCAAACTGCCTGCCACGACATTGCGGACCACGACTTCGACCGGCACGATCTCCACCTTCTTCGTGAGCAGTTCCCGGTCGCTCAATCGTTCGACAAAATGTGTCGGCACACCGGCCTGCTCCAGCAACCGAAAGAGCCGCTCAGACACTTTATTATTAATGACGCCTTTCTCGACGATGGTCCCGCGCTTCTGCGCATTGAACGCCGTCGCATCGTCCTTAAAGTACTGGACAACCTGATCCAGCTTATCGGTCGCAAAGACCTTCTTGGCCTTACCTTCGTAGAGTAGTGTGCCTATTGTCATTGAGGCTCCCTCGTTCTGCTACTGCGCCAGGACCTCGATAATTTCGTCCAGCGACTTCACGGTGCCGATCAGCGTCGGATGCCCGAACCGCCGGTTATACGGAAACTCTTTCACCTTCTCCATAGCCAAAATCAGGCTGTGGAAATCCTCCAGCTTGGACGTTTCGAAATAGGTGATGAAATCCAGATCGTCGAGGCCGGTCGAATGGTACAGCTTCCGCTTGACTGTCTTGTTGTAGGGCAACGAGGCTTCCGTATGTTCCTGCATCATCGCCGCGCGCTTGTCCTGATCCAACCCCCACCAGTCTGCACTCTTACGAATCGGGATCACAATCGCATAGGGCTTCGGACCCGGCTCGCTGTGAATCTTGAGATCGGCCTTCAGCTGATCCGGAAATGCGGGCACATAGTTGGCTTTCTTGGTCAGGCCATGCATGATGGCGGCCGTCGTGAGGTGCTTACCAAAGAGACCACCTTGAAGATCCAGGAGAAATTGTTGGGTTTCGCGCAGCTCAGTTGCGTGAATACGAAAAAGCAGGTCTGCGTGATCGGATAGTCCGCGAAGTAGATAGAGATCGATCGCCACCTTCTCTCGATGCTGCTCGACCACTCCCTTCAGGACGGTCAATTGCGCGATGCGCATCGCCTGGTCCTGTTTCTCCCAGTCCGCATCGAGACTAAAGGCGGCAAACGTGCCATAGACGCCCGGCTCGCTCAGAAGTTTATCTCGATCAGCTGCCTCAACGGCTGACACCAGTACCAAGCCAACCAACACCAGCACAGCAAAACGCATGAAAATAGAAGGTCTCATCGCTTCCTTCCCTGCACTCGATTACGCGCTTTCGATCCGAAGACCCGCAGAAAAATCTTATCAAGATGGCGCAGGTAATACTTCGGATCGAAACACGACTTAATCTCCGCTGCCGTAAGATATTTCGCCATGAACGGGTCCTTGCCGGCTAATTCTTGCAATGCCCCCGCCCCTTTCCAGGAAGCCATGGCATTGCGCTGAACCGCTTCATACGATTCCTTCCGCTGCGCCCCCTTCTCGATGAGCCGCAACAGCAACCGTTGTGAATAGACCAGTCCGCCTGTGAGATCGAGATTGCGCTTCATAGTGACAGGGTAGACCACCAGATGCTTGATCACGTCGGTGATCCGCGCCAGCATGTAATCGATCAAAATCGTGCTGTCCGGCATAATCACGCGCTCGACGGACGAATGGCTGATGTCGCGTTCATGCCACAGCGCGACGTTCTCCATCGCCGCAAGACTATTGCCTCGCACGACGCGCGCCAGCCCACAGAGATTCTCCGAGGCGATCGGGTTTCGTTTGTGCGGCATCGCCGAGGACCCCTTCTGCCCTTCCGAAAAATACTCTTCCGCTTCAAGCACCTCGGTCCGTTGCAGATGGCGAATCTCAGTTGCAAACTTTTCGATGCTGGCAGCCAACAGCGCCAATGCCGAGGCATAGGCCGCGTGGCGATCGCGCTGCACGATTTGACTGGAGATAGGGTCCGGCGTGAGTCCCAGCTTGGCACAGACGTACTCTTCCACTTCGAGCCCTTGGTGCGCGAACGTACCCATCGCACCGGAGAGTGTGCCGACTGCGATCTCCTGCCGCACATGCGTCAGTCGCTCCCGATGCCGGCAGGCCTCTTCATACCAGATGGCCAGTTTGAACCCGAACGAGATCGGTTCGCCATGAATGCCGTGCGAGCGACCTACCATCAATGTGTTCTTGTATTTCAACGCCTGCTGCTTCAAGACAACGATCAGCTTTTCAAGATCCTCGAGGATGAGGTCTAGGGCCTCGGTCATCTGCACGGCTAACGCGGTGTCCACAATATCTGACGAGGTCAACCCCATGTGAAGGAACCGATGCTCAGGCCCGACCGACTCCACGAGCGATTCGAGAAAGGCGATCACGTCGTGCTTCGTCACCTTCTCGATTCTGGCAATGCGCTTCACATCGATCTTGGCCTTCTTCCCGATGCGAACCGCGGTGCCGCGCGGAACCTGTCCCACCCGCTCAAATGCCGCACAGGCAGCCAATTCGACTGCGAGCCAGATCTCGTACTTACGTTTCAACTCCCAGATGGCTTTCATCTTGGGACGGGTATATCTATCGATCATGGTGGTCCTGAGTGCTGAGTGCTGAGTGCTGAGTGTGGACAGACCGGTTCATTCCCCTTACTCCTTACTTGCAACACCCTTCACGCCTGACGCATCACGTCTTTTCGCGGCCAGCATCGATTCCTTGTTCAAGACCTGATCCAGAATGCCGTTTACAAATTTCGACGCGTCGTCGTCGCCGAAGCTTTTCGCCAATTCGATGGCTTCATTCACTGTCACCTTGGCCGGCACGTCATCCATCCACAGCAGCTCATACACGCCCGCGCGCAGGATATTGCGGTCCACAATCGGCATGCGGCTGACTTTCCAATTGGTGGCGTATTTCCCGATGAGGGCATCCAGCTCTTTTTTCTTTTCCAATACCCCGGCCACGAGCCGTTCGGCAAAGGCCTTCACCTCATCCGTGGCTTCGTTCTCCTTCCAGAACACATCCAACCACAGGCCCGGCTTGCCGTGGATATCGTATTGAAACAGAATCTGGAGCGCGCGTTCCCTGGCATGATGGCGTGATCCCATGGTTAACGCGGCGCCCGCTTCTTGGCCCTTCGGACTCGCGGGACTTTCGCGCTCGGCGGAGCCTCCTCACCTGCCCGTAAAAGACGCATGACCGTCGCCATGTCGATCGCGGACCTGGCCGCCTCCCCACCACGGTTAAACTTGGCCGGCTCAGACCGCTCGATCGCCTGCGCGATCGTATGCGTCGTCAGTACACCGAAAATGATCGGCACGTCGGCATCCAGCGCCGCCTGCCCGATGCCACGGCTCACCTCTGCGCTGATGTAATCGAAATGCGGTGTGTCGCCGCGAATGACCGCCCCAAGACAAATCACCGCGTCGAACCGCTTCGTCCGCGCCATCGTCCGAGCCACCAAGGGAATCTCAAACGCCCCCGGCACCCGCACTGCTTCGATGTCGTCGGCCTTGACCCCCTGTTTGGTCAACCCTTCAACGCAGGAACTCAGCAACTTGCTCGTCACAAACTTGTTGAACCTCGCGACGACAATCCCAAACCGCAATCCCGTCGCATCGTGAGCGCCTTTATGAAGTTTCATTCCTTTGTTTCTTCTCCTCCAGCACATTCGCCACGAACTGGGGGACGGCCAGCTTGCTTTCAATTGCGCGCGTCGAGCGACCACCGTTTCATCGTGGGGGCTCCGCGAGCAAAGAAAGGCGGGCTGGCCGTCCCCCCTCTCACACCTTTTTTAGAATGTGCCCCATCTTATTCTTCTTCGTTCGCAGATACTTCACGTTCGCCGCATGCGGCTGAATCTCGATAGGTACACGCTCAACGACTTGCAGCCCATAGCCTTCAATGCCGACAATCTTGCGGGGATTATTCGTGATGAGCTTGATCTGGTGCAGTCCGAGGTTCACAAGAATCTGCGCCCCCACGCCGTAGTCGCGCAGGTCCGCCTTGAATCCCAGCTTCAAATTCGCTTCGACCGTATCGCTCCCTTGATCTTGCAGCCCATAGGCTCTGATCTTATTGAGCAGGCCGATGCCGCGCCCTTCTTGATTCAAGTAGAGCAGAACTCCGCGCCCTTCCTTCTGAATCACCTCCATCGCCTTATGGAGCTGGTCTCGACAGTCGCACCGCAACGAACCCAGGGCGTCGGCCGTCAAACAGCCTGAGTGCACCCGCACCAGAGTGGGATCGCCCCCCTCGACACGCCCTTTCACCAAGGCAATGTGCGTGACCCCGTCCAATTCGTTTTCGAAGGCCACCGCCTCGAACTCGCCAAACATCGTCGGCAGCCGCGCACTGGCCATCCGCCGCACAAAGGGCTCGCGTTGCATGCGGTATTCGATAAGCGCCTTGATCGTGACCATCG
This sequence comes from Nitrospirota bacterium, assembly GCA_016200355.1. Taxonomy (GTDB): domain Bacteria; phylum Nitrospirota; class Nitrospiria; order Nitrospirales; family Nitrospiraceae; genus Palsa-1315. The sequence continues at coordinate 27,260 of JACQEY010000095.1, forward strand.
TCAACTTGTGCGCTTTCGCAAACTGCGTCAGCTCCGGCACGCGCGCCATGGTGCCGTCCTCGTTCATGATTTCGCAGATCACCCCGGCGGGCGTGAGCCCGGCCAACCGCGCCAGATCGACAGACCCTTCTGTTTGCCCTGCCCGCTTCAACACGCCGCCGTGCTGCGCCTTCAATGGGAAAATATGGCCGGGCCTCGCCAGGTCGGCAGGCTTGGACTTGGGATTGATCGCCATATGAATCGTCGTGGCCCGATCCGCCGCCGAGATACCCGTCGTAATATCTTTCCGAGCATCGATAGAGACGGTGAAGGCCGTGCCGAAGGTGGCAGTGTTCTCCACCGCCTGTTGCGGGAGATGGAGTTCTTCGACTCGCTGGGGCGTCAGGGCGAGACAGATCAACCCGCGGGCATGTCGGGCCATGAAATTGATGGCCTGGGGTGTCACGTGTTGGGCGGCCATGACAAGATCGCCTTCATTCTCGCGATCTTCATCATCGACGAGGATGATGAATTTTCCCTTTTTGATGTCCTGAATGGCGTCTTCGATACTGTGAAAAGGCGTGGCCATGATTTCAATACTAAAATGGTGAATGAACGATCAATTTATCATTTAACATTACACATTGAACATTGTTATTTTCGCCCGACTGTCAATGGTGAAACCGATCAGGAGGAGGGTCCTTCCAGAGAGGCCGCCCGAGCCCTCAACGCGACGATCACCGTTCCCCAGGCGCAGACCCCAAATCCTGCGAAGAGCCAGAGACCCAGATCATAGCTCCCGGTGAACCCCTTCATGGTTACAGCAACGAGGGGCAGGAAAAATCCCCCGAAACCGCCGGCGGCTCCCACAACACCAGATGCGAGGCCGATGTCTTTCGGGAACCATTCGGCAACCAATTGGAACACCACGCCGTTCCCGAATCCCATCGCACCGGTCGCGACCACCATCATGGCCACGGCCATGGGTAGAGAGGGACTCGTCACCGCTACGACCGAACCGACAATCACCGGCAACACATAATAGAGGCTGCGGAGGCCGCCCTGCCAATCCGCAACGTAGCCACCCACCGGACGAATCAGACTGCCGAAGAGTCCGCATAACGCTGCAACGGTCCCAGCCATGACCGCGTCCAGTTGATAGAGGTCGTGCAACAGCAGTGGCAGCAGGCTGCAGAATCCGATAAAGCCACCGAACGTGACGGCATACAAAAAACAAAGCCAGTAGGCGGTTCTGCGTCGGATGAGTTCTGCCGCATTGTGCCACCACTCAACGCGATGGTGCTCCAAGCTCAGCTGTTCCCGCGGGACAAGAAGCGCGAACAGGAACAGCGTGACGCCGACGATACCAGCCATCACTGCACAGACGTGATGCCAATCCATCACGGCAGCCCAGCGCGGCGCAAGAAACAGGATCAGCACGGTACCCACGTTCGCTGATGCAGCCAGACCCAACACCAACCCCTGCGCAGCCGGCGGATAGGCTCGCCCGGCAATCGGCAGCGACACGGCGAAACTCGCGCCGGCAACACCAAGGAACAGGGCGAAGACCAACGCTTCGTGATATCCAGACACGCCCAACCATCCCCACAGCAAGGCAGCCAATTCCGCAAGAAGAATCACCAGTGCCGTGGGCCGTGCACCCACCCAGTCGGCGCTCCATCCCGCCAGCATTCTGAGTCCTGCACCACCGAGCAGCGGCAGTGCCACCAGCCACGCCACTTGCTGATCGCTTAGCTGCAGGTCGCGGGCGAGCGAAATGCTCAGAGCGCCGATCAGCAGCCAGACCATGAAGCTGACAGTCAAATGCAACCAGGCTCCGGCCAAGGACGGCCAATGCCCGCTTCGTAGTACTGTCAGAATCGTCATATCGGCCTTCCTGGTCTATGCACAAGAGACGACATCATAGGGGACGACGTTTCGTCCGCGCAAGGGAACAAGAAAGCAGGCTAAGGTCGAGGTTAAGGTTAAGCAAAAACCGACTTTCTTCATCTGAGCTTCAGCCTGAACTGTAACCTTCGGATTTTTTCAGCATCCAGGCTGGAGTGTCTTATGATAATCTCGACCTCCATGAGCCCGCGCAAGCGTAAGAAGGATCTCGACGTAAAACTGATCGAACCGGAGGTCTTGGACCAGTCCGAAGAGAACATCGCCGAGATCAGTCCGCTTCCAGAAGTATCTCCCCTTGCAGCCCTGGAACAGCCTCACACCGCCGATACGACTGCCGTGGTGCCGGTCACGGCGCTCCAACAATATTTGGCCGAGGTCCGTCTCCATCCCTATCTCTCCAAAGAAGAAGAGCTGCGTCTGTTCCATGAATATCGAACATACGGGAACCGCGACGCTGCCGTGAAGCTCATCATGGCCAACCTGCGTGTCTCCATCTCGATTGCTGCTGAATATCTCCATACCGGCGCCGACCACATGGACCTCATTCAAGAAGGCAACGTCGGGCTGATGCACGCTATCAAAAAGTTCGACCCTTCGAAGAACGTGCGCTTTTACGCCTATGCCGCCTGGTGGTCACGGGCCTATATCCTTCGCTATTTATTGAACAACTATCGCCTGGTCAAGATCGGAACGACCCAAGACCAACGGAAGCTGTTCTACAACCTCAAAAGAGAAAAGGCCAAGCTTGAACGGGAGGGGTTTGCTCCAGACACGAAGTTGCTCGCCGACCGCTTGAACGTACGGGAGCGAGACGTCATCGAGATGGGCCAGCGACTGGGCAATTGGGAACTCTCGCTGGACCAGCCGCTCGGTGAGGACCAGGAAGGAAGCCTGCTCGATGTGCTTCCCTCTCAGCAGGTTCCGGCAGATGAGCAGCTTGCTCAAACCCAATTGCAGACACTCTTTCGTGCCAAGCTCGCCGAATTCGTCAAAACACTCGACGAACGGGACGAAGACATCTTACGGAATCGAATTCTCTCAGAAACCCCATTAACCCTGGAAGACCTCGGCTCCAAATACTCCATTACCAAAGAACGAACCAGGCAACTGGAAGTGCGTATCATCAAGCGCTTGCGTGACTACATTAAGAAAGACATCAAAGATTTCGACCACTTGCGGACATGATCTCGCTTCTGTCCGTAAAAAGAAACCCTGGAATACCCCATTCTCAATAGGTTATGATCCCTCGGTCCCTGTTCTAAATGCGCGTGGAATAATTTCGTTGTTGCCCCCCCTTGACTTGGACAAACACGAGCCTATCTCCACTCCCGTGTCCAGGGATCAGGACTTCTGCTCGTTCTGGAGTACCATCGTTACCCCATCGAGTCCGAACCTGTTCTACATCGTCGATATTCACCGGTTTAATTTCACGAGGAGGGTGTTGCTATGGGCACTGCAGCCAAGGAGAAGACAGAGAAGAAGGATTTAGCCAAGGGGTTCCAGCCTCTGGGTGACCGGGTATTCGTCACCTATACCGAGGAAATGGACCGGACCTCCGGCGGGATCTACGTGCCTGACAGCGCAAAAGAGAAGCCGCAACGAGGCATCGTCCAGGCTATCGGCAAGAAGGTTGAGCATGTGAAAGTCGGCGACCAGGTCCTGTTCGACAAATATTCCGGCAGCAAGCTCCGGATCGAAGACGAAGAATGCTTGATCCTCAAGGAAGAAGACATCCTCGGGGTCTTCACCAGCTAATCACCATCACCTACACACACTACGAAGACGATACTAATAAGGGGGAACAACTATGGCAAAGCAACTTATGTACGGTGACGCAGCGCGCGCGTCCATCCTCAGAGGGGTGAACCAGCTCGCCGACGCCGTCAAGGCAACACTCGGTCCAAAGGGCCGCAATGCAATTCTCGACAAGAAGTTCGGCGCGCCGACGATTACCAAGGATGGCGTGACCGTCGCGAAAGAAGTCGAGCTCAAGAACCCGTACGAAAACATGGGCGCCCAGCTCGTGCGCGAAGTCGCCAGCAAGACCAGCGACACGGCAGGCGATGGAACCACGACCGCAACCGTGCTCGCGCAAGCCATTTACCGAGAAGGCGCGAAGAACATCACCGCCGGCGCAAACCCGATGGAAATCCAGCGCGGGATCAACAAGGCGGTTGAAATCGTGATCGGTGAGCTGAAGAAGCTCAGCAAGCCTTGCCAGAACAAGACCGAGATCTCCCAAGTCGGAACGATTTCGGCCAACAACGATAAGACCATCGGCGATCTCATCGCGGAAGCGATGGAGAAAGTCGGCAAAGACGGAGTGATCACGGTTGAGGAAGCCAAGTCCATGACCACCTCGTTGGACGTGGTCGAAGGCATGCAATTCGACCGCGGCTACATCTCCCCCTACTTCGTGACCAACGCCGAGCGGATGGAAGCAGTCATGGAGGATCCGCTCATCCTTATCTCCGAGAAGAAGATCAGCAGCATGAAGGACTTGCTGCCGGTTCTCGAGCAGGTTGCCAAGATGGGCAAGCCCCTCGTCATCCTCGCAGAAGACGTGGAAGGTGAAGCCTTGGCCACTCTGGTGGTAAACAAGCTCCGCGGCACGCTCAACGTGACGGCCATTAAGGCCCCTGGATTCGGCGATCGCCGCAAGGCCATGCTGGAAGACATCTCAATCCTCACCGGCGGCCAGGTGATTTCGGAAGACATTGGCATCAAGCTGGAAAACGTGAAGCTCACGGACCTTGGCCGCGCCAAGCGCGTCACGGTCGACAAGGACAACACCACGATCGTAGAAGGCTACGGCGATCCGAAAAAGATCGAGGGCCGCGTGAAACAGATCAAGGCACAGATCGATGAGACGACCTCCGACTACGATCGGGAGAAGCTCCAAGAGCGCCTCGCGAAGATCGTAGGCGGTGTGGCCGTGATCAACGTCGGCGCCGCGACCGAAACCGAAATGAAGGAGAAGAAGGCGCGCGTCGAAGACGCGTTGCACGCCACCAAGGCAGCCGTCGAGGAAGGGGTTGTTCCTGGCGGCGGAACGGCCTACCTCCGTTGCATCGGCGCCTTGGATTCGCTCAAGCTGGTGGCAGAGCAGCAGGTGGGTGTGAATATCATCCGCCGCGCGCTTGAAGAGCCAATTCGTCAAATTGCGTTCAATGCTGGGATGGAAGGCTCGGTCATCGTTGAGAAAGTGCGCAATGACAAAAATGCCAGCGGCGGCTACAACGCTGCAACAGAGGAATATGTGGACATGATCAAGGCCGGCATCATCGACCCAACCAAGGTGTCTCGTTGCGCGTTGCAAAACGCCGCGAGCGTCGCGGGATTGATGCTCACGACCGAGGTGATGATCACCGAACTGCCGGAAGAGAAGAAAGAGCCAGCCGGTGGTGGCGGTGGACACAACCACGGGATGGAAGGCATGTACTAAAAAGCGACGCTAGGACGCAGTCAGCTTTCAGCAACGAAGGGCCCGGCGGATCGTCCGCCGGGCCCTTCGTGTTTCTTGGCTCCTCACTGCGCTACAATGAATGTCAGTTTGAATGAGCCGAGGGAACGTCCCGTGATTGTCGAAGTCGAATCAAACGAAAACTGTGAGGCGAGTGTCTTTGCGCGATTCAAAGAAATCGGCCCCGCTCGACCTGTTCAACAAGCAAAGCTCTACGACCGAAACCCTGCCGGGGATTGGTATTGGGTCACAGGCTGGAGCGACGATAAACAGATGCCTGCCTGCCAGGCCTATGCCCAGCTCGTTGAGGACTCAGGAGCAGGACTGACGCATCTAGTCTATGGGGGGCTCTACGGGCTGCGATTCAAGCCGATCAACATTGAGGAAGCTTGGAATCTCGAAAGTCCATACCAATGGGGAGAAACCTATCTGTCGCTCGCCAGCGATCGTGATCTGCGCTACGCCGAGTAGCCGCCGTGTCAACCAGGCCACCGGCAACTGACAGACTGGCGCGCGGCGGTTGCAGTAGACGCCTTTATGAATGATGCGGGCAACGGGCTATTTCACCCGTGATCGCCCTATCCGTTGGAAAGTTTTTTTGAGGATCGCTGAGGTCTTCGGTGTTTCGAAGACCGACTGAAAGATGTCGTGCACGACGGTCCTATGGGCGGCATGGTCGGCTTGAAATTGTTTGAGGGCAGCAGATCGACTCGCCCCTATGTAGCCCATGCGGATTGCGCAACGTTCGAGTTTATCCTGTCGATCCGGCAACGCGTGTGTTTGCATATCGTGCACCATCTGCAGTTTATGCTCGACGTCTCGGAGAAACCGATAGGCGCAGGTCAGATCGGCCTGTTGTTTTCTTGGAAGAATGCCGGCTTTCTGAAGCCGTACCAACGATCCAATGGTCCCTCGGTCCAAGATCCCTGGCAATCGGCGACCGGCAAGCACTTGGATCGTTTGGACGAAAAATTCAATCTCGCGGATGCCGCCGCCGCCTAGCTTCACGTTGCGCTGTTCCTGCCCTCGTTCCGCCATCTTCGCATCGATCCGATCCTTGACCGATCGAACGTCCTCTACAATCGCGAGCCCCTGTTCGACAACAAGCCGTTTCGGCGAAGGCGCCAGCACAAAAGGCCGCACCAGCTTGATGAACGATCTTCCAACCTCCTGCGACCCGGCGATGGGCCAGGCCTTCAGCAGGGCCATCCGTTCCCACACTTGTCCTCTCGTCCGATAGTACTTGGCATATTCGTCGAGTGAACGAGTGAGCTGCCCCACCGAACCTTCTGCCCGCAAGCGGAGATCCACGCGATACAGGTACCCTTCAGGGGTCTGTTCGGTCAGCGCCTTCGTCAACTCCCGTGCGAGGATTTCAAAGTATTCTTCATTGGACAGCCCGCGCTGCGCAGAGCCCTTCGCCTTCATGCGCCCTGACACAACCTGCCTGGTTTCGCCCTCATGGGATTCACAGACATAAAGCACATCCACGTCGGAACTGTAGTTAAGTTCATGTCCGCCCAGCTTCCCCATCCCAATGACCGTGAAACCCGTCTCCACCCATCGCCCCTGCCGATTCCGATGCATGGGGGTGCCGTACTGAGATCGTAGATCGTCATCCACAATGCGATAAGCGGCATCGATGAGGACCGAAGCTAGGTTCGAGAGGGAAGCGGTCGTTTCCACCACATCGGCTAACCGGAGCAGGTCGCGTACTCCTATGCGCAACATCTCTCGGTGGCGGAATCGTCTGAGCGCGTCCAACTTGAGTTCAGTGGCAATGACACTCCCCAAACTTTGCCGGACTGTACGCTCCATCCCCGCCTTGGTCGGTGCGGTGGACAACACATTCTGTTGGGCCAGCCAGTACAGCAACAGGGGATCGCGGATGAGAGTGGAGGCGAGCGAGTTACTGTTCCCGAATATCGTACATACCAGATCCAGCATGCGGGGGGCGCTATGCAGGTATTCCAACACGGCCGACCGGCTGATTCCGTTCGCCAGCCAGCGTTCCCATTGATTCAAGGCCAGATCCGGGTCGGCGGTCTTCCCAATGGCCTCAAGCAACGCGGGCAGAATCTCTGCCAACTGGCGTCGCTGCTGTGGATCGCCCGCCATCGACTGTAGATTCGCATCGGCATCCTGAATGCGCTGGAGCCCATAGGGTTGAAGGATCGCTTTAACCTGGGACGGTTCCAGCCCGGAGGCTAATAGGATCGGAGTCGGATCCGGACGAGCAGTCCATTCGAGCGCAGGGATGGCACAATAACGCGGCACCGGTTTCTTTGAATGCGTGGTCATAGGCGGGCATTATACTCATACCTTGGCGCTCGCACAATGAACCACGCTTCGGCTATACTCCGAGCCATGACGAATGGGCTTGGATCACGCGAGTCGATCATCAAGACCCTGGCTTCACGTTGCCCGGACATCGATGACGAGGTCGTTCAGGATTTCGTGTCTCGGATGGACCCCGAGTACTTCGAGCGGTTCCAACCGGACACCATCGCGCACCATATTCAGCTCGCCAGCCGGCTCACGCCGGACCACCCCTGCGAATTATCGGTGCAAGACAAACGAGCGGGACGATCGGAAATCAGCATCGTCGCCTACGATTACTTCTCGGAATTCGCCGCCATCTGCGGTGTACTCTCGGCCTTTGGACTCAATATCGAAGAAGGACGGATCTATACCTTTATGGGTGCCACGCCCGCTCCGTCGCCGCGCCGGGAGCCCCCCTCGACGGCCGGCCGTCCTAAAGGCCGGCCCGGCCTCAGCCGCAAAAAAATCGTCGATGTCTTCCTGGTGCATCCCATAGACCGCGCAGGCTTTTCCTCGCCGCAACACAATGCCCTCCGGCAGACGATCAGCGAGATCGTTCAACTCCTGGATGCCGGCCAGTTCGAAGCGGCGCGTCAATATGTCAACCGCCGGCTCGTCGAACGATTGGACAAGCAACGGAGCGCCTTTGCCGGCCTGCTCGATACGGTGCAGATTACCTTCGACAATAGCCAATCCCAGACAGACACGATCATGGACATCCGATCGGATGATACTCCGGCCTTCCTCTATGCGCTTGCGAATGCCCTGGCCATGCGCAACATTTACATTACCAAGGCCCAGATCGAATGCGACAGCGACAAGCTGCACGATCGTTTCTTTGTCAGGAATCGCGATGGGCAGAAACTGCTCGACTCCGCCGATCAGCAGCAACTACGGCTGACCGCCGTGCTCATCAAACAATTCACGCATGCCTTGACCTGGGCGTCCGACCCGGCTAAGGCGCTGGCATCGTTCGACCAGTTCCTGGATCTCATCGTGAAAGACCAGGGCAAGAACGGCAAGAACCAGGCGCTCGATTTCGTCAGCGATAAAAAAACCTTTCCGCTGCTCGCGCAACTGCTCGGCGCCAGCGATTTCTTGTGGGAGGACTTTCTCCGACGCCAGCACGACAACCTCCTTCCGCTGCTCACGGAATACCGGGATGCACCCCTGATCAAACCGCAGGCAACCCTCCGAAAAGAGCTCGGACGCCTGGTCGTGCGAGCCAAAACAGACGAAGAGAAAAAGGACGCCCTGAACCGGTTTAAAGACCGTGAGATGTTCCGGATCGACATCAAACACATCGTCGAGCCCTCAAGCAATTTCCCTGACTTTTCACTGGCGCTCACGGAACTGGCGGAAGTCATCATGGAACGGAGCATCGAAGATTGCAGCGACAAGTTGGAGAAATCCTACGGGCGCCCACAGCTCGCCAACAAGAAGCCCTGCCCCTTTGCCGTCATGGGCCTGGGAAAATTCGGAGCGCGAGAGCTTGGCTACGCCTCGGACATCGAGGTCCTGTTCGTCTACGGTGGATCGGGCAACACAAGCGGGAAGGATGGAATTGAGAACAGCGAATACTTCGAACGGCTGGCGCAGGAACTCCTGGGGTGGATCGAAGCCAAACAAGAAGGCATCTATCGCATCGATGTCCGGCTTCGACCGCACGGAGGCAAGGGCGCGCTGGCCAATGCGTTCGAGGAGGTCTGTCGCTATTATAGTCCAACTGGACTTGCCGCGCCGTTCGAACGGCAAGCCCTGATCAAGTTACGGCATATCGCCGGAGACTCCGCACTGGGCCATCGACTAGAAACACACCGAGACTCCTTCGTCTACGGAGAGGCTCCCTGGGACATTCCCGCGGCAGTGGAGATCAGGAGGCAACAGCTCAAACAACTGGTCGCGCCTGGAAAGGTCAACGTGAAATATAGCGCGGGAGGACTCATCGACATCGAATATGCCACGCAATACCTGCAAGTGATGCATGGCCATGACCATCCGAGCCTGCGGACGCCGAATACCCTGCAGGCACTCGCTGAGCTGGTCAATGAGGGGCTGATCGCTCGCACCGATGGAGCAGGCCTCCGGAAAGCTTACATCTTCACCCGGATATTGGTCGACGGATTGCGCATGGTCAGGGGAAACACCAAAGATCTTGTGCTTCCTCCGCCGGATTCGGAGGAGTTTGTCTCTCTTGCCCGCCGCATCGGCTACACGAGAGACGACTGGCGGGCCGGCGCGCGCGATTTGCAGTCAGACATCCAGCAGCACATGACGCTCACCAAGCAGTTCTTTGAACGGTCGTTCGGAGCGTTATGAAGTGGAACGGGAGGGTGGCCTGTTGATCTCCTGTGCTCGCGCAACGCGCGGCCTCAGAGGATGGGAAGGGAGCGGCCAGGTGCCCTTCTTGCTCGCAGAACGCGCACGGTGAAACTGTGCTCGTTCGATGCGCGCAGTAAAGGGCAGCCTTGGCCACTCCCTAAATAGCGGTGTAGCGAATTTGAAGGCCCTCGCCAGGGCTACTGGCACGTCCCGGGAAATCGATTGCAAAGCAATCGGAGGGTAGGGCGGGTGAAAAATATCTGCCAGTGGGTGGGCGGGTGAGAAAGACGCGCGCAGTGGGAGATCAAGCAGGACACCCTCCCTGAAAAAAAGACGAGCAAGCTTGGAGGGAGCATTTGTCGCCGCGCGGGATAGGCTAGAAATAAAACGGCGTCCGCTTCTCAATCGAGGGAGGCGGACGCCGTTGTCTCGTTTGCCTTATGTCTAGAGCTCTACCAAGGCGCCGCTCTACACGTCGAAATACAAGACATATTCGTATGGATGGGGCCGCAACCGCATGGGGTCAACTTCCCTTTTGCGTTTGTAGCCGATCCAGGCCTCGATCAGGTCCTTGCTGAAGACCCCGCCCTTGAGCAGAAACTGGTGGTCCTGTTCGAGGTTGCGCAACGCTTCGTCGAGACTGCCAGGCATCGTGCGGATCGCCGCCGCTTCTTCCGGCTCAAGATCGTATAGATCCTTTTCAGCCGGCTCACCAGGATTGATTTTATTCTCGATCCCGTCCAACCCTGCCATGAGCATGGCAGAAAATGCGAGGTACGGGTTCGCGGTCGGGTCGGGAAAGCGCACCTCGATCCGTTTGGCTTTCGGGCTCGGTGAGTACATGGGAATCCGGATGCCCGCCGACCGATTCCGGCTGGAGTAGGCCAGCAGGACCGGCGCCTCGAACCCGGGGGTCAGCCGCTTGTAGGAGTTTGTCGTCGGATTCGTGAACGCCGCCAAGGCCGGGGCATGTTTCAAGATGCCGCCGATATAATAGAGACAGAGTTGCGAGATGCCGGCATATTCCTTCCCCGCAAACAGGGGCTTCCCATCTTTCCAGATGCTCTGATGTGTGTGCATGCCAGTGCCGTTGTCCCCGAAGATCGGCTTGGGCATGAAGGTCGCGGTTTTGCCATGCCGGCGGGCCACATTCTTGACGATATACTTGTACATCATCAATTGGTCTGCGGTTTTGACCAGCGAGCCAAATCGGATATCGATTTCCGCCTGGCCCGCCGTCGCCGTCTCGTGGTGATGTTTCTCAACGGAAATCCCGACCTTTTGCATCTCCAGGACCATCTCACTGCGGATATCCTGTTGCGTATCGGCCGGCGGGACCGGAAAGTAGCCTTCCTTGTGGCGGATTTTCCCGCCTAAGTTGTGGCCTTCCTGCCCAATGTTCCAGGCGCCTTCTTCGGAATCGATGAAGTAATAACCGCTATGGCCCGTCTGATCGTACCGAACATGATCGAAGAGAAAGAACTCCGCCTCCGGCCCCCAGTAGGAGGTATCGCCGATCTTCGTGCTCTGGAGATATTTTTCCGCCTTCTGCGCCACAAACCGAGAATCACGATCATAGGGCTCGCGCGTAATCGGGTCGACAACGTTGCCGACGAGGCTCAGTGTCGGGACTGCACAGAACGGATCGATACAGACCGCGGACGAATCGGGGATCATCAGCAGATCGCTGTCGTTGATCGCTTTCCAACCCCGGATCGACGAACCGTCCAACCCGGACCCGTCCTTGAACAGCCCTTCAGTCAGCTCTTCCACGGGAATCGAAAAGTGTTGCCAGGTGCCGATCAGGTCCACAAACTTCAAGTCCACCATCTGGACTTTATGCTTCTTCGCAAACTCCAATACCTCGCGGGGATTCATTCCGATCCTCCTTATATGCCCAATTTATGATGGTACTCCTGTCGATACGCCTTCCGACGCATCGACAGGCTGGCCCATGAACACATCGATCTCGTGTTTGATGGTCGAGCAGATGGCTTCCAGTCGAGCGTGGTCCTCGATCTTGCCTCCATCCCGATCCGTCACATAGAACACGTCGACGACCTGATGCCTGCCGACGGTGCGCAAGGACTGCTGTATGTCATCGTCCAGCCTGGTCGAAATCCTGGCCGCATGGACCGACAGGCCGAGCTGAAAGATCGCGCGAGTGATGATATACAGCAGTCCTTGCGTATCGTCGGCAAACACATCGATCACCGTGAGCTTGTCGCAGATCCCATTATCGATTTCTACCTCGGTCGCTTGGCGGGTGGCCGGCAGGTGGCGAACGGCGGACAGGCGGGTATTTCGACGCATCAACTGATCGAGCGCCTCTTCGCCCTTCAGCACCCGGATGATCCTCTCGGCTACGGAAGCACGGCGGTCCTCCGGAGGAACGCCGACATAATCCGGATCGGATGCCTGGAAGGTGTTCACGACGATCCCATCATCTCTGGTGATGATCTGGGCATCCAGAATATCAAGCCCCTCGGCCGCCATGGCACCGGCCATTTTTGAAAAGATGCCTGGTGTGAGGTTGTCGTGGGTAATCACCGTGTACTCGGACATGCCCAGTTCCTCGTTGAAGGTCTCCTCGACCAGCACCTCCCCTGCCTTCAGCCTTCTGATCGCCCCCAGATGGGCGGCAATCCGCTTCGGAGACGTCCCATGCAGATAGCGCAGAGGAAACTGGCTCAGTTGCAATTCAATCCAGTCGAACTCCCCAGCCGCTGTGTTCGTGAACTCACGCGCCACCTCGCTGATCAATTCCTTGAGGCATTCAGGGCCGACCGTTGTGTCCTGCTCGCCTGACACAGCCGGCAACGTACGCCTATAGAGCTGGACGAGCAACGACTCTTTCCACTTAGTCAGGACGCCGGGCCCCACCGCCGCAATGTCGGCAGCAGTCAGGACCAACAACATGCGTAGAACCTCTGGCGTCTCTACCTCCTTGGCAAAGGGCAAGAGGACCTTTTGGTCATAGGGGTCGCGCCGGAAGGCCGTGTGAGCCATCAGGAGATGCTTATGCACGAGAAAGACCAGCGTCCTCGTCTCTTGCTCGTCGCAGCCCAACCGCTCTGCCGTCTCCTCTGCGATCGCCTTGCCCGCTTCACAGTGATCCTCTTTCCGTCCCTTCCCCAGATCGTGCAACAGGATCGCCAGATGCAAGAGATCCTTCCTCCTGATTTCCTGATAGACCTCTCCGATAGCCCCGGACTCCAGGGCGAGCGCTTCGGCCTTGGCCACAGCCAACAGGGTATGTTCATCCACCGTGTACTTGTGATACTGGTTGAACTGCATCAGCCCGCGGAGCGTGGCAAAGACCGGGATGAGCTTCTCCAGCAGATGGGCGCCATGCATCGCTTTCAGTGTGCCGGCCACGGCGTCCGGCCCAGCGAGGATCTTCAGAAAGACCCGACTGACCTCAGGGGTCCTGAACGCCTCATTCGAGGCGCTATCCATGTGGCTATGAATTTCGTCCAGCAGGCCGGTGTCGATCTTGAGGCGCCGGGATCTCGCCATGTCGAACAGCCGGAGAAGCAAGTCAGGGCTATCCAGAACCCGAGCCCGCAGTTCAGAGGGAACGGTCAGATGCCGGCTGGTTACCACGAAATAGCCGTCCACCATGGCAACCGGCAGGGCACGCGCCGATCGGCTCTTCGCCGGCACGGCCTGGCAACGGTCCACAAATCGGAGCATGGTCTCATGGAGTCCGACCGTATGCCGGTAATACTGCTGCATGAACTGCTCCACCCCCAGGAGATGGGGGCGATCTCGGAATCCAAACAGGGATGCCAGCCGAACTTGTTCGTCGAACGACAGAATTTCCTGCGCCATCCCGGCCTCAACATGCAGAAATGCCCGAACACGCCACAAAAAATCCCTGGCCTCCGTCAGAGCGAGACAATCCTGCCTAGAGAGGAGGCCTCGATCCGTCAAGTCCTGTAGTGTAGAAGACTGGAACCGGGCCATCCCAACCCACCGGAGCAGATGGAAGTCCCGCAGCCCTCCTTTGCTTTTCTTGACATTGGGCTCCAGGAGGTAGATCGTCTGTCCAAACTTTACATATTCACGGCGCCGCTCTTCCATCTTCTGTTCGATAAACCGCCCTGCTCCACGGCCAACCACTTCCTTGAAATATCGGCGATAAAATTTCTGGAACAGGCTTGGGCTTCCGGCCAAAAACCGTGATGTCATCATCGAGGTGCGAATCGTCAGATCCTGCCCCGCCAGCTCGATGCAATCGTCAATCGTCCGCATGCTGTGGCCAACATGGAATCCGAGATCCCAGAGATGGTGCAGCACTTCACGGAACAACACCGGCGCCGCCTCCCCCGCCTCCTCGCTATAGAGGAACATGACGTCGATGTCTGAGTAGGGCGCCAACTCACGTTGGCCATAGCCTCCCAGCGCGACTAGGCAGCAATGTTGGGCGCCCGCGATCTGCGCTGCTTCTCCAGCCTGCCGCATGGCGCTTCTGTACCGGTCGATGATCAGAGCATCCACGAACTCCGTCAAGGCCGCCATGACTTCGGCCCCCGTGGCCCCGTCCAATAGCCGCTGCCGGAGCGCCCGTCTGTGCCCGGCCAGGGCGGAGACCGGATCGGTCTCCGCCCCGCGCAAGAACTCAGCCGACAACCCATTATTCGGCGTCACCGTCACAGGGCACTTTCCCCCATCTCGCCGGTCCTAATCCGCACCACATTGCTAATGTCCGACACGAAGATCTTCCCGTCCCCGACACTGCCGGTTTTCGCGGAACGCGTAATGGTTTCGATCACACGCGCCACTTGGTTATCCGCGACGTACACTTCGATCTTTATCTTGGGCACAAAGTCCGTCGTATATTCGGCGCCTCTGTAAACTTCCTTAGTCCCTTTCTGGCGTCCGAAATTGACCACCATGACAATGATCCAGGTGACGATCCCGGTAAACGCACAGACCGAGACCACCATAACGATCTGAGCCCACAGGAGTGAGACGCCCCCGCCATAGAACAGCCCATCGGAGGGGGACCCCATCGCCTTTGACGCAAACAACCCTCCCAAGAGGCAGCCGGTAATTCCACCCACACCGTGAACTCCCACCACATCCAGCGCATCGTCGACCACCTTATGGCCCACTTTATTCTTCAAGAACACAGCAATGTAGCAAATAATTCCAGCGCATACACCTACCAGGAGCGCAGGAAACAGGGAGACGAACCCGGCAACTGGTGTAATGGTTGCGAGCCCGGCGATCGCACCGGTAGCCGCACCGAGCGCCGTGGGCTTCCCGCGGTGCATCCACTCGATAAACATCCACACCACCGTCGCGGTACTGGCTGCGATGTGGGTAGCCACGAAGGCGCCCACAGCCTGCGCATTCGCACCCAACGAGCTGCCCGCGTTGAACCCGAACCAGCCGAACCACAGAAGGCCGCACCCCAACAATGTAAAAGGAAGATTATTGGGAGGCATAGAATGAGTTGGATAGCCCGTACGTTTTCCGAGGATAATACAGGCAACCAGGGCGCCCATTCCGCAGGTGGCATGCACGACCGTGCCTCCGGCAAAGTCCAATGCGCCCATCTGACCCAACCATCCGCCACCCCATACCCAATGGGCAACAGGATAATACACCCCGATGGACCATACACAGACAAACACGAGCAGCGCGGAGAACCTGACTCGCTCTGCGAGGGCTCCAACGATCAGCGCCGGGGTAATGGCGGCAAACATGAGCTGGAAGACCATGAAGAGTTCGTGAGGAATCGTTGGGCCATAGGTCGGATGGGGATCAGCTCCCACTCCTCTCAACCCCACCCAATCAAGATTTCCGATGACCCCTCCAATATCGGGGCCGAAAGACAGGCTGTATCCGAACAACACCCACATAATACTGCCAAGGCAGAGAGTGATGAAGCAATGCATAAGCGTACTTAGGATGTTCTTGCTCCGGGTCAATCCCCCATAGAAGAGCGCCAACCCCGGCAAGGTCATCAGCATCACCAGCGCCGAAGAGGTAAGGAGCCATGCCGTATCCCCCTTATCGGCCACCGGAGCGGCTGGAGCGGCAGCCGGCTCCGCTGGAGCCTGCGCCGCGACATCTTGCACGAACGAAGCCGCCCCTCCTACCAACATGACGGTCAGGCAGATCAGGAGGATCGGCAGAATCTTTTTTAAACTGATACTGCTCACATACGATGACATATTTGTATCCTTTCATCCTCTGGTTCAGGACGAGGTTGCCAATACGTTCGTTGAAATATTCCGAGCGGCCCTCCTGGTTGCCTCATGCTTCCCCTTCGACCCTTCGACAAGCTCAGGGCTCAGGGCAGGTTTCTTCGTCGAAACGGGCTGTGGCGCTCTGCCTGCGCCAGAGTGACGCGCGCCAACTCAGCCCCTCATCATTTGTTGTGCCAAAAAATATCGCCATCGATCCCGCCATGACCACCAACCGCGCTCCGGCGCAGGCACGATTGATAGTTCTTCTCGTGATTGCTCCCTTCGCGGCATATGCCACGAAGGGAGCGATCTGTCACCATCACATAACCTACTGTCTCACTCAGCTTAGAACAGATAGATGACTTGGAATCCCAGGGTTGTTTGATTATTCGTCGCGACAGTGCCATTCAGGAACGAATTTCTGTTTGAATGGTCATGCCGAACCTCCACTCTCGTGATGAGTGACGGAGCCGGCTTGTATTGGAGTGTATTGGTGATCTCCCAGAGGGTCTGAACTGTTCCACCGCCAGTATTAAAGTTGAAACAGCCGGCACACGCCGTAGATCCAGCAGGAGCGACTACAGGTCCAAACCCACCCGGCCCACCAGCACCAGTGCAAACGTTTGTACCGCCATTGAAATTCGCGCCACCAGCGCAGGAACGGGCACCGCCTGCATCCTCCCAGAGTTCTCCACGAAACCGGTAGCTGAAGGCATGGGGCTGCAGTTGATCGTTGAAGTCATGAATCCAGTAGTTACCAATTCCGCCCCAGCGTGCGTTCGGCGACTGGCCGGCTGCCGCTCTAATTCCGCTGGCATTGCTCTCGTTCGCATAGTAGGGCTCAAAGACGAGAGTATCACTGTCTGTGACCTTCACCGTGATGATCGACCCCGCCACTAATCGCTTGGCCGAAGGATCGCAGCCGGTTGTTCCGCTCACACAGGAACCGACCGCTGCATTACCGCCGAAGTTATTTCCATTCCCCTGTTCCGCTCCGTAGGTCCCGTAGAAGGTTGCTGAGAACCTATCGTGCGGCGTCAGGAACACGCCCCATTCGAATGTTTTGCCTCTGTTGTTGTCCTCGATGTTGTCCCACCCATTGACGAGTCCGAGTGCCACGGTCGCATATTTATTGAACGGATAGGTAAACCGGATACCGGTCGTCGTGAAGGCTTGGCTCAGACCGAACATGAAGGTACGCGAAATGTTGTAGTTATCCCAAGAGTTGATCTGCTCTAATCCGACCAATGTATGGATTTTTCCTACTTGAATCTTCAGGCCGTTGCCGATCGGGGCGAGGTATTCGCCGTAGATCTCTTGGGGGTCAAACTCGGCGGCATCCTGACCCGGTTGGTAATTCGTGCGGGCCCGCGAGAACCTCGCTTGGGCTCCCCAACTGAGCCTCGCGCGAAAGCCCACCCGGTCATAGGCACTGCCTGCCGTTGCAGGTTTTTCGAATACGAGCTGCGCCACTTGCGGCACGAACGAGTTGGCCTGGGTATCGAAGATGCGCAGATTATTGACGTTGTTGTCAGGATTGTTGAAATTCTGTGTGTATGTTACATCCGTGGCCCCGGAGATCTTAAAGCCCAATTTCTTCCAGA
>JACQEY010000112.1 GCA_016200355.1 Nitrospirota bacterium
CTCACGCGGCGGCGAGAGTGGGTTGCCGTCAACGCGCGTAATCTTCATCGTGTGACCTTCCAGGCGGATGACGTGCTTCTGTATCGCGCTCGCGTTGATGAAGCGCAGCCGCACGCGCTCGCCCTGACGCACGAGCAAGGGCGGCGCGGCAGGGGACGCTTTGCCATTCACAGTGAATATCACGTTCGGGTCGTCGGGCGTGCTCATCATGTCGCCGTCCATCATGCTGCCCATGCCGTCGTTTGGTTGGTTGTGGTCGGGGCGCAGCGCGTCGGGCGACCACTCGCCGAACGTGATGGTGTAATCGCGGTCGTAACGCGTGCCTACATCTCGTGGCTCGATGATAAGCGGCGCGTAGAGGCCGAGCTGTAGTTGCTTGTGTTCGGCGAAGTGCGCATGATACCAGCGCGTGCCAGCGGGCGTGGCGATGAACTCGTAGGTGAACGTGCCGCCCGGTGGCACCGGCGGCTGGCTGATGTCCGGCACGCCATCCATGCTAGTCGGCACATTGACGCCGTGCCAGTGAATGGTGGTCGGCTCAGGCAAGTTGTTGGTGAAGACGACGCGTACTAGGTCGCCTTCGCGCACGCGCAGTTCGGGCCCAGGCACCTGGTTGTTGTAAGCCCAGGCAGTCGTCGGTTGGCCTTTCACAAATTCATACGTCATGGCGCTGGCAGTCAGGCGGAACTCGCGCATCTGTCCGCCGGCGCGCGGTGTAAGCGCGGCGCGCGCCACATCCAGCAGCGCGCATGACACGCCGAATAGTTGCACACCTAAGAACAACAGTGCGATGAGCAACGGTGTCTTAGCTTTCATAAGAATCCTCTTTGCAAACTTAGAAACTCTTACTGTGCACCGATTGTTTCTCAACCGGTTGTGCAGATGCTTTCAAAGCCCGCACCTGGTCTTGTATTGTCTGCAATTGCTCTTGCAGCAGGGTGATCTGCGCGTCTTTGTCGACGGCAGGATGTGTGGACGGCGTCAGGTTCATGCCACACTTGCCTTGCCCGTTCGAGCGCCCCATATGCCACATCATCAACGTCATGCCGACGGGACAGGCAATTGCTGTGATGATGGGCAGATAGCTCAGTAGAGATTCCATATGGATTGTTCCTTTTGTTTTCTGGATAAGCGATGACCTGGTATTCGAAGCTCGCGGATTCCCATTGCTTGCGTGCTGCCACAAACTCGGGATTCCGAGCCAGAACCTCTTGGACATCTGTTGAAGAGTTGGCTACCCCTCCGTGCTCCATCTAGAGTTCCTCTACCCGTACCTGACAGGGCACTCACCCCGTCAGGTACGGATCATCCACCGATTGTGTGTAGCCCCTCTTACCGGATGCACTGAGATTCACTATTCGAGCTGGCGAAGAGACAGCACGTGTGTCTGATAATCCACTTCGCCTACTTTCGCCTCGATACGATCTCCTCGGCTGATTAAGCCGCTCATCTTGGTGGTTTTTTCCATATGCAACGTCATTCACTGACCGTTAAACCGCCCGATGAGTAAGTGGAGCACAACAAGCACAGCGGATTGGGGTGCCGACACCATGGCCACAAGGTGCCTGAGAAGATGTCGTTTTGACTCAAACGTGGCAACCAGTATGCCGGGCGTCGTCAGACCCGACGACTCTGAGAGCTACTTCCCCGTCCTATTCATTTGCATGTTCGGGCCGCCCTCTTTCATGTTCGTGCCGGTCTCCATGCCCTCATGCTCCGGGAACTGCTTGCTGCTTATCTGCGGGACAGGGCGGTTCATTTGCATGTTCGGGCCGCCCTCTTTCATGTTCGTGCCGGTCTCCATGTTCTTGTGGCCCGCCGCGGCCACATTGGACAGACTCAGGCCCAGCACGACACTACACGAGATGACACCGATGATTTTAGGAATGGATACCATGGCAGCCTCCTTGGTTAATGGAAACGGAATATGTTTACTTTACGTTCCGCCTAGGATTTCCAAAACGTTCCCGTTCTTTGTGATGTTTTTTCCTTCCTCTTGTCATGAAGAAAACTATGCTCTTCCTTTTCAGCAACGGATGCTTGGATTGGAGGACGACAGACTCACCACACACAAGGCAGACATACTTTCTCGTCGAACAGCCGATCTCGTCCCATTCCAATTCTAGGTTCCGATGCTCACATGCTGATGAATACGGCAGCATGTTCCATTTCATCCGTAAGCCAGCTGCCTGAAGGATCGTCATGTAAGTGCCTCCTTTCTGGTCGCATTGTGTCTATGTGACCTTGGCGTGGTGGCCTATCAATGCGGCTCGGTCTAGCCAATGTCGATGGCGCCCTACGCCTGCCTGCTCCTGGTTATGCTGGCTACGCGAATGAATTGACGCTGAAGCCCGTTACACGCGGGCACAGGAGCGATGGCGAGATATGAGCGGTAAGATCAAATGCGAAGTACGGAAATCTCTAGCAGGAGATCCTTGGGAAGACCGACTGTGGGATGATCGGACAAGAGGTTACGGTATGAGATGAGGTTGATCAGAAGTGGCAATGACACGGTGTCTTCAGAACGGATCGTGTGACAGTCGCTGTTGAGGGGAAACTTATCGGCAGATTCCAGGCCGAGCGTCTTAAACGCATCGCAGTACTGTTGTTCGTCCGAAGTCGAACAGCCCATGCCGGCTGTGACGCCGTTCACCGGCAGAAGGCAGGCATAGGCATTGAAGCTCAATGCGAAAAAGAGCACGACGAGTATGCCTGTCAGCACCGAAAGAGATCGATGAGCATGTATTCGCATGTGGTCATTTTATCCAACGTCCAGCCCAACTGTCAACGGTAGTCATTTGGGTGGAAGAGGCTCAGTCGTCCGACGATTGAGCGTCAGATAGATCTTGTCGTCGAACGTATAGTAGCCCCCCTTGTCGATGTCGTGCATGATGCAGAGTGGTGAAAAAATAATGAGGCAGCCAAAAATATCTCCGACGACCCACCAGGACCAGGTGCGGTCGATCTTGAGCGAGGCCGGTTCATAGCCGTCCTTGTTCACCTGCGCAAGGTGGTTGCCTTTGCGGCTGAGAGTGACTGTGCCCGGCGCTGTGAGGTGCAGGTAGTCGTCAATGACGACCGCGCTTTCCGGCGGGTTGGTGAAAATGGTGACCGATTGTTTGTCGGAATGCATCCAGGTTCCGCAGCCCGAGAGTCCTCCTACCAGGATGCACAGCACGAACGCTCCTTGCCATATCTTGGGGTTCTTCATCTTGCACTCCATCTAGTAGGCTGCGGAAAACTCAGTTTATACATAAAACACCCTTGGAATCTTACAGAATGGTACCGATGTCGTAATAGCCGCAGGATGCTCAAAAAGGCCGTCCAGCAAGGCCACAGCGAGCGAAGAGGCGAGGAGGTAAGGCCCGCACTTCGTGTAGCCGTTTGCCCTTCTCAATAGTTCTTGGCAAACGGAAAATCTCCTCACGTGTTTCCGATCTCCGAGGAAGTTTCTCTCATGGTTGAGCCTCTGAGCGATGCGAGAACGCCGCTGGCGGACTTTTTCAGCATCCTGCTAAATGTTCATCGCTTCGTTCACGTCATGCAGCGTCGCTTTGGCGACTTCGCCGGCTCGGCGGCTGCCCTCTGTCACGATGTCGTTCAGGTACGAGGGATCTTGACTCAGGCGCGCGCGCGCGTCCCACATCGGCGTCATGCGTTCGACGATTCGATCGGCGACAAGTTTCTTGCAATCGATACAGCCGATGGCGGCTGTCCGGCATTCGGTATTAATCTGCTCCTGAATCATCGGCAATGAAAATGTTTTGTGAAAATCGTACACGGGGCAGAGGTCAGGATTTCCTGGATCGTGGCGTCGGACTCGTGCAGGATCGGTGACCATCGTCTTGAGTTTCTGTCGCACGGCTGGTTCGGGGTCGGACAGGTTGATCGTGTTGCCGTAGCTTTTGCTCATTTTCCGGCCATCCGTGCCGAGCACTTTCGGAAACTTCGTGAGCTGCTCCATCGGTTCAGGGAACACCGGCTTGTATAGGCTATTGAACCGGCGGGCTAGCTCCCTGGTGAGTTCCAGGTGCGGCAGCTGGTCTTTTCCTACCGGCACGAAATCCGGCTTGTAGATGAGGATATCCGCGGCTTGGAGGACTGGATAGCCGAGAAATCCGTAGGTGCTCAGATCGCGCTCCTTTATCTCTTCCTGTTTTTCCTTATACGTCGGATTCCGCTCCAGCCAGGAGATAGGAATGATCATGGAGAGCAACAGATGCAAGACGGCATGTTCTGGAATACGCGATTGCACGAATACCGTGGCTCGCGCAGGATCGATGCCTGCTGCAAGCCAATCGATCAATAACTCGCGGACGAATTCTCGGATGCGGCCGGTATCGGCGTAGTTCGTCGAAAGTGCGTGCCAATCCGCGATAAAAAAATAGCACTCGAACTCGCTCTGAAGGCCTTTCCAATTCTCCAAGGCGCCGAGATAGTTGCCGAGGTGGAGCAGCCCGCTCGGCTGCATGCCGCTGAGGACTCGCTTTCTGGATATGGTCATGGCGTGTCTCCTGCTCCGAGACCGACGGCGGTGGAGAGAATTGTATTGGAGAGACTGTGCGTCAAGGTGCTCGTGATGGTATGGATCACGTGGATCTGCGGGTCGAATATGATCAGCCCCACTAGAATGAGCATCCCGTAGGGCTCCACGCGCATGAGTCCTTTTGCCGCGGTGGCAGGGAGGAGACTTGTCAGAATTCTCCCGCCATCCAAGGGGGGGAGCGGCAACAGATTGAACAGCATTAAGAGCACGTTAATCAAGACGGAGTAGACCGACATCACGGCAATCGGCAAGAGGAACATGGCGTGCCACGTGTCTGGGGTCTGGGTCTTTTCTGATTTGGACCAGTAACTCTCGATCGTGGGGTCGATTGATACCAGGAGTGCGAAGAGGAGGGCGCTGCCGATGGCGAGCGCGAGATTCATGGCCGGTCCCGCCGCTGCGACAAGGGCCATGTCGCGACGTGGCTGGTGCATGAGGCGCGGGTCGATTGGGACCGGCTTGGCCCACCCGAGAAAGAATCCTCCCGGCATCAGCAGGCAGAGCAGCGGCAGGATGACGGTTCCGAATGGATCGATGTGTGCCAGCGGATTCATGGTGAGCCGGCCCTGGAGTTTGGCGGTTGGATCGCCGCACCGATTGGCGACCCAGCCATGGGCGTATTCATGCAAGACCATGGCAAAGAGGAGGGGGAGCGCCATGTAGGAAATCGTGTGGAGGATCTGCGGTAAAGAGTTCATGCAGTCGGCTTTCTTAATTTACCTGTTGGAATCGGCCTCGTTTGATTTGTATGAGAAAGAGCGGACGGCTCAATGTTCCGTCCGGTCCAAAGGCCGCCGGTCCCGCAAGGGAGGAGAGGTCCGGCTGTGTCAGCAGTTGATCGCGGACAGCTTCGCCGGAGGCGGCGCCTTTTCGAACCGCATCAAGCACCAACTTTGCGGCATCGTAGCCCTGCATCGCGAAGACTGTCGGGTTGGTTTCGAATCGTTTTTTGTACCGGGCGACAAAATCCTGCACAGTTGGAGTGGGGCTGTCTACAAAGAAGCCGTCGACGAATACGGCTCCGTCGCTCGACGAATCGTCCGTGCGGGCGAAGTCCGGCGAGTTCCATCCATTCGCGCCGAGGAACGGCACTTTCATGTCGTGGAAATTGAGCTGGGCTGTAATGATGCCGGCGTCGGCTGCGCGGCCTGGAATGAAGATGGCGTCGAAGCCCGGCGTATAGAAGACTTTCTTGTCTAGCTTTGTCTGTTTCCCGGTGAGTTTCGTTTGATCAACCGGCACGGACAAGCCGTACTTCTTGAGATCCTCCGCTTTCATGCGTTTGAGCTGCGCACCCACGTCGGCTTCGCCCTCTTTATAGGATTCGATGGCGATCACTTCTCCCTCGTGTTGGCGCACTTCTTGGGCGAAGAGCCGGGCCAACTCGCGGCCATACGTGGTGTCGGGATGCAGGATGCAGAATCGGAGGAAGCCTTGTTCTTTGATGGCATAGGCGGCGATTCGTTTGGCTTGAAGTTCATAGGTGAGTGCCGTGCTGAACACATAGTTGCCGAGTCGTCTGACGTTGGGAAGGGTCGCCGTCGGCGTGATCAGGGGGATGTGGGCTCGCTCAGCGAGCTCAGCCATGACCGGCAGATTTCTTGAGAGGAGTGGGCCGATCACGGCGAGGGGGCGATCGGTGTTCAACAATTCGGAGAAGTCGTCCAAAAACGAGGCGGAATCGGATTCAAAATCTTTGACGATGAGACCGACCGATGGGTTCCCTGCCCTGTCTCTAGTTGCTTCGACGGCCAGCTGAATTCCGCTGAGGACTTCACCGGCAAAGGGGGCGAATTTCCCTGAAAGCGGCAAAACTCCGGCGATGAAAAACTGGTTGGATTTTTGTTTGGCTTGGAGTGTGGCGAGGAGCTCAGAAGTTTTCGCTGCCTGGGGGTGGGTCGGGAAATTCACGAGAAATTGTTGGATTTGCCGGATGGCCTGGTGGTCCTCTCCACGGCCGATGTAGAGGTCGATGAGCCGGAGGGATGCGAGATCGCCAGGAAAGCTGCGTGGAAAGGTGTCCCGGATTTGATCGAGGGTTTTCTTGTCGGAGGTCTCGCTGGCCAGCTCGCGAATTCGGGTTCGCACGTCTTCCGCCTGGTCTTCGGTTCCCAAGGCCACTTCATCGAGCCACGCCTGAATGGCACGGGTCGCGTCCTTTTTTTGCGCGTAGAACTCGCCGCTGAGCCGCAAGGCTTCGCGTTTCGTGCCGTCATCTTTTGAAAGATTACGCAGGCCGGTCAAGATCGGGAGGGCCAGGTCGAGGTTGCCCATTGCCGCATGGACTCGAGCCTGCATCAGCTTGCCTCGATCCGTTACCTCTGAGTTGGGGAACTCGGTTTGCAGCTGCAGCAAGTATTTTAAGGCGTCCCCGTATTGCTTTGAGCTGTGCAGGGCGGCACCGAGGAGGAGATAGGTGTCGTCGAGCAGATCGGGCTTCGGAGAGGTGGCTAGAAAACGACGGAGTGTAGTGGTGGCTTCTTCAGACTGACCTGCGTCGAGCAGGCGCTTCGCCTGCTTCAGCGTGGGATTATTCGCCGGACCGGCTGGTCCTGTTTCTGCATAGACGGGCGAATTGAAGTCGAACCCAGTGACTGGCCAAAGCATGCCACAGACAAGTGTCAGCGATAGACACCACCGTGCCGAAAGGGCATACGTGCGATATGAGAACAGAGATATCAACGGGCGGGCCATGAGCTCCTGGCGGTCTGACGCTACGTCATTCGCATGTGACTACTATCGGAAACCCTGTGGGGTGTCAAGGTAAACCCCCATGGCCCGCAGGGTTCGTTGTGTTCATCTGAGCGATTGGCTATCATGGCACAGATGATGTTACATCCGCTGGCAGAGCGATATTTGAGCCGTCTCCGGGTAGAAAGCGGTCTGTCTGTTAATACCGTCGAAGCCTACCGCCGCGATCTGAATAAATTCCATTCCTACTTGTATCGAACCGGTGTCTTGCCGATCGGGCCTCTTATGCCGGAGTCATTGACGGGATTTCTCCGTTCCATGCGTGAGGCACGATTGTCTCGCGCCTCTTCTCTACGTTGTCTCTCGGCTATTCGTGGATGGCTCCAGTTTCTGATGCGGGAACGGATGATCGAGAAGAATCCTACCATTGGTCTGGCCCCGATATCGCGAGACGTTCGATTGCCTAAAACCCTGTCGCAGCACGATGTCACCGCATTGTTAGATTTGGGGGCATTCCCGACTCCTGAAGATCTGCGCGACCGTGCGATGCTGGAGTTGCTCTATGCCACGGGGCTTCGCGTGTCGGAATTGGTGATGGCTGAAATGGCGCTGGTGAATCTCGATGTCGGGTACCTCCGGGTCACCGGAAAGGGCGCGAAACAGCGTCTTGTGCCGGTGGGTGAAAGGGCTCGGCAGCTGCTGCTGCAGTATGTGGACCAGGCGCGGCCACGACTTCTCAAAAAACGGGTTTCACGGTATGTGTTTGTGTCGAGGCGGGGCGGGCCATTGACGAGACAAGCCTTTTGGAAGTTGCTGCGACGCCGTGCACAGAGGGCTGGAATTCGGCAGGTGATCTCGCCGCACATGCTTCGACATTCGTTTGCGACGCATCTGCTCGAAGGCGGCGCAGATCTTCGCTCTGTTCAAGTGATGCTCGGCCATGCGAATATTGCGACGACGCAGATCTACACGCATATTGAACGAGGACGCCTGAAGCGAGTGCATGACAGATATTTCCCTCGGGTGGGCCGACGCCGGGGGTAAAACGCATAACGGAGGAGACGCGACTCGTATGAGCGGAGTGTGCCGCAGTTGAAAACTGCAAGAAGAGTGCGAGATTCGATTGACAAGGGCATATGGAGTTGGTAGCATCCGCCGAGGTTACTAAGAAAATCGGGCGGATAGCTCAGTTGGGAGAGCGCTGCCCTTACAAGGCAGAGGTCACAGGTTCGATCCCTGTTCCGCCTACCAGTGCATAATCTGGTTCATGGGGAGCAGGACAGATCATTGAACAGAAATCATGAAATTTTAGACGGGACAAACCGCTAGATATAGTCTTGTCACTTACATCTTCCGCTATACGTAGGGTTTTAAGGGGCCGTCGTTCAGCTGGTTAGGACGCCAGATTGTCAATCTGGAGGTCGCGGGTTCAAATCCCGTCGGCCCCGCCATTTTCTTCTGTGTCTGTTAGACTCCGTAGTGCAGAACCGTGAGTGTTTTCTGGAGCCTGGAGAGGTTATCGCCGCATGTTTCAAACGGGTTTAATCGGACTGGTCAGTTCGCTCTGCGCGGTTTCAAAAGTTGTCCTCTTGCTCCTGCTCGTCTTCTCTGTTATCTCGTGGGCCGTAATTTTCTCAAAATGGCGCGCGTTTAGCGTGGCAGACCGTGAGGATAAGCAGTTCTTAGCGCTCTTAGTGAAGTCTCGTGATCTCGACGATCTGTATCGGCAAGTTCGACGAATCGAAGGGAGTCCTAGCGCGGTCGTATTTGAAGGAGTGATGGAACGTGTGGTGACTGAACGGGGTGAAGGGAGGAACGGCGCCAGCGCAGGGCCGGTTGATCACCATGTGATAGAGCGGGCAGCCTCTCATCTGGCACAGAGCCAGCTATCCCGTCTTGAGACCTATCTTCCGTTCCTTGCCACGACGGGAAACATTACACCGTTTATCGGATTGCTCGGGACCGTGATGGGAATTATCGATGCGTTTCGTGAGATCGGCGTCCAAGGGACCGCCAGTATTTCCGCTGTCGCTCCCGGCGTTGCGGAAGCATTAGTCGCAACGGCAGCCGGTCTGTTCACTGCTATCCCCGCGGTCATTGCTTATAACTACTTCCTCAGCCGGATTCGCAGAACGGCGTTCCGGTTGGATTCGGTTACCATTGAGCTTTTGTCATCCCTCTCGATTTCTTCATCGAAGAAGAAACCAGTTCCGGTCGGAGTTCAAGGATGACCCTGGAGTCCCGTCACCGCCGATTTCTGGCAGAGATCAACGTCATTCCCCTCGTCGATGTGGTCCTCGTCCTCCTTATAATTTTCATGGTCACCGCGCCGATGTTGTATCGGGGGATGGACATTAAACTCCCGACTTCTGCCTCGAATACCATCAAACCTGATATGCGTACAGTACTGACGATTGAAAAAGATCAACGACTGTATCTCGACAAAGATCCGGTCGGGGTGGCACAGCTGGAACAGAAATTGAAGCTCTTGAAACGGGACCATCCCGATGTGTCCCTCTATCTCAGGGCGGATCGCGACGTACCCTACGGCGTCGTGGTGCAAGTCATGGACGGCGTCAAGAAAGCCGGGATCGAGAAAATTGGGATGGTTACGGAGCCGATCGGTCCCGAGCGTGTGGGGTCATCGCAGCCTCCGCGTCCCCCATCGCGAAAAAGTTGACACAATCTGTTCGAGAGGCCGGTGATGATGGCGTCCCAGGCATCGCTCCTGTCGGGTATGGGGTTCGATCAGGGCGATCAATTCAGACTGACCGCTCGACTGAAGCGAACGCTGGCACTGTCGCTCGTCATTCATGTGGTTGTCCTCCTCGTGGTGGCAGGGCTTCGACTTCCACAACAGGGTTAACGGCCTTTGACGTCTGTGGAGGTGTCGCTGGTCAGTCTGCCGACGCCCGTGAGGCAAGCCGAATCGGTGAAGCCGGTCGAGTCTGCGAAAGTTTCAGACCCGAAGCCGATTCCTGTCCCGTTAGTCAAGGCGGTGACCCCCAGCGCAGCCCCAGCTGCCGTGCCTCCAGCAGGCGAGAAAAGACGAGACATGTTGCGGGACCTTCAGCTTCCGCCGGATGCGCCGAAGTTCGGAGACTTGAGCCCTGCAACAAAATCTGCGGCGCAGCCCCAGCAGGCGGCGAAGACGCTCGATATCCCGCGTGTGCCGGATGTGGTGCAAGATCCGGTTGCGAAGGTTTCACAACGGTCTTCGGTCAGCGAAGATGTGAATAGGGAACTAGAAGAAGAACTGAAAAAGATTAAACAGTTTCAGCCTGCGGCCAAGCTGGATATTCCGAAAGAGACGAAGCCGAGTGAAACGGTAGTCAAACCGGTGCCCCAGCAGGAGGTAAAAGTTCCAGTAGTCAAGACTCCCGAGACGGCCCTGAAGATTTCCGGTACGGCTGGGTCGAATCCCTACTGGGCGCGGGTGCAGTCCATTATTAGTAGCCAGTGGGAACCGCCTCCGATCGATATGGCGGGACAAACCTATACGGTGATCATCAAGTTTCGGGTTCAACGGGATGGGACGATTAAAGACGTGGCCGTACAACAGTCATCCGGGAATGCGTATTTTGATATGGCGGGCCAGCGCGCCGTGTCGCGGCCACGAGGCCTACCCCTGTTTCCTGCCGATATGGCAGAGAGTTACAAAGATGTAGAGATGGTGTTTCGAGTTGGAGAGCCGGTAGGATGACACAGCTGGAGTTCATCAGTGCCTGGGTTGGGGGAGCGTTGTTGCTTGCAGGAGTTGTTGGCACTCTTGAGTCTGGGGCAGCGGATGTGTTCCTCGAAGCTACCCGCCCGGATTTCCAAAAAATTTCCCTGGGTGTTGCAGGGATACACAATGCGGGAGGTCCGGATTGGTTGGGTGGGCGGATTGAAGAAGTTCTCAAAAAGGATGTGAAGCGCTCCTTGGTTTTCGATCTGGTGGATTTGCCCAGTCTTGGAATTCAAACACCCGATATCGGCAACGGGATGGGGGCTGGTTCCAAGGCCATATTTAGGCAGGCGGCTGAGAAAGGTGTCTCGGTGTTGGTCTGGGGGAAAGCAGGCATGAAAGGGACTGACAAAGAAGCCGACGTGAATATGGAGGGCTTCGTCTATGACAGCGGCAGCGATGAACTTGTGGGAGGAAAGCGCTATGTAGGGTCGACCTCGGTTGTGAGACTGATGGCGCACCGCTTTGCCGACGAGTTGGTATTTCGTTATACGGGCGAACCGGGCATCGCGCGGACAAAGATCGCGTATGTGGCTGAACAGGGTGCTGCCCGTGAGTTGTTCGTGATGGATTACGATGGGCACGATACGCGCCAACTCACCGCTGATGGATTTCTGAACCTCATGCCGCAATGGTCTCCTGATCGCCGGTTCCTGATTTTCACCGCCTACCGCAATCGCAATACGCAGGATATCGACATGATCGAGTTGGCGACGGGCAAGCGATGGACGGTGATTTCCCTAGGGGGATTGAACATCACTCCGTCACTGTCTCCTGATGGAAATTTCCTGGCGTTTGCCTCCAGCCATGAAGGCAATTCCGAACTCTATCGGCTGGATACAAGGACAAAAGCCATCCAACGATTAACTGTAAACCCGTCCGGCGACTTGTCTCCCTCCTGGTCTCCGAACGGGAGAGAGTTGGTGTTTGTGTCAGATCGAGGTGGCGGGCCGCAGTTGTTCTTGATGAGTTCATCAGATGGGTCGAACGTGCGTCGCCTGACGTTTGAAGGCGATTACAATGCGGCGCCGGTGTGGTCGCCGCGCGGGAACTGGATCGCCTATGTGTGCCGGACGCATAGAGAGTATAAACTCTGTGTCATCTCGCCGGATGGGCAGAAGCGAATGCAATTGACGACAGGACCGGGTGTCGATGATTCACCTTCCTGGTCACCGGATGGCAGGCATTTGGTATTCAGTTCGACGTCCGATGGAAAGAGCCAGATTTATATGATCGATGCCGACGGCAAGGATATAGAACGGCTCACCTTCCAGGGCACGCACAATAGTGCGCCCTCCTGGTCTCCGGCATCGTGAGTCTAAGAGAATGACCGTGCCGGATGAATCAAGGGATAAGATCGAGAGATAACAATCTGGGATAAAGGAGACAGAGGTATGAACAAGACAGTCTATTTATATGGGACGGCACTGATGGTGAGCATGGCATTGATTGGTATGCCGGGCTGCTCTAAAAAATCCGTACAGTCCGGTGGCGACTCCCAGTCCACTCAAGGGATGGCGAAGGGAGGGGCAGATAGTCCCAAGTCCGGTGTCGGTAGCTTTCCGGACACCGGGGTTCAGTCGGGTGGCGGTGGGCTGCGAGGCCTCGACAAGAACCCTTCGGAAGAGCGAGTGGGCGGTGGTACGATGCTGGCGAAGGTGGATCCCTCCAGCAGTGCCGAGCGGCAAATGGCTGAGGTCAGGGCCGAACAGGCGGCTTCAGCCGCAGCGGGCTTACGGGATGTATTGAGTGGATGAAGTCCAACCCGAGCGCGCTGGTTAAGGTCGAAGGGCACTGTGACGAGCGCGGGACTTCCGCCTACAACCTCGTCCTCGGTGAAAAACGGGCGAAGGCTGCCCGGAACTATCTGGTTGAACTCGGTGTCAGTGCCAATCGTCTGTCCGTGGTATCGTATGGGAAAGAGCGGCCATCCTGTAACGAACATGCAGAGTCGTGCTACCAGCAGAATCGGCGAGGACATCTTGTGGTGAAGACCGGGAAGTAGGCGACGCATTCTTTGTTGCGGCGGATGTGACTCCGTTGTCTGCGAGGAGGGAACAGGGAGTTCCTTTATATAATGGGTGGAACAATGTGGAACCATTCGGATACTAAGGGAACCTGGGCGGCGATCTTTTCGATCTGTGCCCTGTTGTCGACCGGCTGCATTGCCCAACAAGCCGATCTCAAACAGACCGAGAAGAATCTTCAGCAGCGCATCAAGCAGTCGAGCGATGAGTCGGCACAGACCCGTGCGCGACAGAGTCAGGAGATTTCGGTGCTTCGGGAGCAGGAATTGCCGCAGTTACGTGGCGAGTTGGAGCGGGCGTTGCATCAGGCTCAGGAGCTCCAAGGCAAGCAGGAAGACCTCAAGCAGCGCTCTGCGCAACTTGAGCAACAAACCAGACGGCTCGAACAGTTGGCCAGCAAGCTGGAAACGGATAGCGCGACTCGCTACAACCAGGTGCGCGAGAGCCTCAATGCGCAAGATGTCAAAAACAAGCAGGACCGTGATCAGCTCCGCATGGATGTGAATGCTCGCCTTGACGACGTGACCCGACAGATGGAGGTGGTGCGAAAAGAGATCATTGAGGTTGTGCAGAAGACGAACAGCGGACTCGCCAAGAGTCTTGACGTCCGTCTGGAGGAACAGCATAAGACGCTGGCGGATAACCAGGCTCGGGATGAACAGTTGTCGGCAAAATTCATACAATTCAGTCAGTCATTAGCGGCGTTCAGGGATTCGCTGACAGGATTGAGCGAGCGGGTGAGCCAAGAAGAGCAGGCAAGCAAAGCCTCGGCAACCCATATCAATGAGACGAACAAAGCAGTGACCGGTCATTTAGGCGAGGTCAATAAGAGCGTCGCATCTGTTGCGCAGAAATTTGCTGCCCGCTTCGATGAGCAAGACCGTCGTCTGGAGGCCCTCTCCAAGGCCGTTGATCAGGTTGCGCAGGATGCGCATGTACGAGGGGGAAGCAAGGGAGGAGCACGTCAGTCAACCACGAAACCGGCCCACCGATCGGCGCTTGTGCCTACGCCTGAAACCCCAAAGGCTGAGCAAGAAATGCCTTCGCTTTCTGCGCAAACTGAAGGGATGATGACGTCGGCAGTTGAGACCGAGGAATCGCCGCGAACGCAAGTCAGCCAGACTAGTGAGCGCCCCGATAAACTTGAGTACGAACGACTCCTGGCGCTGTTTCGTGATGGGGACTTGGATGGAGCCAGGCAGGGGTTCGCCGCATTTTTGCGTGACTATCAGAACTCGGATCTGTCTCCCAATGCGCGCTTTTGGCTCGGTGAATCGCACTACGGCAAGAAGGATTTTAGACAGGCGATCGATTCGTACGACCGCGTCGAACTGGATTTCCCACGGAGCGAGAAAGTGCCGGCGGCGATCTTGAAGAAAGGGTATGCGTACCTGGCGATGAAAGATAAGGCGCGCGCGTCTTCGGCTTTCAAGCAGGTGGTGACGTTGTATCCACGGACTCCCGAGGCAGGGAAAGCATCCGATAAACTAACCCAGTTGAAGGAGTCGCGACAACCGTGATGCGCAAGCAAGCAGGTTCAAGGGGGTCGGTCGCTCTCATGGCCGGGACGATGCTGTGGCTCGCCGGATGTGCCAATCACGCGGACTTTGTGGAAATGCGCGACCATGTGGCGACGGTATCGAAGTCTCAAGATCAAGATCAAAAGCGGCTGGATTCGCTGCAACGACGTTTGGAGTCGCTGGAACGGATGAAGGATAGTGAATCCACTCGACAGAAGCTCGATCCGAAGTTTGAAGAACTGTCGGCGCGGGTTCAAAAGTTGGAGGGCCGATTGGCAAAATCCGAAGAGACATTCGGTAGTCCGGTTATGCCCAAGGTGGAGCCATCTCAATCTGACCCCGCTCGCCCCTCTAAACCACAGAAGCCGGTCTCCGCTGCAGATATGCAGACGATGATGCCAGGCGTTCCCACGATTACCCCGACATCAGCTTTTAATTTGGCGTATAACGACTATCTCAACGGAAAATACGATCTTGCCGTAACGGGTTTTCAGCGATTTGTGAAGGACTTTCCCGGCACATCGCTGACGCCCAATGCCTACTACTGGTTAGGCGAGGCCTCCTATCAGCAGAAAGATTATGTGCGCGCGATGCAATCGTTTGAGTATCTCTCGGCGGAGTATCCAGGAAACGAGAAGGTGCCGGCGGCGCTTTTCAAATCGGGGCTCGCGGCGGGAGAAACTGGAGATCTCGCCAAATCGAAGAAGAATCTCAAACGGGTCATCGAAGAGTTTCCCGCGTCGGACGAGGCGAAGCTGGCCAAGAATAAGCTGGCCGAAATTCGATGATCGGACGTCCATCGGGACAGTTCGTGGCGGCTTCCTTGTTCCCGGCATTCCCTGGAGTCTAGTGTCATGCCCGCCGCCAGTTGCTCCGCCAAGATCCATATCCTCCCAGGCGACGTAGTCAGCCGTATCGCAGCCGGCGAGGTCGTCGAGCGTCCTGCCGCCGTCGTCAAAGAATTACTGGAAAACAGTCTTGATGCAGGGGCTCTCCATATCACGATTGAGGTGAAAGATGGTGGACTGGCCCTCATTCGAGTCTCGGATGATGGAGAAGGGATCAACCGTACCGATCTACCCCTTGCCTTCGAGCGGCACGCCACCAGCAAGCTCCGGTCCGATCGGGACCTCGCCTCTGTGACGACAATGGGCTTTCGAGGCGAGGCGTTACCGAGTATTGCCTCCGTTTCCCATGTGCTGGTGACGACTGCGACCAGGCAGGATACGGTGGGGTCGCAGTTCACCTTGGTTGCAGGGGCCGGCAGTGCGATCGTGGACGCGCCCCCCGTGCCTGGCACCCGGATCGACGTCTCCAATCTATTTTTCAATCAACCGGCCAGAAAAAAATTTCTCAAATCGACCACGACCGAGTTCTCCCATATCAGCCATGCGGTGCAACTCGCAGGCCTCGCCTGGCCATCCGTACATTTTCGCCTGACCCATAACGGCCAGGAGGTTCTCAACTATCCCGCCGTGACAGCGGATCGCGATCGAATCCTCCAAGTATTTCGCCAGGGGTTTCTCGATCGGACCATTGAGGTGCGAGGCAGGACAGGGGGATTGTCGATCCGCGGCGTGATGGTCGATCCTATCCACGCGCGGTCTTCGAAACTGCCACAGGAATTGTTTGTGAACCGGCGTCCCGTCCGCAATGCGACTGTGTTTCATGCAGTCATGGAAGGGTATGGATCGTTTCTTCCTAAAGGATCTCGCCCGACGTTCGTGCTCTTTCTTGACATCGAGCCGGATCAGCTCGATGTCAACGTGCATCCCACGAAAAAGGAAGTGCGGTTTGCAGAAACAGAAGCGCTTCATCAGTTGGTGCGCCAGTCGGTTCGTCATGCACTTGGTGGTTTTGAGCAGAAGGTCCTGTCGGGTCTCACGCCGTCCGGATTGTCGCAGACGGTGCAGGGCTTCTCTCCCACGGCTGAGCGGCGGACCTCATCGTTCCTGGATTCTCAGCGGGCAGCCTCGATCTCAGCTCCTGGGCAGGATTCCCGGACTAGTGGTAGTGACATGGTGTCGCTGTCCGGCATCGCTGAGGGAAGTCAGTTGGCCTTCGCCCACGAGACAGCCACAGCGTATCGGCTAGCAGAGAAGCCAGACATTATGCCGTTCGGACAAATCCTCCGGACCTATCTCGTGGCGCAGGTGGGCGGAGAACTCCAAGTGATCGATCAACATACGGCGCATGAGCGCGTCCTCTTTCAACGGCTCTGGCGTGGGTGGCAGAGCCGGGATATTCCCTCGCAGCCGCTGTTGATTCCGGAGCCGATCGAGCTGTCGGCGGCGCAGAGCATGCTGTTGCTCAAATACCGTGATGATCTGGAGAAGCTCGGTCTTCTGATTGAACCATTTGGCGCTTCGGCCATCGCGATTCGCGGAGTACCGGTTGGACTGGGCAAGGTGGATGCGGCGGTCTTGGTGCAGGATCTGCTCGATGATGTGACAGAGTGGGACAGCGCATCGTCTCTGGAACTGCGTGTTCAACCCATCTTGGCGTCGCTGGCCTGCCATGGAGCGGTGCGGGCCGGACGCGCCTTGGCCCTTCCTGAAATTCAACAGCTGATTCACGATTGGGTGCAGGAAGGGTTGATTATGACCTGTCCGCATGGGCGCCGCACGGCGTTTCGCCTTTCGACAAATGAGCTTGCCAAGTTGTTCGGGCGGGTTGGATGGACATGATGGCCACTCCAGAGAGAGCGACATGTCGTCTTTCCAAGACGCAGGTCCGTTTCAAGCCTGTTGTCGTGATAGTTGGACCGACTGCTGTGGGGAAGAGCCGCGTTGCGGTCGAGGTCGCAAAGGCGTTTGAGACGGAGGTGCTCACAGCGGATTCACGGCAAGTCTATCGAGGTATGGACGTCGGGACGGATAAGCCGACACTACAGGAGCGCCAGGCGGTTCCCCATCGACTGATCGATCTCGTCGGTCCAGACGAACCGTTTAATGCAGGATTGTATCGCCGCCAGGCGGTTGATGAGATCGAGCGCCTCCACCGAGACTGCCGCCTTCCTCTGGTCGTGGGTGGCACAGGGCTCTATGTGCGGACCCTCCTCAAGGGTTTGTGCGATGCACCGCCGGCCGATCCGATTGTGAGGGCGGCCCTGCGGCAGGAGGTGAAGGACCATGGACATGATCGCCTCTATACAAGACTTGTGGATGTCGATCCTATGGCCGCGGCGCGGTTGCACCCGCGTGACGAATCGAAAGTGATCCGCGCGTTGGAGGTATACCAACTATCCGGTCGTCGGATGTCGGAGTTCCAAGGGAAGCATGGGTTTGCCGAGCGGCCATTTTCAGCCTTGATCGTTGGATTGAATCGAGACCGCAATGTGCTGTATCGGCGTATCGAGGAGCGGATCGATTGGCAACTGTCTCACGGTTTGATTGAAGAGACGCAACAACTCCTGGCCCAGGGGTATCAGCGCACCAGTGCGGCCATGAAGGGCTTGGGGTATCGACAGGTGGCCGAGCACTTGGCCGGCGAGTATGACGTCGCTGAAATGGTTCGGCGGTTCAAACGGGACACGAGACATTTTTCCAAACGACAAATGACCTGGTTTCGAAAGGAACCGGGGATTCAGTGGTTGACAATCGAGGAGTCGGAGTCGGTTCAGCACACGGCAGCACGGGTGACTGGACAGGTGGATCGATTTCTCGCCACACTATTTTGAGGACGTAGGATGGCATCGCAGGGGAACGCAGCGAGCGCAGACATCGGGATCATCGGCGGTAGTGGGCTCTACGACATCGAGGGCCTTCGAAAGGTTAAGGAACGTTCTGTCAAGACCCCCTTCGGGGCTCCCTCCGACAAGGTGATGCTCGGCGAATTGGACGGGATTCGTATCGCCTTTCTCTCGCGGCATGGACGCGGACACCGGATCAATCCGTCGGAAATCAACTATCGCGCGAATATCTATGCGCTAAAGTCGCTGGGTGTTCGGCGGGTGATTTCTGTGAGTGCGGTCGGCAGCATGAAGGAGTCGATCAAGCCCGGCGATGTGGTGTTGCCCGATCAGTTTATCGATCTCACTAAACGGCGGGTGTCCACCTTCTTTGAGGGAGGTATTGTCGCTCATGTGGCGTTCGGCGATCCGGTCTGTGCTTCGCTCGGAGCAGCATTGTTGGATGCGGCCCGTACAGTCGGCGCCTCCGTGCATCAAGGCGGCGTCTATCTCTGCATCGAGGGTCCACAGTTTTCGACCAAAGGAGAGTCTCGGCTCTATCGTCAGTGGGGTGCGAGTGTGATCGGGATGACGAATCTCCCTGAGGCCAAGCTCGCACGCGAGGCTGAACTTTGTTACGCCACAGTGGCCTTGGCGACCGATTATGATTGTTGGCATGAGACGGAAGAGGCTGTCACCGTCGAGGCCATCTTGACCACGCTCCGTCAGAATGTCGTGCTGGCCAAGCGGCTGTTGCGGACGGCGATGCCTGCGGTGGCCGATGTCAAGACTTGCAGCTGTCAGCGTGCATTGCAGGATGCCATTATCACGGTGCCGGATCGGATGCCTGTCTTGCGCCGACGGAAGCTGGCTTTGTTGATGGATCGGGTTGTTCCAGGAAAGAAAGGAATTCGATAAGCCATGGGAAAGCTGCTCGTCGTCGGATCGGTCGCATTAGATACGGTGAAAACACCCTTTGGGGAGGTCAGCGAGGTTCTTGGAGGTTCGGCCACATTTTTTTCAACCGCGGCCAGTTACTTTACCAGCGTGGATCTCATTGCTGTGGTGGGGGAAGATTTTCCCCCGCAACACCTGGCCTTTCTCAAGAGCCGTGGCATCGACTTGACTGGGTTGGAGCGGAGGCCCGGGGCGACGTTTCGATGGAAAGGGGAGTACACGCACCAGCTCAACGAAGCACATACGCTCGATACGAAACTCAATGTATTCGAAACCTTTCGGCCAAAGATTCCCGATGCCTATCGATTCCCGGATCTTTTGTTCTTGGGCAATATCGATCCGGAACTCCAACTGGATGTGCTGCAGAAGCTTCCGCGCCCGCCCTTAGTCGCGTGCGATACGATGAACTTTTGGATTAACGGCAAGCGAGACGCATTGTGGCGGGTCTTGGAGAAGGTCGACATTCTCATCATTAACGATGGGGAGGCCCGGGCACTAGGCGAAGATACGAATCTGGTAAAGGTTGCACAAAAAATACTCGCGCGTGGACCCAAGCACCTCATCATCAAGCGTGGGGAGTATGGGGTCTTGATGTTCAACGAGAAGCAGGTGTTCGGGGCTCCGGCCTTTCCGCTTGAAGACGTGCGTGATCCAACAGGTGCAGGGGATACCTTCGCCGGCGGTTTCCTGGGCTACTTGACGGCCACCGGCAATCGTTCGGTTGAGGCCTTCAAACAGGCGATTATCTTTGGGAGCGTCATGGCGTCTTTTGCGGTAGAATCCTTTAGTCTTGACCGTTTGCGAATCCTGGACTACAAAGAGATTCAAGAACGGTTTCGAGCCTTTAAGCAGTTGACTCATTTCGAGGATATTTCGTGATACAAGATCTCTTTGCCGGTTCGATTGTTCGAGCATTGGCGGGTCCATTGCTTGTGTTGGCCCTTTTGA
The DNA here is from genome assembly GCA_016200355.1 of Nitrospirota bacterium. Classification (GTDB taxonomy): domain Bacteria; phylum Nitrospirota; class Nitrospiria; order Nitrospirales; family Nitrospiraceae; genus Palsa-1315. The sequence goes on from JACQEY010000112.1 coordinate 20,087, forward strand.
TCGGATGGCTGCCAGGCTGTGCCACATCGGAAGGTTCGGCACAGAAGTCAAAAGGGTACTACCAGGAAGGTGTCGCGAGTCTGGAGCACGATCAGCAGAAGGCCTTTGTATCGTTTCAGCAGGCCGTGAAGCTCGATCCGAACAACAAAGAGGCACGATACGGGCTCGGCCATATTCTGGCGCTGCAGAGTAAGTTCCCCCAAGCCGAGGAAGAACTTCGGGCCGCGACGAAGCTCGATGAAAATTACTCGGAAGCGTACACCTATCTGGGCCAGATCTTAGAGAAACAGGGACGGTGGACGGAAGCGATCGCGGCATTCCGTCAGGCGTTGACGAATCCCTTGTATGCCACGCCGGACCTGGCCCGATTCCATCTCGGCCGGTCGCTGGCTCACGAGAGTGATTACCAGGGCGCGATGGAAGCGTTTGAGGATGCCTTAGTGGTCAATCCACCCAATGTTCCTCCGGCGCTACTATACTTGGAGTTGGGGCGGGCGTATTACAAGCTGGGGTTCGAACGACGCTCAAGGGAAACCCTGACCAAGGTGACGACGCTCGATAAGGGCGGTGAGTATGCGGCAGCCGCGAAGGAATTACTGACACGGCTCAAGCCGTAGAGAAAGACCCATGGAATCGATCGGCGAATTTTTTAAACAGGTGCGAGAGACCAAGGGGCTCACCATCGACGAAGTCGCATCCAAGACGCGAATTCGAACTGATTTTGTGAAAGCGCTGGAAGATGGAAATTTCGCCAAGTTGCCCGATCAAGTGTTTGCGCGAGGGTTTGTCCGGTCCTATGCCCGGTCTCTCGGACTCGATGAAGACGATGCGATCCACCGATTTGCACAATCGGCAGGCGCCTATTACGACAAGCAAGGCGAGCGGGAACGTTTGAAGGTCAGGCAGGCGGAAGAAGAGCGGAAGCGCCAATCCAATCGAAAGGCCGTCGCGATTGCGATCGGTATCGCGATCCTCACGCTCATCTTCCTCTTAAGCCGGGAACAGTCGTCGCTCCTGGTCCGTCGTTCGAGTTCAGACCCTCCACCTTCCGCATCCCAGCGGACCGTTCCACCGACTTCAGCAGCTCAGGATGCGCCGCCAAGTCAGCAGGCCGAGGTGGCTCCGCCGGTTCCCAAGACCAAACCGAGCGAATCCCCTGCTGTGCCGGCCAAGGCGAGTGTAGAAAATAATGCTGAGCCAGTGACCGTCCCAGCGCCCACAGCTTCGGTTGTGCCGGAATTGGCGGCTCCGGCTCCTTCGTCGTTGGGAAGCGACGGGCCGTTGGGAGGGATTTCACTCGAAGGGTCTGGAGCAATGGAGGGACAGTTGGCGCTCGACCTTGAAGCGACTGAGCTGAGTTGGGTTGTCGTTCAAATCGATGGAGGCAGTCCCCAAGAGGCCTTGCTCCGGCCCGGAGAAAAGGCCAGATGGAAGGGCCAGGACCAGTTTATTTTGACGCTCGGTAATGCCGGGGGCGTCAAGGCCGAACTCAACGGCAAACCTCAAAAGCCTTTCGGTCCAAGCGGAAAAGTTGCGCGCGATATAGTCATCAAGCGCTGACCGCCCTCTAATTAGGATGCTGAAAATGTCCGCCAGCGCAAGAAGACCGTTATTTGGTTTATTTGGTTTGTCTCGTTTGTTTGGTTGAACAACACCAACCAGATGAACTAAACAAACCAGATGAACCAAATCAGCCGTCACCTGTCTCGCGTGCCAACGTGGTTTTCCCGCAACCTGCTAGCAGCGTCCATCCGATCACAGCACGTGCGCTTTGCACCCGCCTTGGTCGCCATCCCTTAATTCGAATTCAAGCCAAGCATGTCCGATTCTGTGGCCGACTGTCCTGGCTCGTTGCGTGCACTTTCGAGGGATGGGGCACTGCAGCAAGGATTGAGGCGCAATGGTGCCACCCTCTTGAGGCTTCCGAGATTTCTGGGATGATGAATGCTCCTAACTAGCTGGAATATCAGGTTTTGCTATGAGGGTGTTCTGGCACGAGCCTTGATGGTTATCTGGTAGGGCTGAACAAAATCAGGCTATGCAGAAGTGAGTATGAGGCCGGAACTGCGATTATGAAGTGGTGAAGGAGTCGCGGAGTGTGGAGACCTTCTGCTTGCACCCTGGATTGCTTGACATGAGTGGAAGGCCATTGTTATATTCGCCCGCGTTTTGTCGCTTTGACATGGATCTCATGAGCCAGTGGCCCGATGCCGGGTTCACATGCGGTGGTTAAACACAAAGGAGGAAGTCTGATGGGGCATTTTGCTAAGTTTCTGGGAATCAGCGCAGCATTGATAATGCTATCGGTTTCAGTGGTGGGAGCCGAGGAGAAGGATCCACTCAAGTCCCGCGTTCCGGCTGATCAGATGGCCGACGCGAAGGCCAACAAGAATAAGTTTGAGCCAACTCCAGAGAACGTTGCCAAAGGAAAGGCACTGTTCGAGGGGAAGGGGACTTGCTTCAATTGTCATGGTAAGAACGGGGATGGCCAGGGCGAAGCCGGGAAGGTTCTCAATCCGAGCCCCCGCGATTTCACGAACTGCAAGTTTCATAAGAAGCGGAAAGATGGCGAACTATTCTGGGTGATGAAGAACGGTAGTGCAGGCACAGGCATGATTTCCTTGGTTCCAGCAATTATCACAGAAGATGAAGCCTGGTTGATCATCAACTACGAACGGACCTTCTGTAAGGCTGAGTAGTTTCGTCGCAGGTGTCAGTTTAAGAGGGAGGGTGGAGGATCGAATCCTCCACCCTCTTTTTTTCTTCTGATCATGCGGCTCTGTCAGGATGCTCAAAAAGATCAGATTTCTCACCCGCCCAACCCTGACGGTTATTTCACCCGCCAGCCCTGAGTCTGCCAAGACAGCCTCTTCGCCCAGGGACGCGCCTTGTCCTAAGCAAGGCCGCAGCGAGTGAAGCAGGCTGAGGTCGAGGTCAAGGTTGAGCGAAGGTCAGACTCTGGCACTCTTAGCCTTGGCCTGAGCCTTAACCCTCCAGAAAGCTGGCGGACTTTTTCAGCATCCTGTTAGTGGGCTTCGGTGCCCTGGATCGCAGCCTGCTTGGTCAATATCAAGGTAGCGGAAGGATCGGTTGGGAGAATCGCCGGGACGGCAAAGGGGCGTTGCTCCTGGTTCATGTGGGTTTTGGATGCCCAGCGCACTTTCTGGCTGAGATAGGTCACCGTTTCGCCGAGCGTCACGTCGCCGTCGCGGTTGGTGTCGGCCTCACCACGCAATGCCCGCAGTAGGTAGTAGGTAAATAGGCCATGCCGATGCTGATCGTCCTCTAACCCCTGCCCGATGCCGCTGGTCCCAATGATATGGATGGTCGAGCTTCCTTTGGGATTCCATTGGGGGAGGGCGGTCAGGGCGGTCTTAGTTCGGTTATCCGGTTCCATACGAGACACAATGCCATCGAACAGAAATACCGTCTGTTTCGCTTTCAAGCGAGATAGTGCTGCCTCCAAATCTTTGATCGGGTAGGCCTGTGATGTGGCCGTAGCGGTTCCATCGTACGGTATCAGGAACGTTTCTCCCGTCGAAGAGACCGAAGCCAGACCGGCGAAATAGACAATAACAACCGCGTCCTTATTCATATGAGGCGGCAGCCAATCCAGTAGTGCTTCATCAATTTCAGAGCGTAGGGCTTTCCAGTCTTGCAGTAGAAGAATATTGGAGGCCGGTAATCCACCGAGGGCCTGAAAATAGTTCGAGACCATCTGGGCATCCAAGGAAGCGAATTTTCGGGATAGGGCTTGCCGGTTTCGATAGGATTCGATTCCAATTGAGATCAAATAGGTGTGGGGCTGCCGAAATCCGGTGACCACAGCAGGGATGTGATCTACGTCATCGGCCTTGATGCCGGTTGGTTGGATCAACAGGGCCAGAGTTTGAGTCAGCGGCTGAGCATGGGCTCCTGAATCAGTGACCGCCACATGGATCTCGGCCTTCTGCTGCTGCATTGACTGTGGTACCGTCGCCACAAATTCGATCGAGCGGGATTGGCCCGGTTGCAGTCGTCCGATCGCCAGCGAGCTGGCAGGAAACTGGGCGAGCAGCGAAGCGGTTCCTGTCAAGACAGCCGTGACACCCTGTAGTTCCTGCTCTCCTCCGTTTACGAGGTCGATGCGTACCCGAATGTGCTCGCCTCCTTCAACGACCAAATTGCTGTTCTCGTCCAGCACAGTGGCTTTAAACAAGAGTGCCGATGGAGCGCCTTGGGTTAGTGTGGTGGGTGTCGGCGGGACTGGTCTCACAGGCGATGTTACCACTGGTGCGGGAGCGGTTCCGCCGGTCGCTGCCAACTGGGTTCGGACGGCGTGTATGAATTGCGTCGAGAGGGCGAGCCCTGCGTCATGCACGAATTCCCCGATATTGCCGTAATCGCATCGACGTATGGCCGGTTCTAGAATAAGGCGTTGGTTGTGTGTGATGGAAATGGTTTGCTGGCCAAGCTCTTTTCCCCCGGCATCCTTCAGGGCTACGCGCGTCTCGAGGGTCATGTCCGCAGGCACCCGATCATAGACATTGTCAGCCCAAAGCTTGAGGCCTGAGCGCTGGAGCGTGACTATGATCTCTGTGTCAGGCTGGATTTGTGCCGGGATTTCACCGGTGACGGTCACGGCTGTAAAGTTTTGGGAAGCCGCGTCAATCATCATCGATTCGATTTCTTCCCCCACATTGAGTTCGTGGGGGCTATTGCATCCATCTACGTACTGCATCTTGAGATTGGTAAAGGAGGGGTCGAAGGTTAGCTTGACAGAGTTAGCCAGACGCGGACCCATGTCCGGTAAGGAGGTTCGGTGAAGCGCCGACGTCAGTTTCTCGCATCCCCACAGCCCGCCCACTATTATGATGAGGAGGAGGCACAAGAGGATGGCCCATTGCGTTATGCGCGCGAGACTCGCGAGACTTGCGCGAAAAGCGGGAGGGGTGGGATATTTCATCTTCACGAGTCTCGCCTGTCTCGCTCGGTTATTCTGCGGGAGATTTCATTGCGGAGGGAGTCCGAGTCGGCTGACTGGGGCCGGATGAAAATCCCTTGGGTGTGACGAAGCCGCATAGTAGCCCTTGTTTCTATTCCGTCGGATCACGGCCAATTCGCGTAGCATGGCGACCCCATCTCTGAAGACGCGAAATTTTGAGCCGGATTGATGAGACCAATTCACCGGAATTTCTGCGATGCGGTATCCGCGTTGCTGCGCCACGTAAAGCAGTTCGAGGTCGAAGCCATAGCCGTCGATTGAAGAGACTCCAAAGAGGTCTGCTGCCACAGTTTGACGAAACAGTTTGAATCCACATTGCGTGTCGGCAATTCCTCTGAGGCCCTTCTTCCGTATGAGTGAATTGAACAGGCTGCTCAAAATGGTCCGATACCAGCGAGCCTGGACTGCATAGTCCGGCAACCGGGAGGCAAGTGAGCGCGATCCGACGGCCACGTCGGCTCCACTCACCATGGCCTCCTCAAGCCGGGCGAGCTCCTGAATCGGAGTGGCGCCGTCTGCATCGGTAAAGAGTTGCAGTCGTCCGACGGCGGCTTGCATCCCTCGCCGTACGGCCGCGCCTTTACCTCGGCGCAGTGGTACCCTGAGTAATTGAATTTCCGGGACCGTAGAAGACAGGGTTTCCACAATGGAGGCCGTGGCATCAATGCTGCCATCGTCAACCACGAGGATCTCGTAAGGCTGTCCTCGGTCTTGCATGTATGAGGTGATGCTTCGAAGATGAGGTAGAATGCGGGCAGCCTCGTTATGGGCTGGAATGATGATCGAGAATTGGATGGAGCCTGAGG
>JACQEY010000113.1 GCA_016200355.1 Nitrospirota bacterium
AGGAGAATCAGTAGAAGGGCCGATGGCGGCAGAAACACATCGATCATCACAGGGGTAGCTCAGACCGCCCCCTTTTCCATTTCCCCTCCTAGTTCGCCTATCTCTCTCCATGAGGGTGGCCTGGTCGATCCTCAACTGCGCGCGTCGAACGAGCACATTCTTATCGTGCGCGTTCCGCGAGCAAGAGGACGACTAGGCCGCCCTCATCTCCGACTCTTGGCGAACGCCTCGTCTCCTTCCGCCCCCGCCCTCGGCTTCCACTCCAGACTGTAATACTCTCCACGATCTCGCGCCCAGGGATCGAACGCATTCACCACAGTTTGGAGTTCACCGGCCAGTTCCGGCATCGTCCGCAGCAGCACGCGTTTCAGGGGAGAGACCGGCTGCTCATGGCCATTGGGCTTTCCCTGCTCCATCATCTCCGGGCCAGGTCCATTGTTCGTGACCCAGGCGACGCCGAGTGTGCTGTAAAACTCCGGGCGAAAACTGGAAGTGAAGAACCGGTCGCTAAAGAGGCGGCGCGAAGCGTTGAGAATAAACACGACGAACTGAGTTTCGGAAATGGCGAAGCCATGCGGACGCCTGAATTCCGCCAGCCAGCCCACCACGGTGTCGACGTCTTCGATATTGTCGATCAGGCTGCCGTTGGGATGCCCCAGACAATCGTTGATGGGCGACTTGTCGTCGTTCAGCTGCGCCTTGGTGATGATCTTGGACTCATTGCACTGGTGTTGCCCGTACACTTCACGCAATGTCTTCACCAGCTGCTCCTGCTTGTGCCTGACCGAAGAATCCTTGGGTAGACGCGTATCGACGAAATCGTCGAAGCTGGTCAGTTGCTTCAATCCGTACTGCCGGCGGAACTCATTATAGCGCGGGACGCCCCGCTCCCGATCCCGGATGAGATCGAGCGCGGCTACGTCGATCTGTTGCGTGGAAGACTGCAAGCGATTCATCTTGAGATTCTGCAAAAATTGAGGATGGTTCTGGAGCGTCAGCGCCCCCAGCCGCTGTCGGCCCATGCTGAGCGCCCAATTGGCCAACCCCTTCTGCCGCACGGCCTCAGTTGCCTTGCCACGGAAGGTTTCGATCACCGGAACTTGCTGTCGGATGACGTTCGGCTCCCTATTCCACTCACGGTATTCGATCAGGTCCGGCAGCAGGGGGTGCAGCCGATATACCGTGATGAACTCCTCGGGGAAATTGAAGGGGGAGCCGAAGTGGTTCACGCCCCCATTGATATGGTCGTCGTTTTTCAAGTCCCAGCGGTCTTGTTTATTCGGATCGATCAGGCCCACGAGCGGCACCCCCTCATAAACCCGATTGCCCAATCCGAAGATGCCAGGTCCGCCGGCGAACGCCGCATACAGACCGTTCGCCTTCTTGGCATCCTCCGAATCGCCGAGGCGGCGCACAACTTCCTTTAGCGCGTCCGCCACTACCTCATGCTTCGCAAAGACTCCGCTCCAGTTGGCGTTCATCCCCAGGTTCAATGGCTCGTTATAGAGCAGTTGCGTGGTCCATTCGGTGGTGTGGATCTTGGCAATCTCGGCAGCGACGACCAGCCGGGCCACTTCGAACAATTCGTCCGGCGTGACGTCCTTGTAGCGGATGACGCGATTGGGGTCGGCAGGATTTCTCACGCCGCTGTCCGCATCGGGCGTACGAACGGTCTGCTTGCGGAATTCACTCACAAAAGCGTTGTGCTCTCGCGCAAAGACGTTGTGGTAGAAACTCATCCCGATGCTCCAGTTATCGGGAAAGGCCGTGGCTTCCTGACCGGACCACTCAGGATTAATCGGATCCCCCGCTTCGAAGACCGGCAGATATTCCAGCTTCTCGCCCACTAAGGCCTCTTTTCTCAGCGGAGTCAGCAGCAATCTTGCACGGTCTTTCGGATCGCGCTTCACTCGCTGGCCCGACCGCTCGTCGTATCCATAGAGCTGGGAGGCATCCCACCAGGCGGTGACATGATTGGCGGTGGTTTTCGGCGCCCGCGTGAGATAGGGCTTGCCGCCGTGGGTGAATGACTTGGGCTCCGTGCCTTCGGCGATATAGGCTGCATCGATCTTGTCGTCAGGACGGCAGCCCAACTTCTTAGCCTCTTCACCCGTCAGCGGCTGTTCGATATTCTTGACCATCTGCGTCGTGCAGCCGACCGCCATCCACTCAGGCCGATTGTGCCCCTCGTCCAAATGCGCAAACCAGTCGTGGGTCATGAATTGGATCCAGAAGGCTGCCAGCACGTTAAAAAACGGCGCCTTCTCATAGTCACACTCGGCCTCTTTTGAGCCACCCGGAAGGCCGTAACCTTCGTGACATCTGTCCGGCTGCGACTTCTCGAGCGATACGACCGGCTTTGATTGCTTGCGCGTGAACAGCTTCCGGCTAATGACCTGCGGGTCCGGCTTCAACAGCCCTAATCGATCTCCATGGCGATTCTTGGTCAGCTCATTCAGACCTAAATCGGGAAACGTGGTGTCGAAGTCCACGTTCCGTGCAAAGAGTTGGTGCGTCGATCCCATCAGCGGATTGCGAATGTCGTTGCACATGCCGGTCAGGGTACGGAAGCGAATCAACTCTCCGCGACAGACCTGCGTCTGGTCGCCACCGACGGCGTTGAAATCGGGATGGCTCTGGGGCAATCGCATGTCAGGCCAGGTATTCAGCACAGGCCCGGCCTCGCCACCACGGCCTGTGACGTAGGCCTCGTAGGTCTTGTTGTTGTCGAAAAGATTGAACTTGATGAGTTCGATTCGTTGCAGCTCCAGCTCATAGAGCGCGGCGTTGATTCCATGCGCGTTGGGGCCGATCACCTTGGCGTCGGACAGAAGCCGCGCGGGCGCCAGAGACGTGGCATCGCCGGCGGCCCAATAATTCGGCCAATCCAACCAGGGTCCTTCCCTGAGACTTTCTGCACGTTTCCCTCCGAGACAACGAGCCGTGGTCTCTGGTACCTTCCCCAAGAATCGTTGTTCTCTGGTCTTCGCCACCGTCTGAATATCTCCTTGCAGGACCATCTCTGTGCAGTTTTTCGTGGAGTCCATAAAGATAGCGAACGGGCTGTTCCCCGCGCACCCGCCGAGCACACAGAGCCCCGTGACGATCGCCAGCCATGACCATTGACTTATTTGTCTCATCGCGAATTCTCCTCAACGGCAGAAGGTACTGCACACTGCATAACTGGCCTAGCAACTTGCCCGGCATCGCTGTCGCTGCTGATGCCAATCGGGCCATGAAGACCGGCATCGTACAAAAGCCAAGGGAGAAAGAGACAGGAAGGAGAGCATAGCCCGCATTATTCATGAAGGTTCATCGCGAAAGCGCCTGAAAGCGCGTTCCTCGTGAAGCGTATCTCGTATCTCGCATGCTATGAGACAGACACGCTCTTTCCGTCCTGCGCTTCACGCTTCACGAATGACGCTTCACGTGCAAGAGCCGCGTATCCGCGCTTGCAGTAGAAACTTCATGAATAATGCGGGCTGGGATCAGGGCACGTCTTCCGCACAGCGCACGCCGAGCGTCGGCCCCCAGTAGGTCACGTCATCCCACCCTCGATAGCTGGCCTGAAAATTCGGCAATTTTTCATTCCATTCCCCGCCCCGCAATACGCGGAAGGAGCCACGTGAGGGTCCCTGTGGATCGCGGGCAGGAGAGGCCTGGTAGAAATCTTCCGCGTACCAATCTTTCACCCACTCTGACACACTGCCGATCAGGTCGAACACCCCATAGGGCGACGCCGTCGCCGTCTGGTGCCCGACCGGCTCGGTTCCATTGGCGCCAGGCGTGAGTTCCCCTTTTCTCATATGTCTTTTCAGGACTTCCTCGTTATTGCCCCACGGGTAGCGGCGGCCATCCGTCCCTCGCGCCGCCTTTTCCCATTCGGCTTCTGTCGGTAATCGTTTACCTTGCCACTGGCAAAAGGCTCGCGCCTGGCTCCACGTAATGTTGGTCACGGGATGCTGCACACGCTGAGGGTCGTCAAACGCCTGGTGATCTTTTGGAGGCGTGCAACCGCCTCCCTCCACGCACTGTCGGTACCTCGCGTTCGTCACTTCATATTTGTCGAGCCAGTAGGAACTGAGATGCACCCGGTGTAGGGGGCGAGCATCTTGCAGCCCATCCTCCGTACCCATCCAAAACTCTCCGGCTGGAATCACCACCATCCCCTCCGGTTGAGTGGTGCCTCGCTGGACCAGTTGTTTCAGTTCATCTTCCTGTGAAGCCCGGAGTTGGCCGTTCGCCCGCGCAATCGCCTTCTCGTCCTGTGCACTCGGGGCCTGATCCTTCAGCGGACTCGGCCGTTCACGCGGCAAGGCGACCGCCGAAGGATCACTCTTTGGCGATGCTCCGGCACCCTGAGCCGGAGCCTGTGGCATCGAGGCCTGGTCCGTATTCCTGATTGTTTCAATGAGCACTGTGGTTCGGACGACCTCTTGTGCAAGGCCTTTGCTCCCACCGCTTCCCTTAGCCGCCTTCCTCCCTTTCCCGATCATCGTAAAATCGAATTCCGGGATATTCGCGAGAAGGGGTGTGGCATAGGTAATCGGCACCGCAAATGACATCCCTTCCGGCACGATACCGGAAGGATGGGAGAATTTGCTGGTCATCACGCCGACCACCTCTCCACGTCCATTGAAAATAGGACCTCCGCTGTTGCCGGGATTGATGGCTGCATCCACTTGAAAGACCCGCTGGACACCTCTCGTCCGCACCGCCGCAATCCGACCGCGGGTCACGGACACTTCCCGGAGACCGAACGAAAATCCGACCGTGATGATTTCTTGATCGAGCCTGACAGCGCCCGCATAACCGATGGGCGCTTCCGTCAGCCCTACCGTTTCAATCTTGAGCAAGGCGAGGTCATGTTCGGAATCGGTGCTGACGAGGGTCGCCGGCGCGCGGAATTCCCCGGCGGTCAGGACAAAAATCCGTTTCGCATTGGCGATTACGTGCTCCGCCGTCAGGACATACCCGTCGCTATGAACAATTACTCCGCTCCCAGCCGGTTTTCCGGCTGGTGTGTCCTGACGCTCGGCCCCCCAGACGATACTGGAGCCGGCGACGATCATCACCCACAGAAACAATGCTATTCGTCTCATGGTCGAATCGGGATCACCACACTAATTGCACCGGCATTTTGCCCAAATTGGAGTCCCTCACGGGGATAGCCGGTCCGGTCCAGTTCCCCCTTGGGGTCGCCGTGACAATCCAGGCATTTCCTCGTCGTATAGAGTGGAAACATCAAGCGCAACGACCCGCTCTTCGCCGTGATTTCGCTGATCACTTTCTCAAGGGGGTACGAGGGATCGGCAAATGTCTCCAATGCCGTTCGTTCAACAGCATCTGGCGCGTTCATGGGATTGCGAGGCGCCAGCGACGTCTGCTTCAGCCGCACATGTGTCCGCTCAGTAAATCGGGTGGCCGCGCGTGCGCCGAAGATCGCGGGAATAAACTCTGTGTACCCGCCGCCTGGTCGTTTGATCTCAACTTGGGCTTCCGCGACCACCTGTTTACTGACCAATACCAGTTCTTTAAGTAGCTTCTTCGCCCTTGCCGGAATTCGTGCTGACTCAAGATCCCGCAGGTCAGTGCCGGAACGACTGTGAAAGACGTCCAGTAATTGTTGCTCAAATACATCGGCCGTAAAACCTTTTTCCATTTTCTCCTGCTCATCGAGTACAACTTGGTTCTCGTTGATAACATTTCGGCCGGAATCGAGCAGGATCGCCAGGAGACGAGCGGTCGTCTCGAACTCAAGGATGGTTTGATAGGGAACGCCGGAATCCGGCTGGCGATCCTTCGCACAAACACCTTCGCTGCTTGCCCAACCGACCACGGCACAGGCCAGGATGGATACGATACCCCACCGCAGGCGATTAGCCATAACGGCGACCCTGTTGCGTGTGTATGGTGGAAAACTCATGCGACGGAATCCTCTATGCGCTAGATTGCGGACAGAGAACCCTTCGTAACCGGATGGTACGTTCGGTCACAGGTGAAGTCAAGACGTACAAGCGGCCTCCTTCACTCACCGGGACCGATAGATGTCGATCATGACATGCGTGGCAGAACTTTGATGGCCTGCACGTCTGAACAAAAAAAGAGCACCCGCAGGGTGCTCAAAAAGAACGTCCTCTTTGTTTCTCGTTCGCAAAACAATTCCAGAATCTGTTGACCTATTGACCTGTTCAATACTCAGCAATCAGATCGTCAGATCTCTTCCACTTTACCTTTCACGCTTGAACGCGAAACGAGAACGCTTCAGCCTCGGGCGGGCAGCGTCGGCTTTCTCCTTCTCAATGACAGCCTGCACTGCTCGCCCGGTACTGCGTACCGCCCTAGGAGCCGGCCTCCCTTATTTAGCCGGGACAGAAATTTTGTATTCATCGAAGGGCGTCGTCAACACCGCTATTCTGAAGAGCTCGTCTGCTGCCTTCGGGTGAATTCCGTATTCCCGGCTCTTGAGCATCTTGAACCACTTGCCCATTCCGACCCGCACTGTCTCTTGATCGCCTCGTATCGCCGCTTTCTTCATGAGAGTCAGCTCGCTGAGATAGGGATTCCAATTGGCTGGTACATTATCGGTGGTGGGATACCTGTTTTTATAAAAATTTACCGAGCCGCTGAGTTCATCCATCCAATTCGTCGATTGAGCCACTGCGATCCCCCCGGCGAACAGGGTCAGCGCACAGAAGACCGCTACGATTGTTACGAATATGGTTTTCATAGGAGCCTCCTCTCTTCATTCAATCGAAGGGTGTTAACGTCGACTAGTAGAAGCGACCTGGTCCTCGCCTCGCCTCCTTTCCTTATTGAACGTTCACGGCCTCCGGTACGGGCCGCCATTGATCTTCACTCTGACACGGCACCATTTTATCGAAGGCGACAAACGAAGCCCATCACCCGAAGGATGGTTTTTGCGTACACCGTTTAGGTGAGGGGGATGGAGGAGCAGGCACGTTACTTGCTGTTAAGATAGGTCAGGATCGCTTCGACCCTGCCAGCGACGCCGAGTTTGCGATAGATGTGGTGGAGGTGAGTCTTCACGGTATCGGCAGAGACGCACAACTGATCCGCGATGTCTTTATTGCCCCGCCCAGACGCGGCATAAGCCAGAATCTCCCGCTCACGCTCGGTCAGCAGTGCGACACCGGCGGCGGTCCCGCTCCCAGCCTCTTGCAGTGCAGAGACCACGTTTCGAGCAAAGCCGTCCGGCATGAAGGGGGAATGGACTTGCTTCCCCCGGTAGGTGGCTCGGATGATGCGAAGAAACTCGGCATGATCGGCATCCTTTAGAATGTAGCCGCAGGCGCCGGCTTGCACCGCCGCCACGATTCTCGCATCTTCATCATGGACCGACAACATCAACACCTTCACATCAGGAAGACAGCCCCTGATCAGGCGTGTGGCCGTGACCCCGTCGAGTCTCGGCATATCCACATCCATCAGGATCATATCGGGTGTGGTTTTCATCGCCAGGTCGAATGCTTCGCGCCCATCGGTCGCTTCTCCGACCACTCGCAGGTCCGGTTCGCGTTCGAGGAGCAGCCGAAGGCTTTGCCTAAAGAGCCGTTGATCCTCGGCAATCAGCAATGTGGCCGGCATAGATCTCCTGATTCAGCGGCAGTTCGACGGAAAAGACCGCGCCGCCGGACAAACGATTCTCCGCCCGAATCCTCCCCCGATGGGCCGCCACCACAAGGCGGCAAAAGTGCAATCCCAACCCCCGTCCAATTCGAATGTCCACGGGATCTTTTCTCCTGAAAAACATCTCGAACAGATGAGGAAGATCCTCAGGAGCGATGCCGGGTCCTTCGTCCGCAACCTGAATGACGGCCTGGGAGGACGACATGCCGGGAGACTCGCCATCCATACATTCTCGCGCCTCCACGTGAACCGCCACAGTGATCGTTCCTCCTTGTGGAGAGAACTTGAGTGCGTTGTGAACGAGATTGATAAGCACTCGTAACAGGCGGCGACGATCGGCTGTCATCGCGATATCATCATCTGGCGTCTCGAGATGAAAGGTGATTCGCTTCGCGGTGGCTTCGGATTGGAAAATCTGCACGACGTCAGCAACGAGGCCTTTGACCGACACCGTCGACGTCAACAGCGGCAGACCGGAATAGCTTTCCTGATACACATCCAGCATGTCGTTGATCATGCCGAGCAACAGGTCGATCGTCAATCGCATATCCTCTCGCCATTGCCGATGCGCGACCGGCTGCGCCCCTTCATCTTGTTCGAGCAACTCCAACGTCTTCTTGATCCCCACCAACGGATTACGAATATCGTGGGCGAACATCGAGGCAAACTGACTGAGTGAGGCGAGGCGCTCCGAACGGATCAACTGCTCTTCGAGACGTTTCTTTTCGGTGAGGTCGCTCAACTGTACCATCACGGCGACCGGCGACCCTGCGTTCTCCACCGGCACCAGATCGACTTCCATGATGAGCGTGCCTTCAGCCGATGAGGGCATCCGCATCTCGCCGGCGGGCTCTTCTTTCTTGGTGGCAATGACCATTTCCAACAATCGGCGCAGCCGGGCACGATCCTCCTCCCGAAATAGATCCTCCAGCTTCCTGCCGATTAGACGATTGGCCGGTGTCCACAGTTTAGTTTCGCCTCGACGGTTGACATCCTGAATGATTCCCTCCTCGTTGACGAGCAACTTGGTATCCGTCGAATGATCCCACAACATCCGATAGTGCTCCTCGGAAATGACCAGTTCCTGGTTCGCTCGCTCGAGTTCGGCCACATACCGCCCCCGCTCCTGTGATACGCGCTCCAGCCTCTCCGCTAATTCATCGAAACTCGCGGCCAACGTATCGATCTCCACAATGCCGGCAGACTGCGTGGCCATCATCGGCTTCTCACCGCTCTGCTGTCCTAAGAGCCGTACTCGCTCGACCAGCGCGTTGATTGGCTGCACAATGCGGCGACCGAGGCGCCATCGAAGCAGGGCAACCACGGCGAAGACCAGCATGCCGAATGCCACGAGCTTCCACATAAGTAGATGCAACGGCGCATAGGCTTCGTTGGGATCTTGACGGACGAGAATGGACCAGGTTTCCGCTTGGACGATATTTGGCCGGAGCGCCACGGATGCAAACCCCACGATCCCACTTCCTTGACCGTGGGCATCGTCCTGGACTTCCATCCAGGCAGCATTGGAAGAAATGAGGCTCGAGGCGAGTGAGTCTCTCAGCGGTCCAATAAGAGCCGTATGCCGTCCGGGGGGAAGGAGCGGACAGGCCAACACTGTCCCTTGAGGTCCGATCAGCATGACATGACCGGTACTGCCGATCCTGCTTCGAAGGACCGAGGTCAAGAGCTGGTCCTTCTCGATCACCGCCTGTATCGCGCCCAACACAGTCCCATCATCACTGACGATCGGCACGGCGATTTCCAAATCCCCATCTCCCATTTCGTCGAGACGAAGTTTCCCCACCCATAATCGTCGCTGATCGAAAACGACCGGCCACCAAGGTTGTCTGCTGTACTGCGTCTTGATGTCTTCGCTGGTCGCTCCACCGACCGAACGGCCTTGGCGATCAAGGATTTCCAGTGATCGAAAATACGGCCGCTGCGACTCCTTCCACCGCTCAAGGATCTGCTGGTCGAAGGTCAGTCGAGTGCCATCTCGGACTGCTTCACGTACCTGTGGTAAGGAACTGAGCCGTTCCACCCACTCGATCTCTTTTTCTAGAATTAACCCGACTTTATCAGCACTCTGGCGGGCAAGTTCCTGAAACCCGAGGCCGATAGCCTCGCGGAACGAGTGTTTTGTCTGCCAATACGAATAGGCCAGACCGAATGCGCCGGAGAGCAAACCGATGGAGAGGACCGAGAGCGTGATCGAACGTTGAAGACTGACCCGCTTCCTCATGGGGCACCAGTGCGTAATGCCCGAGGCTGCAATGAAGGTAGTGCTGCCCTCCATTGCAACGCTTCCGGACAGGGAATGTCAAGGGTCCGCGGCAATATCCGCGACAGCCAGACGATGCGATCTTTCGACAAGGATGGCATCGTCTTTGACTTTCCTGACCTGGCTAGCCCGCCTCCGTCCTCGTTGTTCTTGTCGTTATTTTCATGTGATTTTTCCCCAAGACTTGGACATTGCAAACGGCGTATATTGGACCAGTCGGGTGAGTCATCATGCTCACAGCGGAGCCTTGATCATGAAACACGCCCCGCCGCAATCGCGTCGTTATCAAGCAGTCCTTCATCCCCCTCTCAACCATTCCATCAGCGACCTCTGCCGGGAGGTTACGCCACCACAGGAGGTGTCACCATGTCCATCTCACGAACACTCAACGCGTATCTCGATCATGAACGAGTTCATTATGATGTGTTGCCCCACCCGGAAGCGTTTCGCGCCTTAGAGATCGCCCACACGCTCCAAACCCCGGAGAAAGAGATGGCCAAGGTCGTGATCGTGAAGGTGGATACTCGGTTCGTGATGGCAGTGCTCCCGGCCAGCTGGAACGTGGATCTCCATCGCTTGAGGACTGTCTTTGCCTCCCATTCGGTAAGACTCGCGACTGAAAACGAGATCACAGGCCTGTTTCCAGACTGCGAGTTGGGCGCCATGCCGCCCTTCGGCAACCTCTATGGGCTCCCTGTGTATGTCGATCAATCGCTCACCGAGGAAGAGGAGATCGTCTTCCAAGCCGGGACCCATTCGGATGCGATCCGCATGCGCTACTGGGACTTTGCCGCACTCGTGTTTCCGGTGGTCGCGGAATTCCATCGTTCACCCGCAGAAGTCTGGTGACGAATGCTGCCGCACCCTTTCCCAACGACAACTCCTCGCGGGAATAACCTTCTCTCGCGAATCTTGGTCGCCGTCGACGACTCTGAACACTCCGCCAGGGCCTTGCGCTATGTCGGCACCCTGCTGCGCGACGTTCGCAACGTGCAGATCACCTTGTTTCACGTGCTGAAGCCGATGCCGCGCGCACTCTTGGAACATGGCGGATCAGAAAATCCCGTAGATGAGGTTCGCTTGGCCACAGAGTTGCAGCAGGATCAGGAGAACTGGGTACGCGCGGAAAGCGTGATGGAGTACCCGATTTTGGTACAGGCGCTGGAGCTGTTTGGGAAGACCGGATTTCCTCTGGATCATGTCACGCTGAAGTTCGGCCACGAAGACGATATCGCACAGACTATCCTCGATGAAGCGCGAACCGGAGCCTATGGGACAATCGTGATCAGCCGTCAGGGTTCGAACGGGATGAAACGGTTCTTCGGCGGAAGCATCACGGATCAGCTGCTGCGTGACGCGTCTGGCTATACGCTATGGGTCGTAGAATGACCAGGGAGCAACGCCCCGCCTGGTTCGGCTCGTTCACAAAAGAAACAACACGGGCGACCTCCTAGGTAGGAGGTCGCCCGTGGGTAACGATTAGGACGCCGACTGTCTCACTATTTTCAGCCCACCGAAGCCGCCTGCGCGACTTAGTATGGGATCACGTGCAAGCAGTCCTTGCTCTCGTTGTTCCAGACCACATCGCACAGGTTGGACATGCGGGCCACAATCTGCGCCGCTACGCCCCCCGTCCCCCCGAACAGCCCGCACCAGCCCAGGGTCACAAAGCCCCAGTGCAACGGCGCCGCAAAGAGTTCATCGACAAACCAGAAGGCATGCCCCCACTCATTGAGGCCCACGTTCGGGAGAATCATCATCGGCCCCACGATCGCCCCCACCAACGGGAACGAGACCGCCTTGCTGAACTGCGGCAGCCGGGTCATGGCATACAGATAACTCGCGACTCCCATGGTGATGTAGAGCGGGAACGTGAAGTAGAACGCAATGATATGGCTGGCCGTGAAGCTCGTATCCCGGATGATCACCTGGTGCCACGACGCATCCTGCTCGAGAGTGTAACTCCCCGCCCAGTACACACCAAAGACGTAACACGCAAGCCACATCATCCAGTAAAAATACCGCTTCAGCTCGGTCTTGGGATCCAAATTGGCCAGGTTACGATCGCGCGTACTCCAAAGCCACCCAAAGATCGCGGACGCGTTGATGATGTTGGAAATCACGTTAAACTTCCACAGCCCCATCCAGACATTTTCGAATTCCGGCGTCATCGAGTCCAAGCCGTGGGAATAGCCGAACACACGCTGAAACACGACCTCGGCGCCCACCGCAAACAAGATTGCAAACCAGCCGATCTTGAGGGGCATGGAATTGTACCAGAGCGACATGTCATACTCTCGGTCGCTTCCACCCCATGTTGTTGTACTAGCCATGTTCCTAACCTCCTTCTCACGTACGTCACGTACGCAAGAAACACACCTGTGAGTTGGTAACGAAGACCCGTGCGAGGAATAGGGTTAAAAGGCGAATCGTCAGAGGAGACGCGGCTCTGTGAAGCGCTGCTGTTCAGCCTGCCCAGGTGCTCTACAACGGCTCATCGGTACATTATGGATGTTGCCTACACGCCAAGACAAGAGCCGCTGGAGAACCGGCTAGCCTAACTGACGAGAAGCCCGCCCATGACTCGGCGGGCCGTTGTGGTCCGGTGGATTAAGGTCTGCCATCATAACCACCTCCTCCTTGGTTCGGAGTGACCTTGGAGATTGCATTGACCGTGTGTACGCGGGGCTGTCCCCTTTCACATGAATCGTTGTACGTACGACGTTACCGTATAACCCCTCTTCAACGAATGTCAACAAGCCTGCTTCCACATTTTCTCGGGCATGTACACGCATACGCCGTGCCAGCTTCACACAGGCTCCGGCGCAGAATCAGGCAAAGACAAAATGAGTACCCTGAAGGAAAAACATCATGGGCGACTGCCGCAGAAAGTCGGCTATGGGTGATGCGTAAGACCTCGACTAACTGCTCAATTCTCTCGGCCAGCCAGGGCTGACCCGCATTATTCATGAGCGCTTCTGCTGCAATCGTCGATCCATGACTTAACCGAGACTGGCGAGAAAAGCGCGACTGCATGGACAGGATTCATACATCACGTGAATCTCGCTCTTCGCGCTTGTCGCGCGCGACCGCGTAATTCCGCGACGAACCATCATGAATAAAGCGGGCTAGCTCAGTGCTGCATCCCTTTCTCGAAGAATAATCCACGGTTGATGTCGCCGATACTGACCATCCCGACAAGCCTGCGCTTGTCGACGACGGGGATGCGCCGGAAGTTCTTGAGGCCCATGTACGACGCGGCTTCCAAAATAGGATCGTGGGGCGCCACCGTCAATGGATTCTTGCTCATGATGTCTTCAACTTTTCCACCAAGCACCTCGGGGTACCCATCTTCCATCTCGACAAAGCTCTTGCTATGTACGTCTTCGTGCATATAGTCGCCATAGTTCGGGTAGAGCGGTATCAAGACATCCCGCAACGTGATCATTCCAACGAGTTGATTGTCTCCCTCGACCACAGGAAGGGATCCACAGTGTCGGTTCATCATTTTCATCACGGCCGACCGAATCGTATCTGTCCTCTGAACCATTACGATACCAGTTGACATAACTTCATGGACAAGCATGATCACCTCCTCTGGTGAACGAGATCGGAGATACTTTTCCCTCAGCCAACCCTCGGGTAACGTCAGCACAACCAATGCCACGGGCACCCATCAAAGGGACAAGGACATGAGAACCCTTCTGGTGCCCGTGCTGGGCGCTTGGGACACCGACGACAGTTATGTACTTGTGGTACCGGAGAGACCTACGCGGATTGAAAGCCTTGAGCCGGCTCGACGTGTATAACGAGGCTGCACCTCATATCATGCGGTGCAGCCTCGTGTGTCAGCATCCTGTCTCTCGATCGGTCGAGTATTGTTGTGTAATTCCCGTACTGGGGAAAGATATGACCGTCGAAGATGGCACTGACAATCACGCCGAGCCACCCGTCTTCAATCCGCCTGGCCATTCTGATCCGGTGGACCAAGGTCTTCCATCAGCGACCTCCTCTCTGAGGGTGAGAGCACGGTCATATGCTTCATACTCC
>JACQEY010000114.1 GCA_016200355.1 Nitrospirota bacterium
CCGCAACTGGAGCCGCCCTGCCACTCCTCAATTATATGAACCCCGATCCTGAATATTCTTCCTCATTTCTTGACCAGCCATCGATGTCTGGATAAGGTTGCCGAAGAACTGTTCACGGAGGATTCGTGATGAAGCGACTTTTGGTAATTTTGTCCTGCATCCCCCTGTACGCTTGCTCCCTGTTCGCCGAGGTGCAAGAAGGGGTCTATGATTTCAAGCCTGTCAAATTGACTGGTGGCAAGCGAGAGCATGTCGAACGATTGAAAAGAGACTTCCTGAAACTTGAGGATATCAAAGTCGGAACCGGCCCCATTGCCAGCCGGGATGGTCGAAAGATCGGTGCTATCGTCGAGGTTCGTTACACTGATGGGTCGATTGCTTACAGGGGAAAGGTTCTCTCCTACGACGGATTCATCGGGAGTGTCTTTATACATAATGCTAATTTCGACTTGCTTCCCATTGAGCAGTTGGGGCTCGATCTTGGCCTGAATGGAATGGCTGTCGGTGGCAAGAGAAAAATCATCATTGACCCCAGTTTGGTGTGCACCCATTTGGGGGTCGAAGCCAATCCCAAGGCTACGTGCCGCTTCAACGAAAACACCTACGTTCGAAAGGAACAGCTGGTCGTTGAAGCCACCCTCACCGAATCCTGCATTCCGCAAGTTGTTGTCGTTCCCTCCATTGCTTCCGGCGGAAGAACTAATGAAGTTGGCTGTCGCCGATCCGACACTCCCCAACGACAGCCCGACGATCCCATCTGGCGACTGTACTAGGCCTAAAAAAGAAAGGGCTGACCGCCTGATTGCGACCAGCCCAATCTCGCACACTTCGTTTAGATCTATCTCGCCTTACAACATCCCCTTCGTCGATAGCACTTTCCCCGCCAACCGCTCTTCCAACATCGTAGCTTGATCCAAGGCTTTGGCTAGCGCCTTGAAGATGGCTTCCATTATGTGGTGAGGGTTGTCCCTCTCAGGCTACCTCGTGGCGACAATTGCTTGCTCTGCTTCCTGCGGCAGTTGAAGGCGAACAAAATACGTTGCAGGGTACAAATAATCTTCGCCCGACTCGTCGATCACGCGAACGTAGCCGTCTTTCTCCGCCTTTTTATCCGAGATCACGCGGTAGACCTTGCGCTTTTCAAGGTCATCACAATCGTCGTTCTTTACGCACAGGACGAATCTGCAGTCTGCCTGTTTTCGACGCATGATTATTTCCTCAATCCAGGAATCGCTTGATCTTCATCTTCTTCCGGCCAATTCCGTGTGCCTCGTACCAATGAACCTCGGCCAATCTGGTGGTTCCGTTTGCCAACCGCACCCGTGCCGCCCCTTTGAGCTTTCTCCAACGCCCAGGGCCAAACTTGCGCCGGAGTCGCATAATATCTCTGATCCTGCCTCCGACGGCAATCGTTTCGATTTCTTCAATCTCACCGACAATCTCGAAATACACGGATCCATTCTATGTTCCAGCAAGCGGGGAATCAATCTCTTCCCAGGCTTGATACTTTCACATAGTGATTGGCTATGGCGCTCCGTGTGGCTTACAGCATCCCCTTCGTCGAGAGCACCTTTCCTGCCAACCTCTCCTCCAACATCGTCGCCTGGTCCAAAGCTTTGGCCAGCGCCTTGAAGATGGCTTCCATGATGTGGTGCGGGTTGCGGCCGTATACGAGATTCACATGAAGATTGAGCCCACCGTGGGTGACGAAGGCCTGGAAGAAGTCTTCGAACAGACCGAGGTCGAAGGCTTTGATCTTCCGATCCGGCAACGATACGTTGTAGACGAGATAGGGCCTGCCGCTGAGATCCACTGTGACTTGCGCCAGCGTTTCATCAAGCGGGGCTGAGGCAAACCCGAATCGCTTGATCCCTGCCTTCTCGCCCAATGCTTGATGTAGGGCTTTGCCCATGACGATGCCGACATCTTCCACCGTATGGTGTTCATCGATATCGATATCGCCCTTGGCCTGGACGGTCAGGTCGAAGAAGCCGTGCTTGGACAATAGCTCCAGCATGTGGTCGAAGAAGCGAATTCCTGTATCGATCTTTCCCTGCCCGCTGCCGTCCAGCATCCATTCGACATGGATATCCGTTTCTTTGGTCGCACGATGGATCGATGCCTGCCTGGGTGCCGATCCGTTCTTCTTCATGAGAACCTGCTCTGGGCCGACTTGGCATGCGCGTCGAACCCTTCAATATGGGCTAACCGAATGAGATGATCTTTCACCTTGCTTAATTCCTCGCGCGTATAGTGAACGATGTTGCTGACCTTGAGGTAATCGTGGACGGACAAGGCCGAAAAGAACCGCGCCGTCCCGCCGGTCGGCAAGACGTGATTCGGGCCGGCGACGTAGTCCGCGACTGATGGGGGCGTATATCGACCCAAAAAGAGCGCCCCCGCGTGCCGGATTTTCTCCAGATAGTCGAACGGCTCATCGACCGAGAGGGTCAAATGTTCCGGGGCAATCTGGTTGGCCACATCGATGGCTTCGTCCATCGTTGTCACCACGAAGGCTACCGAATGGCGCGCGATAGACTTGGCGGCGATCTTCTCCCGTTGCAGCCCTTTCAACTGGCTGCCGATGAGCCTCACTACGTCCTTTGCTAACTGGGCCGAGGTGGTGACGAGGTAGACCTGCGCATCTTCGTCATGCTCCGCTTCGCAGAGCAGATCGGCCGCGACATGCGCCGGCTTGGCATCGCCATCCGCAACAACAAGCAGTTCGCTCGGGCCTGCGACCATATCGATCCCGACCGTGCCGTAGAGAAGCCGCTTGGCCGTCGCCACATAAATATTGCCCGGCCCCACAATTTTGTCGACGCGTTGGATCGTCTTGGTCCCATAGGCCATCGCTCCGATTGCTTGCACGCCCCCAACGCGATAGATCTCCGTGACGCCAGCGATGTCGGCTGCGACCAACAAGTAGGGATTGATCGGGCCTTTTTGCGGCGGGGTACACATCACCACACGGAAGACACCCGCAACCTTGGCCGGAATCGCGCACATCAATACCGACGAAGGATAGACGGCCTTGCCACCTGGGACATAGACCCCGACCGCATCAACCGGCGTCACCACCTGCCCCAGCGTCGCCTCATTGTCCTGATACATCCAGGTCTTGATGCGTTGGCGCTCATGGAATGACGTGATCCGCTTGGCCGCAAACCGGAGTGCGTCGCCCTCGTCTTTCCGGATATGGAAGTAGGCCTCTTTGATTTCTTCGGGGGTGACACGCAGCCCTGTGTCCTTCATGGAGACGCGGTCGAACTGTTTGGTATAGCGGAGGACAGCCTTATCGCCGCCCCGTTCCACGGCTTGCAAAATAGACCTGACCGTCTTCTCGACGGCAGCCCCTTGCAGACGGGCACGCGACGCCACTTTTTTGAGTGCGGGAAGAAAGGTTCGCTCGGTGGAAGCCACAATCTTCATGTGCGCGTCCTTCTGGCTGTTCGACGTGCCCCACGCGAAGACTTGCGTGGGGCAGCCGTTCGAAACTCGGCTGGTGTGCTGCTCACAGCCCTGAGCTTTTTGATCAGCTCTGTGACCACCGCATGCTTGAGCTTCAGACTTGCTCGATTGACAACCAGCCGAGCCGTAGACTGAGCGATGCACTCCACTTCGACAAGGTCATGCGCCTTGAGCGTGTTGCCTGTCTCGACCAGGTCGACGATCCGATCGGCCAAACCGACCAACGGCGCCAGTTCAATCGAGCCATACAACTTGACGATTTCGACCGACACGCCGCGCTGATTGAAATACCGCTCGGTGATCTTCGGATACTTGGTCGCTACCCGAATTTTCGAGGACAGCCGGTCGCGTGAGACCTGTCCCTTGAGCGCAGCGACGGCGATTCTACACGCTCCGATTCTTAAATCCAATGGCTCGTAGACGTCGCTGTCCTGCTCCATCAAAACGTCTTTCCCAACAATCCCGACATCCGCCGCGCCATATTCAACATAGGTCGGCACATCGGTCGGCCGCACGATCAGGAATGTCATGCCGATCTCAGGACAGGGAAACACCAACCGGCGGCTTTGGGTAGAGAGACTCTTTATGGCATACCCTGCCCGACGAAAGACGTCCAGCGTGAGCTCCAACATTTTTCCCTTCGACAAGGCAATCGTCAGCATGATGTCAGCGAGTCTCGGCCTAAGCTACTCCCTCTTTGTGACGGGTGATCGTCGCACCCAACCCGCGCAGTTTCTCTTCCATCCGCTCATAGCCACGGTCCAGATGGTAGACTCGGAGAATCTCCGTCGTGCCTTCCGCCGCAAGACCAGCCAAAACCAATCCTGCGCTCGCACGAAGATCGGATGCCATCACCGGAGCCCCGGCCAACCTGGTCGGCCCAGTCACCACCGCCCGATTGCCCTCGACCTTGATATCGGCGCCCATCCGTCGCAACTCCTCCACATGCATGAACCGACTTTCAAACACCGTCTCCGTAATCACGCTCGTGCCCTCGGCGACCGTCATCAAGGCCAGCATCTGCGCCTGCATATCGGTGGGAAACCCGGGATAGGGCAACGTCCGGATGTCGACCCCCTTGAGCCGCGATGCCGCGTTGAGATGAATCCGTTCCTTCTCCACCTGCATCTCGACACCGGCTTCCCGCAGCTTCATCAGTAAGGCGTCCAAATGATGCGGGCGGCACTGAGTGAGCGTCACCGCTCCCCGTGTAATGGCTCCGGCCACCAGATATGTGCCGGCTTCAATGCGATCGGGAATAACGTCATGATCGCTCCCGTGCAACTCACGGACACCTTCAATCGTAATGACATCCGAGCCGGCACCGTCGATGCGAGCCCCTCGCTTCACGAGAAAGTCCGCAAGGTCCACGATCTCCGGTTCCTTCGCGGCATTTTCTATAACCGTAGTCCCTTGGGCGAGCGACGCGGCCATCATCAGATTTTCCGTTCCAGTAACCGTCGGCGTGTCGCAGTAGATCTGTGCGCCCATCAGCCGCTTCGCTCTAGCCCGAATATATCCATGTTCCATCAAAACTTCCGCACCCATTTTGGCAAGTCCAGCAAGGTGGAGATTGACGGGCCGCGACCCGATCGCGCAGCCGCCAGGCATCGACACCGTGGCTTCTCCCCATCGCGCCAGCAGCGGACCCAGCACCAGCACGGAGGCCCGCATGGTCTTCACAAGATCGTACGGGGCCTGGGTCGACGTGATCACCGCAGCGTTGATGACTGCGCGATTTCCCTCATAGTGAACCTTGGCGCCCAATATGCCCAACAACTTGCCCATGGTGACGACATCCACCACGCGAGGCACGTTGGTGATTACGCACTCGCCGCCACCGAGAATAGTCGAGGCTAAGATCGGCAACGCGGCATTCTTCGCCCCGCTAATCTGGACCTCTCCTCGAAGCGGTATCCCGCCGGTGATGACTGTACGATCCATCGTCTGCTCCTAGCAGGATGCTCAAAAAGGCCGTCCAGCTTCGTTCTCGCGTCGCTCAGAGGCTCAACGTACCGAAGCGTACGCCTCGCCTCTTCGCTCGCTGCGGCCTTGCTGGACGGCCTTTTTGAGCATCCTGCGTGAGTGTTCTGCTCTTGCCCCAAACGTACAGATTATCGAAGTTCTGCTATGTCGAATCGGTTTTCCCGCAACCTATTAGGTGCCGACTCGCTCCACAATCACCACACGCTCCAGCCCTGCTTCGTCGTAGACCAGCCTGTGGAATCTGTACCCTGGTATCTGCTCGACAATCCGGCGCATCGCACGAGCTTGGCCAGCACCGATTTCCATAATCAACGCGCCGCCGGAAGCTAGATAACGGCTGGATTCTTGCAATAACCGTTCGTGCAACTCCGTCCCCTGAGGCCCCGCTACCAGGGCACCGCGTGGTTCAAATAGCCGCACCTCCGGCTGGAGTGTCGCCCAATCAGCCTCCGCAATGTAGGGAGGATTTGAGATAATGACATCAATCCGCCCTTCCAGCCCCTTCTCGGCTAATGGCCTCAGCAAGTCGCCTTCCAACCATGTGATGCGCTCGCATACCTCATGGCGCGTGGCATTCTGCCTAGCGACAGCGAGGGAGGGGTTCGATAGATCGGTTGCGATCACCCGCGCACGAGGTCTCAGCCGCGCAATCGCCACGGCAATGCACCCGGACCCCGTGCAGACATCGACGATGGTGGCCTGCCGCTCGGCGGGAATCCGCTGCGCGACATACTCCACCAGCAACTCGGTCTCCGGCCTCGGGATAAGCACCGCCGGATTCACATGAAACTCCAACCCACAAAACTCCTGGGTTCCCAAAATATATTGCAAGGGCTCACGACCAGCCCGCCGCTCAAGCAGCCCTCTCGTGGCCGTGAGTTCGGTAAGAGACAGTACTCGGTCTCGATTGGCAAACACATGATGTACAGGAAGCCGGAGCACATGCTCCACGATCCACAACGCTTCCTGCTCCGCGCTCTCGATACCAGCCTGCTCCAATAGCCATCGCGCCTCGACGATCATCTCACCAAGCGTCTCCCGGCCGGTTGACTGCGGAATGGGGACAACCGCATCCATGTTACGCCGCACCCACTTCTTGCTGACGCTGCGCCTTTAAGGCCTGAATGAGTTCACCGAGGTCGCCCTCGAGCACCTGTTCCAACTTATGCAAAGTCACACCGACACGATGATCCGTGACACGATTTTGGGGGAAATTGTAGGTGCGAATTTTCTCGCTTCGCTCGCCCGTGCCCACCTGAGCCTTACGATTCTGCGCGATTTCCGCCTCCTGCCTCTCCCGCTCCGCCTCGACGATTCTGGCCCGCAGGGTTCTCATCGCCTTGGTGCGATTTTTCAGTTGCGACCGTTCGTCCTGGCAACTCACCACCACACCGGTTGGAATATGGGTGATCCGCACCGCTGACTTTGTCGTATTGACGCTCTGGCCTCCGGCGCCGGATGAGCAGAAGGTGTCGATCCGGAGATCCATGGGATCGATATGCACATCGACCTCGTCCACCTCAGGCATGACGGCGACCGTGACAGTCGACGTATGAATCCGGCCACTGGCCTCAGTGACGGGAACACGCTGAACTCGGTGGACCCCAGCCTCGAATTTGAAATGGCTATAGGCGCCCTTGCCTTCGATCAACGCAACGACCCCCTTGTAGCCTCCGCCCGTGGTTTCTGTGGCTTCAACCATATCCACCTTAAACCCTTTGATCTCTGCGTATTTGCTGTACATACGAAACAATTCTCCGGCAAAGAGCGCCGCCTCGTCGCCGCCTGTCCCGGCGCGAATTTCGAGAAGCAGACTCTTCTCGTCTCGCGGGTCTTTGGGAATCAGCCACTCTTGGGCCTGCTGTTCGATCTCGCGCTGCTGGCCTTCGAGCGCAGCGCTTTCCTCCGTCGCCATCTTGTGCAATTCAACCCCGGCTGTGGGATCTGCAAGAATTTGAGCGGCTTCCTCTAGCTGCCTTGCGTTGTCTCGGTAGGTGGCGAGAAGCTTAGCCGCCGGCTCGAGATCCGTTCGCTCCTTATTCACTTTGTGTAGCTGCGAAGGCTGGCTCATCATGGACGGATCCATGAGCTGATTCGTCAACTCATCGTATCGAGTAGCCAGCACTTCCCATTTTTTCAGTAAGACTGCTTCCATGGCCCCGCTTCCCTCTGATTCGCGCTCAGCCCCTGCCGCACAAAAACAAAGAGACCCTGCCCCTCAGCGAAGCAGGGTCCCTCGTATGGCCTCTTCTCGATCTACTTGTCTTTCTTCGCGTACTTCTTCTTGAATCGCTCAACGCGCCCTTCAGTATCAATGATCTTCTGCGTCCCCGTGAAAAACGGATGGCAGTTTGAACAGATATCGACATTGATATCGCCGCCGGTCGATCTGGTCTTATATTTGTTGCCACAGGCGCAATGCACCGCGACTTCCCGATACACGGGATGGATACCCTTCTTCATAATTCACACTCCCCCGACGTCACATTCATCAGCCTTCGCCCATTCGAAGGCCCGCCACTGTACCCTGTCTCCGCAACCAGATACAAGCCAGATATTATCGATTCATCGACTGCAGGAACTCCTGATTGGTCTTGGTGCCATGCAGCTTGTCCATGAGAAATTCCATGGCTTCCATTGTCCCAAGCGGGCTCAACACCTTGCGCAGAATCCACATCTTGTTGAGACGATCCTTGTCCACCAACAATTCTTCTTTTCTCGTCCCAGACTGGGCAATATCGATGGCTGGAAAGAGCCGCTTGTCGGCCAGACGGCGATCAAGATGGACTTCCATGTTGCCAGTCCCTTTGAACTCTTCAAAAATCACATCGTCCATCCGGCTGCCGGTATCGACTAGCGCTGTCGCCATGATGGTGAGACTGCCGCCGTTTTCGATGTTGCGGGCCGCCCCGAAGAACCGCTTTGGCCGCTGGAGCGCGTTTGAATCCAATCCACCCGACAACACTTTGCCGCTTGGCGGTGCAATGGTGTTGTAGGCACGCGCCAGCCTGGTAATGCTATCCAGCAGTACCACGACATCTTTTTTATGTTCGACCAGCCGCTTGGCCTTCTCGAGCACCATTTCAGCCACTTGAGCATGGCGCTGGGCCGGTTCGTCGAATGTGGAGCTGATGACTTCGGCCTTCACCTGCCGCTGCCAGTCGGTGACTTCTTCCGGCCGCTCATCGATGAGCAGCACAATCAAGGTCACTTCTTTGTGGTTTTTGAGAATGGCCCGGGCGATGGCCTGCAGTAACATCGTTTTCCCAGTTCGGGGAGCCGCGACGATCAACCCACGCTGGCCTTTGCCAATCGGGGTCGTGAGATCCATCACGCGGGTACAATATTCTTCACGGTCGAACTCGAGGACCAGGCGCTCTTCCGGATAGAGCGGTGTCAGGTTATCGAAGAGGATCTTGTCGCGAGACACTTCGGGATCTTCATAATTGACCTTCTCGACCTTGAGCAACGCAAAATACCGCTCACTCTCTTTCGGCGGACGAATCTGGCCAGAGACAATGTCGCCGGTGCGCAGATTGAAACGCCGGATTTGAGACGGCGAGATGTAGATGTCGTCGGGACCAGGGAGATAGTTCGAATCGGGAGCGCGCAGAAATCCGAACCCATCAGGGAGCGTTTCGAGCACACCTTCGCCGAAGACCACGCCGTTGTTCGCGGTCTGCGCCTGCAGAATCGCAAAAATCAATTCCTGTTTCCGCAGATTGGGTGCGCCATCGATCTTCAGATCGCGCGCAACCTCATTGAGATCGGCGATGGACTTCTGCTTCAGCTCTGCGAGATGCATAACCTCCCCCTTCGTTTGTGTCATAAGTATCCTCTCAAGCCCTCAGCCGCATCGTTATCGGCAGCGATCGCACATGGTGAACCATAGGAATTTTTCTACGGACTGAATAGTAGGGCAATGGCAATGCGTTGATGATTGTGTCGTATCTATCAGCTAAAAGAGGGTGACCCGTGATGGACGTACCTGTTTTCGCTCGTCGCTATCAGGATACGATCCTGTCTCATGGTGCGGATATTGTTGCAGGTCGGAACTCATGCCGAGCTGACTCGCCTCTGTTCCCTGAGCAATTGTGACTTGTGTCGAGATGCGTCCCGGAAGTCTTGTGTGTGGAGATAACTTTGAATCGAGCTGAATAGTGTACTAATAATAGCGCGAGCATGGTTCCTTGTCAACTGAGATATCTCTTTTTTTCACGCCATCCACTTCGCGCTGTGCGAGTCCAGCCGGCCCCGACTCTTCCCGACAGCAACACTGCTCTGGTTGCAGCGGAAAAGAGTGGTGTGCTAAATGAGGGACTTCGCGGAGGCATAGCATGGCGCACGATGACGAACAGGGACAGCACGAGCGAATATTTACATTGTCCGAGGCTAACCGCCTCATCCCCCAGCTCAATTCCAAGTTGACAGCGATTCAGCAAGCCAAGGCCGTCTTATCTCGTACGAAAGAAGATATCAAGAAAGCCAGCGCCCAGGCCGAATATGGTGGGGGCAGTACCGTTGGACACCTCTATATCTTGGGACTGCAACAGGTCAGTGCGAATCTTCAGGCGATCCAGGAACTCGGCATCCTAGTGAAGGATCTGGACCTCGGCCTCTGTGACTTTCCCCATCTTCGTGACGGCCGATTGGTCTATCTATGCTGGAAGCTCGGAGAGCAAGAGGTTCTCTGGTGGCATGAAACGACCACTGGCTATAAAGATCGCTGCCCGCTAGAGGACCTAGCCTGAGGTAGAAATCCTCAACCTTCGAGGCATTTATGAAATTTGTCATACTTGGATTCGACGGTCCAGACGGAGAGGCCAAGCGAAAAATCTATCGCCCTGCACATCTCGCCAAGATGGAACCCCTAGATGCGCAAGGCCGGGTCATACTGGCCGGTCCGCTTACGGATAAGACAGGGAGCCTTATCGTCATCGAAGCAAACTCACTGGAAGACGCGCAACAATTTGCTCGCGAAGACCCCTATACCATCTACGGTGTATTTGAACGGGTCGATGTTCACCCATTTATTCAAGTCTTTCCGAAAGAGCGGTAGCCGAAAACCTGCCGCTCCACTCCTCACCCCCAGTCCATTTGACCCCCTTTAGGTACATTGCCCCTTAAGCCATCGCGCGGTATAGTTACCCGAATGGAACTACGTTGGCAATTGTTCTATCCCGCCATTTTCGCACTCTTTCTATGGGGAGCCCCTGCATTCAGCGCCTCCACGAAAACGGTTATCGCCGATGGCCACTATGTCATGGCCGATGGCGACACCTTAGCCGGCGCAGAAGAAAAAGTCCTCCAACGAGCCCAACGCAACGCAGTGGAAGAAGCGGGCGTCTATCTCGAAGCCACATTTCATGATGTGGGAAAAGAGTCTGGCGGGAGAAGCACGCAAACCAGTTCGCTGGAAATCAGAACGATTGCCGCCGCTGTCACGGAAACGGAAATCCTCGAATCCAGGCGCTCCTTTGAGCTGGACCGCCCCGTCTTCTTCGTGCGCATTCGTGCCACGGTCAATATGAGCAGTCTGGCGGAGGCAATCCGCCGACTGCAATCCGACCAGCAACTCACGCAACACTTTCGCCAGCTCCAGCAGGAAAATCACCAATTACGCTCGCAACTGCGAGAGCTTCAACAGCAACCGGTTGGCGTCCGAATGCTGGCCATCGATCCGAGCGGGAAGTCAGCCTCACACCAACGGGCACGCGCGATGCTCGAAACTGCTCTCCATACATCGAAACTGCGGGACAAGATCCAGCTCAGCACCGATGCCATTACGCTTGACGATCACTACGTCGATCCACTAATTGTGCGAGGACAAACCTATCTCAGACTTGTCTCACTGGCTTTTTCTCAACAGGCTCAGGCATTGGACTATGCGGACTATTTGGACAAAGCCAGAATGGACTTTGATCGCGCCATCACACTTGACGCCAAGAATGTATGGGCATGGGTTGGAAAAGGAGATGTGCTCACATGGCTGAAAAAGTTGGACGAGGCCGCCGCCGCCTACGAGCAAGCCCTTGAACTCGATCCGTTTGCCGATATCGCTCGCCAGCCTCTCATCGGCGTATACACAACACAAGCTCGCCGTCAGGCTGACGCCAAATCTTGGCATCAAGCTTTGGCCACGCTGAAGAAACTTCTCAACGTCCAAACACCTGAAAGTTGGATCCCCTATCAAAAAGAGGCGTATGCACTACGGAGCGAGGTTTATCTTAAGCTGAATCAGCCGGAAAAGGCGATTGAAGATCTGTCCACTGTAATTCGGGTCGACCCCACCAATGCCGCTGCCCTGGTGACCAGAGCAAAGCTTTACCAAGACCGTTTACAAGGTCGGCTCGCTAAGGATGACCTTGAGCGAGCCTGCGTTCTCGGGTCTGTTCCAGCCTGTGAGCAATTACCATAAATGCCGCACAACATATTGATTTCCTGTTAGCGTCTCATGTACGAGCGATCCTGCCTATAGCGGCCCAACGGCTACCAATTGGTTTGACAGACTGGATGGGCCAACCCTATAATGCGCACTCCTAAAATGTGAACTAGCCTGGCATTATTGGGATGTCTCTGGGCAAAGTCATGATCTGAGGACAAAAGGCCTAAGCCTCCTTCGTGCAATGGCCCCAAATCTCTTAGCTCTGGGCCTTCTGCGAAGTTGCAGAGGGCGCGGAATAAGCATAGAGTGGTGATGGCTGAGTTTATTAGAAAACCTGTGTTTTTCGTTCTTTAACCCCTTAGCCGGAGAGTACGCTGTAATGACTCAGTATCGTGTCCTTCCAGGCCCAGAACATTTCCTCCCTCCATCGGCGGCCAGTATGGGTATTTGTTTGCCGAACCCTGGAGAAGCTCATATCAACGGCGTGATCGTCCCAGAAGAAAAAGCCTATGAGGAAGCAGCAAAACAATTCCTGATGGCTAAAGTGCCGACCCTCTTCCCGGGCCCCTTAGTCCTGTGGGCCTGGAACGAGAAGGCGGCCAGGAAGGCCACGGCCATCCGTCACTTGTACAACACACTCAAGGAATGCGTACAACCCGGGCAAACGCCCATGCTGATCCCGATGCCGGACTACAGACCTAAGTATCCCAAAATCAATCCTGAGGTCGAGATCAACCCCAACCACCCAAATCTGACTATCTGGCACAATAAAATCGATTGCTGCATGTTCATCGGAGTCCACTGCCATCAAGCGAATTTGTCGCTCAAAATCATTCGGGGTGGCACATCCTGCTACACGATTGCGATGTGCGCTCAAGCCGGCCATGAAGATGCGATGCTCTCGTTCCGCGACGCATCGGTTGAAAAGATTATGAAACTAGCCGATACCGTGAAAAGATTAAAAGGGACGGTCAAACCACGGCTGACGTCAGCCAAGAGTGGAGCCTCAAACTAAGCGACACCGCTTGAGGTTCTGAAGACAGTGAAAGGAGCCTGAATCATGGCAGACACACACTCAGTCATCGGCACAAAAAATAAAAAAGGGCAGACCTTTACCGACACCTGGAAGATGATGAACGAAGCGCCACGCACGCCATCGTTCTATACGGGCAGCGAGGTCATCAAGGAAGCGCTCCGTCGAGCCAGCTGCGATGTGATGATCGCATACCCGATCACCCCGCAGAGCGAAGCGGCCGCCTTGATCGGCGAGCTCTTTGCCGAGGGTTACATCGGCGACTACTTCCGCGGCGAAAGCGAATTCGCCGTCATGTCGCAATGCGCAGGAGCAGCCTTCGGTGGAGCGCGCGTGTTTACGACAACTGCGGGACCTGGCACGATGCGCGCGATGGAGAACTTTCCGATGTGGTCCGGCGCACGGTTGCCGATTCAGATGATCGTCACCTGCCGCGGCATCAACTCACCGTTGTCGATTCAGCCAGACACGCTTGAAATTGCCTATCTTCTGAATACCGGCATGCTCGTCTGGCATGCGGAAACTGCACAGGACTTCTTCGATTGGATACTCAAAGGCTACATGGTGTCGGAAGAGCCTGATGTTCACCTCCCCTTGGCGCTGTGTTGCGACGGATTCTTCGTGACCCACACTAAGGACGTCGTCAATCTCACCCCTACCGACATGTGTCTTCCTCCCTATGACCCCTACCGTTCTCCCGTACCCTGTATGGACATGGAATGTCCGCCGGTCCGGATGATGCGCGATCCGTTCATCATGAAAAGCAACTACATCAGCTATGCCACCCACGCTTCCTGGCAGCAAGAAGTCTGGGCAGCAGTGGAACGGTCCCGCAAACACACGATCAAGTGGCTGAACGGGTTGATCGAGACAGAAAATACCGATGCAGAGGTCATCATCGTTGCCTCCGGTACGGCGGTGTCGCAGGGTCGTGAAGCCATCCGGCTCCTCGAGGACGAAGGCATTCGTTGCGGTCTGGTGAAGGTCAAGGTCTTGCGGCCTTGGCCAGGTGAGGAAATCCGTGAAGCCACAAAAAACGCCAAGCACATTGTCGTTCCGGAATTCAATGTGACTGGATGGCTGGCGAAGGAAATCAAAGCCACGATCCCGGACAGCGACCGTGTAAACGCCGGCCCGCATGTCTGTGGAGGCATGACGATGCCGCCAGAAATTATTGCCTCTGAAATCAAGACCCTGCTCGGCATGCGCACCATGTCGTTGGCCGGTCGCGGCAGTTGATCGCATCTACACAGCAAGCACGGAACGACCTGAATACGACACTCGTACCGAGGAGGCCAACATGAGCAAGGAACGTATCAAGATTTCGGATGACTTATATGACATCATGCCGTCCGACTACCAAGACCTGGTCAAGAGCGCAACCTATGGCAAGGAAGACCGGGGCTGGAAGGACATCGGCAACAGCAAGGAACTCATCGAGCAGCACTCCCTCTGCGCCGGCTGCCCGGAGTCCATGGCCTTCCGCTACATCCTGGCCTCATTGCCGAACCCCGAAGACACCGTCATGGTCGGCTCCACCGGCTGCACCAGTCTGGTGTTCCCCATGGTGGCCGTGCATAATATTCACTCCCTCTTCGGCAACCAAAATGCCATCGCGTCCGGCTTGAAGCGCGCCTTGAGCGTCCGCTTCCCCGGCCGAACGAAAGACGTGGTGGTGCTCGCCGGCGACGGTGCCACCGTCGATATCGGCCTCGACATGACACTGCAAGCCTGGTTTCGCCAGGAGAAGTTCACCACAATTTGCTTCGATAACGAACTGTACGCCAATACCGGTGGCCAAGAGAGCGGTCTGATGCAAAAAGGATTCGTCGCCAAGATGGCCCCGGTCGGGAAGCTCTTCGACAAGGTCCGTTTGCCGGAGATCGCGCGCGAGTCAGGTTGCCATTACGTGGTTCAATGCACCGTCAGCAAGCCATCCCTCATTGAGAAAGTGGTCCGGAACGCGGTCATGATCTCGCGCGAAATCGGCCCGACCTACCTCCAGCTCTATACGCCGTGCATTCTCGAAATCGGGAAGAACAGCATGGAAGGGCTCCAGGAAATGCGGGATTCGGAAAAACCGACCGAGCGGTTCGCTTACAAAGAGTACGTCAGCGAGCCGGCCAAGCAACTCTTGGCAGAGATAGCCGCCAAGGACAAGGAAAAAAAGGCCGCTGCAAAACAGCTCGCCTCTCAGGGGGCCTAATCCGATTCTGGAGGAGAGACGATCATGATCAAGAAAAGATTGAATGTCCGGATGTCGGGACTAGGAGGGCAGGGCGCAGTCACAGCCGCGCATGTTCTCGCCATGGCCGCCAACCGCGACGGAAAATTTTCGATCTCCAATCCCTTCTTCGGCGCCGAGAAACGTATGGCGCCGGCGGAGAGCTATTGTCGGATCGGCATCGAACGGATCTACGACCGTGGCGAACTGGTGTTCCCCGACGTCATTCAGGTCTTTCATCCCCAGGTCATTACCATGGGGAAGAGCTATACCATGCCCTTCTATTCCGGCGTGAAGGAAGGCGGTCTCGTCATCATCAACTCCGACCAGCCTCTTCTGTCTGAAGAAGATATTCAGCGGTTGAAGGATTTACACGTCGCCTTGTTTTACATTGCGGGCACTGAGCTCGCAATCGAAGTTGCCGGGACCGAGTTATCAACGAATATGTCGATGCTCGGGTCGGTCGCAGGCATCACCAAGTGCGTCACGATGGAAGCCCTGGATGGCGCCTTACAAGAACGATTCGGAAAGAAATTCGTCGCCTCAGGTGGAACCGCCTCCTTGGATGAAGCGATCAAGAAGAAGTTCGCCAAGAAAGAAATGTTGCTGGCCAAAAACCTGGCAACTGTAAAGGCGGCCTACGACATTGCCAGTGAGTGGGCCGAGAAGAATCAGTATGAGCTGCGAGTCGGCAATCCTGCCGTGGCGGCGTAACGGGAGAGAAGGAACCAACTCGCATGTATAACGTAGCGCAAGTCATCGACGAAAAATGTGTGGCCAAGAAAGGGTGCCGGCTGTGTATCATGTATTGTCCTGAGGCAAACTGCCTCGACCTCAATCCCACTAAGATGGTGGCCGAAGTGGTCATTGATCGCTGTAAAGGCTGTGAGCTCTGCGTGATCGTCTGCGATGCGGCCAAGCATTATGTCATCACCATGCAGGCCGTCAGTGCCACCGGAAAGTTGATGACACAAAAGGGCGAGTCCGCAGCACTTGGGCAGGCCTACCAAGGATAACCGTTTTGTATAGCGGGTCTCTCCCGCGCAAGACCCCATGGCGCCTGCGCTATGGGGTTTTTTGTTGGTCAGTCAGCTTAGAATAACAGAAGCAACATCATGCAGGATGCTCAAAAAGTCCGTTCACCAAGGCCGCAGCGAGTAAAGACCGGAGGAGGTACCGACCGCACTTCGTGGGGCCGTTCGCCCTTATAATGGATCTTGGAGAACGGAAAAACCCCTCCAGCACTTCCGAACTGCGAGAATCTTAATCGGTACGTTGAGGATCTGAATAATGCGAGAACGATGCATGGGAAAAGGCGCGTTTCGGACTTCGGCGAGCTCAGTCGAGCCGCGCGCCTGAGTTGGGCGGGTGAGATGAGCGACTTTTTCAGCATCCTGCCAGGAGGGGAATAGATGGAAACTGAAGATAATGTCATAGGTGAGCTCCTTCAAGAGATTTCCGGTCTGATCCATGAGTACCCGAAAGCGCTTGAACGCCGCGCAGCTGAAATCCATGCCAGTGGAAAAGACCCGGATTTGGCGCACACACTTGTCAAGGCTGCCGATACCATGCGCGACAGTGGAAATCTCTATCTGACATGGGCAAAGCACTACGCTTCCGTCGCATCAGGGAATACGGATGCGTCCTCAGATGAGGATGAAACCGAGGATTTCGACGTGTAGCAGAAACGTCCTCTGCCTATCCCTGTCTCTTGTAAAAAAGGCTCGCGCCCGCCCCATTAGTTTATGCTAGAATGTCCTCGTTTCGGCTGGGCCAGATTCCCCGGTAGCTCAGTTGGTAGAGCAGCCGGCTGTAGAGTTGCAGCCTCCACGGGAAACCGTGGTTGAAACTTCGGGTGAATTCAGGGAAGCCTGCCCCGATTCCCCAACGAATCGGAATGGGAATCCTGAGCGAAGCCTGCCGAAGGGTCAGTGTGTAGGCAGGACCGTGCAGAGACTAGAGGCTGCGGAACCCGCCCAATAACGCCTCAACAGCGCCCGACACCCTCCCCTGCTTTTCTTGCAGGCGGGTGAAGAGATAGTCCAAGCCCGGTTGAAAAACTGGGGCACTTGTAACCGGCTGGTCGCAGGTTCGAGTCCTGCCCGGGGAGCCAATCCAGACGAAAAGGGGTGCTTCACTCTGTGAAGCGCCCCTTTTGTTTTTCCCCACCGCTGAAGATCGGTACGCGTGAGACAATCCTGCATCAATTTTTGCTTGCCTAGACATATTTTGCTAGTTGGCATACTCATTAGTCTGGCAGCCAACTGATTCCGAGTGGTGTATGATTGACAATCTCCTCGAAGCAGATTCCCTCAATGCATATGGGAAAATCACTCGAAGGCAGACCACCTTCTGGGACATTGTGCTTACCGACTCCGGTCCCCATCGCATTTACTTCCACGGAAAACATGAGTTCTTTTTTCATGGCGAGGACTTTTTGGGATTTGCAGTATATGATAATCATCCGTTGCTTATGGATTATGTCGAGGAATGGCGTAACGTTTATCTCGCCTCGGCGGTGGAAGACACAGAACCATTAATTTCAAGACTCTCTCAAGCTGTCGCAGATCTTACCGGAAACTGGAGACCGGTTTATCGGTATCTGAACTCTTGCTTCGGTACGCGAGCCCTTCTTCAATCTGGCAATGGCCTCCTGCTAGCAGGTCCACGTACGATCGTTGACGGAATCTCTCCACTCTTTGCGGAGTACGGCGTGGCTACTTCTATCCTAAAGGGTATGCCAGCCCGTGGGGCACCGCGTGTCTTGGTTCTGGGATAAAATTTCGTTGTCGCCGAATCATTCGAGTCGAAAACACTTCTGCAAACATGACGCACTAGGTTCAGAAAGCCGCAACCTCAACGGATTTCTGGTCATCTCTCGAAGGCCGTTGTTGTCTTCAGTGGGACCTTCCCCTTCAAATCTATCGCGCTCAGGCAATTCATACTGCGGAGCCATGGAATTTTTCTGTATGATGGCCTCCATGTCACCCGACGGGCGAGAATTTACACCGGCGGCCTTGTTCCGCAATCCGCATCTCATGACCATTGTCCCAGGTTTTTGGCCTCGCGGAAGACTTCTCGCCGGAGTACCGATCGAGTCTCGTCTCTTCACCACCGAACCACACACCCAGTTACTCGGCTTCTGCCACTGGCAGCCACACCGCACAGCAAGCCAAACCCTGGTACTCGTGCATGGCCTTGAAGGTTGTAGTGAATCTCACTATATGTGTGGCATCGCTGCGAAAGCCTATCGTGCTGGATTTAATGTCATTCGGATGAATCAACGGACCTGTGGCGGGACCGAACACCTCACCCCAACGCTCTATAACACCGGCTTGAGTCACGACTATCGAGCCATCGTCCACGAATTGGCGAACGTAGATGGACTCAATCGCATCTGGCTTGTCGGCTATTCGATGGGAGGAAATCTCATCCTGAAAGCAGCCGGAGAAGCCGGCTCGTCAGAAGCGGCATTGGCCGGCGCGATCGCGGTCTGCCCAAATATCGATCCTCCAATATGCGTTGAGGCTCTGGAAAAGCCACGCAACTGGATTTACCACAGACATTTTCTCGTGGAACTCAAAGCGCGACTCCGACGAAAAGCTGCGCTCTTCCCAGGCAAGTGGGATCTTAAGGATCTCGACCGTACTAACAGGATGAGCGAATTCGACCATCGCTATACGGCCCCGGACGGAGGATACGCCAGTGGAGCCGACTACTACAATCGCGTAGGGGCTTGCCATGTCGTCGAATCCATCACAGTCCACACCCTCATCATTACGGCACAAGACGATCCCTTTATTCCTTACTCCATGTTTACGGTGCCGCCGATTCAGCGCAATTCTAGAATTCAAGTGATTGCGCCTCGCCACGGGGGCCACTGCGGATTCTTGCAATGGGCATGCAACGGCGAGGATTCTTTCTGGGCGGAGAATCGAATCCTGGACTTCTTGCAGGGACGAATGTGAGAAGCAGCTATCCGTGAGACGTGAAAGGCTAATGAACCAGACCCAACCTGTTTAATCGAGGTTGTCTGTGGGCGTAAAGAGGTGGGGGGGGGACTGCTCCGGTCAGGCCGTTTGAAGATGAGTCCGCACTTCCTGTACATAGGTCTTGAACGGGTCCGGCATGGGAAATGGCGCCTGGCCACGCAGCTGGAAGATCGACCAGTTGATCACGTATGAAGGAGAAAACCGTTCTTCCAGCTTAGGATCGGCTGGTGCATCCGGAGGTCCACAGGCCAGCAAATGGCGAACAAGTTCGCCCCGTCCAAACGCTCTGGTATTGCGTGGGGGATGGTCCATCGCCAACGTAATCGCCTTGTCCGTAATGAGGCGTGGAACCCGCCCTTCTTCCATGAGGCCATAATAGAGCCCCTTGCCCTGATGGAGATTATGATACTCCAGATCAAGACTTTTCAGCGCCGGGTCTGTCCACGCCATCTGCTCCGCCTCGCGAAAGGTTTCGAGCAGCCATAACTTCGACGCCCAATCGACCCGGCCCACCAGCGTCTGATAGTCACCGCGTAGATCGTGCAGGACCGCCTCCCATTGACCGAGCACCCAATCGGTTTCGTCGTCCTGCCCACGATAATGTGTTTGCGCTGCTGCGAAAAACGCTTCCTGAACATCGATCGCGGAGATCGTCTTCCCCGATTGCAACTGGACGATCCATTGCCGGCTTTGATCTTGCGATAGGTCCTGCATGGTTTCGACCGGTTCATTGAGGTCGAGATCCAGCGGCGCGAGGCCCTCTTCGATCAGTTGAAGGACCAGCCCCGTCGTGCCCAACTTCAAGGCCGTCGCTACCTCAGCCATGTTCGAATCGCCCAATAAAAGATGGATGCGCCGATATTGATTCGGATCGGCCAAGGGCTCATCTCTAGTATTGACGATGGCACGATTCTGCTGCACCCATTCGAAGAAATCATTCACAATGTAGTCTGCGCGCTGAGAAATCTGAAATGGAAGGAGAGACTCCTGCGCGTAACGATGGCTCGCGCCTCGCGGCACAAGGAGCCTGTCCATCTGAATCCAGCCGTCCTGAGGACTTGCTGCGCCGATACGTCCCGACACTGTAAAGATTTGTCTGGTGACGAGGAAGGTCACAAAGGGTCCGAGGCCGCGCCGCGTAAAGGGAAAGCGCCTCGAGACAAGATAGTTCTCGTGCGATCCGAAGGTCGCATCGGTCTCATGATCCACATTGTTCTTGATCAACGACACCGTGTCGGCCAAGCCGAGATCTTGAATCGCATCTTGCAGTAACTGATCGCCGGCGCGGTCGGCTGCCACC
>JACQEY010000115.1 GCA_016200355.1 Nitrospirota bacterium
CCAACAGATGGCTATCCTGAAACAAAAAGGGGTGGTGTTGGCCCGCCGCGAGGGGAACACCGTTTATTACCGGCTGGCCCGGCCCAAGATTCTCAAGGCGTTCGACCTCATGCGGGAACTTCTGTTTGAAGTGTTAGCGGATCAGCAAAGATTGTTAAAGGAATACAGCCAGCGAAATAAAAATAATCGGTCTGCCGGGGAGGCCAAACATGCCAAATGAACTGCTTATCCGGTTGACCGGTTTCTTAGGCGTTTTTATCTCGATGGCCCTCTGGGAGGTCCTGGCCCCGCGCCGTCCCCTGACTACCTCAAAACCAAAACGCTGGTTTTCAAACCTGAGCATTGTTTTCCTGAATACTTTCGTTGTCCGCTTCCTTTTCTCCACCCAGGCGGTTGGATTGGCTGTTATCGCTAATCAGAAAGGCTGGGGGGTACTTCATCTTCTGGGGTGGTCCGGAGGGATGGCCGGGATCACAGCGGTGGTCATTCTCGATCTCGTGCTCTATCTTCAGCATGTGATGTTCCATGCGGTTCTGCTCAATGCCACCGCCATGTTCAACCATAGCAATGTCCGCATGCCGAAGGGTCTGGATCTCGTCCTGCGATGGGTCATCGTGACCCCCGACATGCACCGGATTCACCATTCCGTTATTCGGGAAGAGACCAACAGCAACTTTGGGTTTAATCTCCCCTGGTGGGACAGGCTCCTTGGGACATACCGGGCCGATCCGGAAAAAGGGCAGACCGCTATGACCCTCGGCCTCGATCAGTTCAGGAATCCCGGCCGGCTCACCCTCCCCTGGATGCTCATGCTCCCTTTTGTGGGAGAAACCGGAAGCTACCCCCTTGGCCGGGGCGACCGGCGTGATGCAACTGGCCAGAAGCAACCCGTCGTCTGAGGAGGTCCTGATGAATTCATCTGTCCGCAAGGTGCCCTGGTTGACCCGGTTCTCGGTCGAAAGACCCCGGCTGGTCATGACTCTCATCCTGGCCGTCACCCTTCTTTTTCTGACGCAAATTCCCAGGGCCAAGACCGACACGGACCCCAAGAATATGCTCCCCGAAACCTCGCCGGTCCGTGTTTACAACGACGTGGTGGAGCGGGAGTTCAGCCTGCACAAAGATGTCATCGTCCTGGGGATTGTCAATGACGACGGGATTTTTAACCAGGAGACGCTGGGCCGGATTTCACGGATCACGGATGAAATTTTCAAGATCCCGGGTGTGGTGGTTCGGGATGTCACCAGCCTGACCGCGGTAGACAATGTTCTGGCCGAAGGGGGACAGCTTGCGGTGAGGCCGGCCGTCTCCGAGATTCCCCGGACGCCGGGGGCCATGGAGGAGCTGAGGCGGTCGCTCCTGACCAACCCTCTCCTGGTGAACCGCCTTCTCTCGGGAGACGGAACCACAACGGCGATCTACGTTCCGCTGGAACCGGCTGCAAATGCCAGGCTGATCGCGGATCGGATCAAAACAATTCTTCCGAAGGAAGCCGGGCGCGAGCGCTATTATCTCGCCGGCGATCCTGTCGCCCGGGACACCTTTGGCATCCAGATGTTCTATCAGATGGCTCTCTTTTCACCCATCGCCGGCATGGTGATGTTTGTCGTGCTTTGGTGGATGTTCCGGAATCTCACCCTCGTCTTCGCGGTCATGGGGGTAGCAATGGTCAGCATCGTCTGGAGCATGGGACTCATGATCGGTGTGGGACTGCCGGTGCACATCATGAGCTCCATGATCCCGGTTTTTCTGATGGCTATTGCCACGGACAGTATTCATATCTTCAACGAGTTCTATTTCCGGTTCCGGGAAGCGCCGGACAAAAAACAGGCTATCCTGGATACGATTCACGCGGTCGGGCGGCCGGTCCGTTACACCGCCCTGGCCACTGCGGCTGGATTTGCGGTGCTGGCCCTTATGCATATCATCCCGGTGAAGATCTTCGGCCTTTTTGTGGCCTTCGGGACGGTTGTCATCCGGCTCATGAGCTTCAGCCTGATTCCCGCGGTCCTCATGTCCATCAAAGATGAGCGGATACGGGCGGTATCCCTGAAGGAAGATGAAATCGCCCACTGGACCTCCCGATGGCTTTCTGGATTGGCCCGAACAGGTCTCAGCCACAGCCGTCTACTGGCGGGAGGAGGGCTGGCGCTCCTGGCTATCGCCGTTCTGGGAATCTCCCGAACCCATGTAAACAACAATTTGGTCGACTGGTTTAAGCCCCACAGCGAGATCCGGGTAGCCGACCAAATCATGAATGAAAAGTTAGGCGGGACTTCCCTCGCCTATCTCGCCGGAGTATCCTCCGTACCGGACTTCTGGAAACGGCCGGAAGCGCTCCGGTATCTGGAGGGCCTCCAGAAAGATCTGGAGGGTTTGGCCGTTGTCGGCAAGACCTTTTCGGTGGCCGATTACGTGAAGCGGATTAACCGGGTATTGCATCAGGACACACCGGCTTATGACCGTATCCCGGATTCGCAAGCGGAGATCGCCCAGTATCTGTTTCTGTTCGGCATGGCGGCCAAACCTTCGGACCTGGACAACGTGGTGGACTATCCCTTTGAGAAGGTGAACCTCTCGGTACAGCTCAAGACCTGGGATGCCAGGGCGATGCGGGATGTCATCGCCCGCGTCCGGACCTACACCGCCGGGCACTCCCTTCCAGGGGTGGAGTTTAAGCCCGCGGGGATCGCTTACTTTAATCTGGTCTGGAACGATGAGGTTCTCTCGGATATGCTCCGGGGATTTCTTTTGGCCATGGTTCTGGTTTTTACGGTCCTGGCGTTCAACTTCCGGTCATTAAGATGGGCGCTTGTGGCCTGTACACCGTTGCTTTTTACCATTGCGATGATCTATGGGGTCATCGGCTATATCGGCAAGGATTTTGATATGCCGATCTCGGTCCTCTCAACCCTGTCGCTGGGAATGGCGGTAGATTTTGCCATCCACTTTGTGGGACGGTTCCAGCAGCGCTACCAGGAGGAAGGCGATCTGGAAAAGGCCATCCTCTGGACGGCTGCCCGGCCGGGGAAGGGGATCATGCGGAACGCGGCGCTCTTTGCCGTGGCTTTCTCGGTGATGGCCTTCGCCCCGCTGACTCCCTACATCACCGTCGGCCTCTTCATCGTCAGCATGATGCTGCTGTCAGCCGCCGTAACCCTTGTGGGGCTCCCTGCCCTGATTGTTCTTTTTCAGCGGGGATTGAAACTTTCTTCAATTAAGGAGAAGATGCCATGAGCCATTTTACTAAAACCTTTTCCCGAATTTTTCTCATACTAATGGCCGTTGTTCTCTTGCCAGCTCCTCTTCTGGCGATGGAGCCTGCGGAGATCATCAAAAAATCCCAGGCCGCCTTCTATGAAGCGGGCCAGGATTTTCAGGCACGTGTCAAGATGACGCTCACCACCCGTGAAGGCCAGCAACGGCTGCGCGAGTTCACCATGCTCCGCAAAAACGACATGGCCGGGGAGCAAAAGTACTTTATCTACTTCCACAGCCCGGGGGATGTGGCGGGAACGACCTTCATGGTTTATAAATACCCCAATCGGGATAGCGACCGGTGGCTTTTCATCCCGGCAATCAATCTGGTTAACCGGATTGCGGCCCGCGACAGCCGATCCAGCTTTGTGGGGTCGGACTTTACCTATGAGGATGTTTCCGGAAGGCCCCTGGAAGCTGATACCCATAAACTGATTAAAGAAGAAGCGGTCAACGGCCGGCTGGCCTACGTGGTGGAAAGCGTCCCGAAGAGCGCGGCCGAGTACACCAGAAAGCTGGCATGGATCGATCAGGTTACATTTCTTCCGCTTAAAGAAGAGTACTACGATATCCAGGGGGTACTCTACAAGGTTTTCACGGCTGGCGAGGTCAAAGAGATTCAGAGCCTTTCGACCATCATGAAACGGACGATGGAGAATGTGAAGAGCGGCCACAAGACCGACGTGGTCTTTGAGCGTGTCCAGTACAATGTAGGAATCGGCGATGACCTTTTCTCCGAACGTTACCTAAGACGTCCGCCGGAAAAGTGGATCAAATAAAGACATTTGCGAGTGGTAAACAGCGAGTTGACAGGAAATGAAATACCGGGCGGTCCTATCGTTGATCCTTTTACTCGTTACGCCTGCGCCTGCGGAGGAGATTGCCCTGCACGGTTTTGTGCAGGGAAACTATGCCGGGCGGGTCACGGGTGAAGTCCCCCCCGGACCGGGGGGCGGAGATTTCCTGTTGGGAGACGAGCGGTTTCAGCTCAAGCTCGCCGCCTCCTCGAAAGATGCCGGTTTCTTCCTCAAGACC
Source organism: Nitrospirota bacterium (assembly GCA_016200355.1). Lineage (GTDB taxonomy): Bacteria > Nitrospirota > Nitrospiria > Nitrospirales > Nitrospiraceae > Palsa-1315. The sequence goes on from JACQEY010000115.1 coordinate 4,294, forward strand.
GATTTCATCCAGGATGCGATTGCCCGGGCCACAGATCAGGAGGTGAGAGAGGCCCGCCTTGATTACGGAAGCGGCGCGGTGGATCTTCGCCTCGGACGCCAGGTCATCACCTGGGGAGTGGGAGATTTGCTTTTTATCAATGACATCTTCCCCAAGGACTATGCGGCCTTCTTTTCGGGAAGACCCCTCGAATATCTCAAGATCGGCTCGGATGCGGCCAAGATGGATCTCTTTTCCGATTTTGTCTCGGCCGAACTGGTGGTAATCCCCTTCTTCCAGCCCGATCGTCTTCCTTCCTCCCAACGGTTCTTTGAGTTTGATCCTTTTCCCGGTTTGCCACATACCACCGAAGAACCGGGGGCAAAATTCAGGAACACCGAGCTGGCGCTGAGACTCTATCGGGATATCCATGGTTTTGATACCGCGGTCTATGCCTATAGAGGCTTTTGGAAAACGCCTGCCATGAGGCCCGATAATCCCCTTTTGCCCACCCAGGTCACACTCTTCTTCCCGCGGCTGGCTGTTTACGGGGCCAGCACTCAGGGGAATGCCTTGGGCGGGGTAACAGGTCTGGAAGCCGGCTACTACGACTCCCTGGACGACCGCTCCGGGAGCGACCCGGCAATCCCTAATTCCATGATCAAATATCTTGCAGGCTATCAGCGGCAGATCTGGAATGAGTTTACCGCCGGGGTCCAATATTACGGGGAATACCTTCTAGACTATGGCGCGTACCAAGACACACTCCCCTCCGGATTTCCCGCTCAGGACCGGCTGCGGCAGGTTCTGACCGTCCGTTTCACCCAGCTTCTCCGCTATCAAACCCTCAGGCTATCCCTTTTTGCCTTCTACAGTCCCACCGATCAGGATTACTATTTCATTCCGGAGGTCCGGTACAGCTTTACGGATGCCTTATGGGGAGCCATGGGGGCAAACCTCTTCGGCGGGGAGAAAGAGACGACTCCATTCGGGCAGATGGACAAAAACGATAACGTATATGTCACGGTGCGCTATGAATTTTAAGGGTCTGGCTCCCTCTTATGATGCCTGGTATCAGACTCCGCTCGGTTCCCTGACTCACACCCTGGAACAAGAGGCGGTCTTTTCCCTGACTCCGGTC
>JACQEY010000110.1 GCA_016200355.1 Nitrospirota bacterium
GCATCTGATTAAAAGAACCACTGGCCGCGGAAGAAAAACGACCGTGGCATCCCCGTATGCGACACACCCAGACCGATACTCCCTTCCCCTTGGTTGATGAGGTACTGTTGGTCCAGCAGGTTCACCACGTCAAAACCCAATAGAAGCTTTTGATTATCCCACGGCAAGGGAATGACATGCGTGAGGGACATATTGTAGATCGTGTACGAGGGACTGTGAGTGGAATTGGTCTTTCCTCCCTCTTCCGCCGTACGCAGCCCAGACGCAAATAACATTTGCCCTGTGAACGTCGTCCGTTCCATGAAACGATACGCCACCACTCCAGAACTCGTGAGCGTCTGCGAGTGATCGCAGAACACCCCGCCCTGAGAATTGATGTCGTTAATCTCCTTTTGTTCTAACAGAACGTGGCCGGATTGGAGTCCGTAGCCCTTACACTGCCCCCAGGCCACATTACCGCGTGCTGACAGGTTCTCCATCAGTTGTAGCTTCAACGCACCATCGATGCCGCGCTGCCAGCCCCGCTCGAAGGCAAAGTAGTTCAAGAGCGGCGTGGTGCCGAACTGGCCCGCGTCGGAAAGAAAATGCGCAAGCTTGTAGTAACCGGTCAGTTGTACGGTCGCCCAGCGTGAGAGGGCGTGGTAGCTGCCGGCTTCGAAGTAGTGCGCTCGTTCGGCCCGAACCGTATTATTCGTCGTATTCTCCGGCGCCGCTCTTGTTCCCTCGGTATTGAGTTTCGCAAAGGAAATAGCTTCGAGATTCGGTGGGGTAAATTGCCGCCCGTAATAGATATGGAACACATTGGCCGGATCCGCTTTGTAGGTGATCCCGACCCGAGGGCTGATCTGCCCCTCATGGCGCTGGTACTGCACCGCATCGGCTCTCACGCCAAGATTGAACGTCCAAAGGTCATTCGGGCTCCACTGATCCTGGACCCAGAATTCCTGTCGGTAGCCGATCAGTCGATTGTCTGCATCCAGTCCCAGCACATTCCCAGTCGGATTACCCGCCCCGTCATCCGCGAACGTGAACAGTCTCGTCTTGTTGACCGTCTGTGTTCGATCGACCTGGAATCCGGCCTTAATCACATGTTCTTTGTTCGGAATATAAGTGTAATCCAGTCGGACTCCGCCAGAATTGGCGCTCCGATCCTGACTGGCTGCAGAGAATGGCTCAGTCGGATTTGCGGTGTAGGCGAGAACATTAAATGGATCCGTCCGAAATGTGGCCCGCGTTTGGCGGAAATATCCGGAGAGGCTGAAAAAGTTACTGCTGTTCACATCATGCCGCCAGGCCATGTGCCCGTATTGATTATGCTCTTTTTGGTTTTCGTCGATGGCCTGGGACGCGACCGGTGTAAACCCAGGCCGGCTCGCCTGAAGCAGCGGCAGCACCGTACCGCTGGGATCGATTTCCCGACCGGGCAACGTGGGAATCTGATACTTCGCCACGGAATTCAATAATACCCACGAGAAGTTATTTGAGTTGTCGTACTGATAGTCGCCGCGAATGAACGTCTGATCCCGCTCGCTTTGCCCGTGAAAAATCGAATGCCCAAGCGTCGGCGGCTCGATGCCGCGATTCGTTGCCGTATAGCTGTTCAACACGTAGAACCGGAATTTCTCGCCGATCGTGCCCCCATATTCGAGCGACGGATTGATCGTCCGGTTCGATCCGCCGAACATTTGGACAGACCCGAATCCAGGCTTGGTTCCGCTCTTGGTCGTAATATCCAATACTGCAGCCGTCTTGTTGCCATACTGCGCCTCCATGCCGCCGAGAATGATATCCGCCCGTTCCCACGCACGCGGTGAGATCACATCGGAGAAGGTGGACGACACGGTATTCGGAATCGGCACACCGTCGATGCGCAGCTGGAGATTGGCATGATCTTGCCGCAGATGGATTTGTTTGAGCGAACCATAGACGGCACTCGGAACTGTCAGAAGCACGTCCTGTAGTTCAACATTGTTGCCGCGCGGCAATTCCTCGATCTCCTTTCGACTCACCGAGTAAGTCTCGCTCGAAGCTTTGTATTGAATCGGTGCGAGAGACGACCGCACTTCAAGTGCAATCACTTTGCTCTTGGACAAGGTCAAGATGACGGGGGTGGGCGACTCGGTCCCAATCTTCAGCACGATATATTCGCTCCGATAGACATCTTGTATGGCGCTGACTGAATAGGTTCCATCAGTAGGGACAAGAATGCTGAATTCGCCGGCATCGTTCGACACGCCGGTCGCCACCAACGTCCCTTCTTGATTCTTCACCTCGACGACCACCTGCCCTACCCGACGAAGATCCTGTTTCTGAACCAATCCGGTAATGAGATTGGGCTCGGCCGCAATGGCACGACCCTGATAAACAAGACTCAGACAGGCACAGACGCACAGCAAGCGAACAATGAGGTGGCACCAGACAGGCTGCATGAAATCCCTTAACTATCACGTGAAAGAACGCCACAGCACGCCAGCACGCAGTCCGACGACAACCGTGCCAGAATGGCGCGAATCGAGATGACGTGACTAGTTACAGGGGGGAGCGCGAGAAGGACCAGGCGTGGAGAGTTCGAAGGGAAGCAGAACCGAGTCCGCTGGAAGTTCCAGCAGGTCGGCGAGTTCCTGTGCCGTAAGGAGAGGAGCACCAACATCGAGAGACCCGGCCGTATGATGCTTGACCCACTGGCAGAGATCGGTGTCGGAATGCTCGTGCCCATCGTGGTCAGCCGCCGCCAACTCGTGATGAACATCTTGTGCCACTGCAAACGGAGCAATGGCGAGCAATAATACAACCAGGCCGATCGCCACGGTACACTGAAGAAACCAGGGCAGACGTCGTATGGAAGCGCGTAGAGTCATTGAGGGCGAGCTACGTACCATAGGCATTCACGGCTTGTCAAACGACTGATTTGAGGCACATATTCGAGCATCTTCAGCCGTGTAGGTGCCTCCGCTGCGCAGCCTGCGGGAGGGCATGGAGCCGCGGGGGCGCGTCAGTTCGCTGGCTCCCGACCGGAACTCTTCGCCTCTTGCCTCTCGCCAGAACACCCGCAATCGCAGCAGGAGCGCTCATGACTCATGCGAATTAGTCGGCGTGCCCCCTCCGCATGAGCACCTTGACAAGGACCGGGAAAAGAGCTTATCACAGGCACCTGACAGGGCCTTTTGAGACGGTTCGGGCTGGCCCTCAAACGCGAAGTCCTGTCATCCGGAAGAAGAGGAAGATCATGCGAAAAACATTCGAGCAACTCTTCGAACAATTGAGC
>JACQEY010000111.1 GCA_016200355.1 Nitrospirota bacterium
AGAGTACGGAGTCCCGCATTCGAGATCGCTATGCGGTCGGCACCGCGCTGGGCGTGGCCTGCTATGTTCCGGAAGACGAAGGACATCTCTCGTTCATTGAGGGGGACAATCAGGGCGCCGGTCATGTGTTGCCGTACGAGTGGTTTCGGCTCAGCAAGACACGAGTATGCGGCGAAGAACAGGGTCGAATCCAGAGCACGCTCGTGGTCTGGATTCCCGACGACGCCCTGAGTCGAGGGTTCTTGGCCACCCTGACCTCATTGTCGCAGGCCATGGTGTGTCAGGAATCGAAACAGAAGAACGAATGCCTTCTGACTGACGACCGGCGCAAACTGGTCCGTCTGAATCCTCTGTTGCAAGAGGCCGTCACGTTCAAGCTCGTGGGACCCCGCAGTTCCTCCGCCCTGCGCGCGCTCCTGGAGGAGGCTGGAAACTTGTACGGCGAGCCCCATGAAGGGGGCGGGGTCTGGCCGAACGCGAACGGGACCATAGAACTCTATTCGCCATGGGCCAGTGCGATGAAAGGGCTCTTGGCCTATGGGCTCAAGAAGGAAGGGGGAAAAGGTCCCGCGTGTCAGACATATGAAGCCTGTGAGCAGGAGTTCTTTTATCGGCTGGCGGCCGCGGATGTGCGGCTTGCCTATGAGACCGGATCCGACGACCGGCTCTTCGATACGCTCATACAAGAATTAGAACGTCGTCAGGTACGGCTCGGGTGGGACGCGGTGATCCTCATCGGGGAGTGGGATTCGTTGTATGGTCGAGCGCTACCCATTGAGTTCCGTGCGGCAGCTTGTGCGAAAGTGGCGACCTTCACGGAGGCCGAGCTGAAGCAGATCCAGGTGCCGACGACGATCAAGACCTGGTGTCCGACAGTCCCACGTGCAATTGATCTGCAGATTCAACGCACGGCGGACTACGAATCCCTGACCTTGAACGTCTTCCGGTATAGCTATCTGAGCGGTCTCGACGGCGAAGTGCCGGGCGACGACAGCGCGAAAGCCGCACGTGCAGAGAAACCCAAAAATACTGAGACGGCGAAGGATGCTCTGGCCGGTGGTCTGAAGGAACGCCCCGAAGGCACCAGTCAACTTGATTATGTGCGCGCCTTGGCCACGCGGATTCAAGACGAAGGAGAAGGCGCGAAAGCGATCGGTATCCTGGGCTCTGACCCCTACGATGCGCTGCTCATTATGAAAGCGCTGCGACCGGCTTTCCCGTACGCCATCTTCTTCACTGTCGATCTCGATGCACGCCACCTTCACGCGAGCGAATATCAATGGACCAGGAACATGGTCATCGCCTCGCCGTTCGGCTTGCAATTGGACGGTGGATTGCAACGCGATGTCCCGCCGTTCCGGAGCAGTGATCAAACGGCCACCTACTTTGCCGTGCTCCGGGCGGTGAATCACGTGGCCTGTCGCGCAGCGGGCGATCGGCAGAACCCGGCGGCCCTCTGTCCAGGGGGATATCACATGGCTCAGACCCCGGAAGACCGAATCTACGACGCGGCTGAACATCCTCGAATCTTCGAAGTGGGGCGAGAGGGCGCCGTGGACTTAAGCGTCGTGGATGTTGAAGGCGTGAGAACGATCCACCCCTTACGGGCGGACCTCGAGCATACAGACAATCTGGGACAGTTGAAGCAGGGCATCGGTCCCGGCAGCGCAACAGTGATGGCGCTGATCGGAGTTGGGCTGTTGATCGGGACAGTATTGACATGGACTAATCAGCGACTCTGGCTTCGAGTCTCACGCTCCTGGCGTCTGTTCACTGTGGTCGGCCTCATCATCCTGGGCGGGACGGCGGTCTTTTTGGCCATGGGTGGCGGGACGGCTCTCATGGCCCATCACGATGCAGGCGAACCCTTTTCATGGACTGCGGGCGTCAGCATTTGGCCCGGGGAATTGCTCCGGCTTCTCGCGGGGATCTTGTGTGTCGTCTTCCTGGTCAAAGGGTCGCGCGATTTAATCAAGAACAGCGACGATCTCACCGAAGCCTTCCAGTTCCGTATCGATCAAGGTCATCGCTTCCGATTCACCTTGAGGACGTTCTGGACGAATCTGCAACGGGTCTACCATTCGACTGCCACCAGAGCGGCCACCACGGTCGATCAAGCCTGGGCGTGGTACCTCGATGCGGCAGGCCCGTTGCAGCGGACAGCGCGCATCCTGGTCCTGTTCCTCCTGTATGTCGCTGTCATGATTTCCCTGGGTCACTGGGTCGTTGACGAAGAAATGATCCATCCTTGTCGGGGGTGGCTGAGCTGTCGAGTGGACGTGATCATGACGCTGGTCAGCGTGAGCCTCGTGGTATTGCTGAACCTGGCGGTATTCGATGAGGTCATGTTGTGCCGTCGGTGGATCAGCTGGGTGAGTCTCTCGAGCGGTGGGTGGTCGGAGCAGGTGCAGGAGGAGTACTTGCGCGAATATGGATTGAGCCAGAGCCACAAGGCCGAGTTTGAAAAGCTCAAGTACTTAGCCGGCATCGACCTGATCAGTCGACGGACGGAAACGGTCAATCAACTCATCCGATATCCCTTCATCGCCTTACTGATCATGATCGCCGCGCGCAACGACTACTTCGATATCTGGAATTACCCAGTCCTGCTGCTGCTGTCCTGGGGAGTGAACGTCGTGCTGGCGCTGAGCGGAGCGTTATTGCTCTATCAGGCTGCCGACCGAGCGAAACAAGCGGTCTTGGGGGGACTGAGCAAGCAAATGATCCAAGCCCTCGGGCTCGGCAAAGACCACGAAATCCGTGCGAAACAGGTCCAGTACATCATCGGCGAGGTCGAGGCCAACCAGAAGGGCGCCTTCGTTCCCTTCTACCAACAACCCGTCGTTGAATCGTCGCTCTACGGCGTCGTCGCGTTGCTGCAATATTTGTATATGAAATAACGGGTCGTTCATGCGTGAAGAACACATAGGCGGGCTGCGGACGAGGATTACGGGCGGCACAGATGGAAAGGGTGGAGGTCACGGCCCTCTCATCATTCTTTTGCACGGCTTCGGCGCACCGGGGGACGATCTTGTGCCGCTGGCCGACGTCTTGACCGTGCCGGTCGGCACGAGGTTTGTGTTTCCCGAAGGCCCGCTCTCGTTGAGCTTTGGGCCGAGCGACGCGCGAGCCTGGTGGCTCATCGACATGGCCCGCATTGCGGCGGATCAAGCGGCAGGTCGGGTGCGTGATCGCTCGCAAGACATTCCTAAAGGGCTCGCTCCGGCGCGCGAGACGATGCTGGCGTTTCTCAAAGAAGTCGAACACACATTCGGCGCAGATCCGGGGAAGACCGTGCTCGGGGGATTTTCCCAGGGCGCGATGCTTTCTTGTGATGTGATGCTTAGAACGGCGCAGTCCTATGCCGGGCTGGTTCAACTGTCCGGAACGCTCCTTGCCGCACAGGAATGGGCTCCGCTGCTCCAGAAGCGCAAAGGGCTGCCGGTCTTTCAATGCCATGGGACGCGGGATGAGATCCTGCCCTACGCGGGGGCAGAAAAGCTGCGCGACACTTTGATTCACGCGGGACTTTCCGTTGAATGGCACAGTTTTCGTGGTGGCCATGAGATTCCACGGTCTGTTTTGCAGCGGATGGGGCCGTTCATCACCAAGGCGGTCACTCACACATGAGCAGCCTGCATCTGTTCGAACTCGCAGCAACCGACGGCAAACTGATTCGCGGGGATCGTGTCGAAGGGAAAGATCGACAGATTTTCTTCATCACCGGCTTCCTCTCGAAACGGTGGGGCAACAAGAGCAAGGCACTTGCACAGTGGTGTGAAGAGAAGGGGTGGGGATTTTGTTGTTACGATGTCCGGGGGTTCGGCGACTCAGAGGGGACGTTTACCGACTACACGTTGTCCGATTGGATTGCGGATGCGCGAACGGTCATCACGATGCTGAAGGGTGGGCCACCACTGACGATTGTCGGCAATTCACTCGGAGGCTGGATCGCCTGGCTCATGGCGCAAGAGTGTCAGGAAGTCGAGCGACTGATCCTCATCGCTCCAGCCTTCAATATGATGGGCCTGCGCGCGAAATCGATTGATCCTGAACGGCAGCATGATTGGCATACAGCCGGCTGGATGTCTTGGGACGAGGAACCGGCGCATTGTGATTATCCCATCGCGTGGAAATGGGTCGAGGAGAGCGAGGCCTATTGGAAGACGAGTTTCGACCGGCTGCGGCCTGTCAGCACTGCCATTCTCCACGGCCAACGAGACAGCGTGATTCTGCCGCAAGGCAGCAGCCAGTTTGTCGACCAACTGCGATCCCTGGCTCCCTCGTTTCCCGTCGAACTCCATCTGGTTCCAGGCGACCATCGATTGAGTAGTCCCGAACATCTGGCTCTGTTCCAGCAATTGGTCCAAAGGAGGGGCTAATGCTCACGTTGATTCATAAAGAATGCGGCGGACCTGCCCTGGACGAATCGCCGGTCGGCGAAGTCTGCGCCATCCCCATCGACCGGTTTCCCTTTGCCTGCTTCACCTGCCTGGAAGAGATTGTCGACGAATCGGAAGTCCGGCTCTCCGAAGAATTGGGCATTTGACGGAACAAACACTTCCTCTCAGGCTCCATCCAACTGGTTGTGCAACAGGACAGGCTTTTGTTATCGTGAGCCCTTCAGCGGGGCTATTTACAAGGAGAACGGTGTTCCATGGCAACCAATGACAAGCAGGTTATTTTCTCACTCGTGAATGTCGGTAAGGTCTATCCGCCGAAGAGGCAGGTGCTGCGCGAGATCTATCTTGGGTTTTACTACGGCGCGAAGATTGGCGTCTTGGGTCTCAACGGATCGGGGAAGAGTTCTCTGCTCAGGATCATTGCTGGAGTCGATCAGAACTACACGGGAGAGATTACCCGCTCGAAGGGCTACAGCGTGGGTCTGCTGGAGCAGGAACCGCAGCTCGATCCGGACAAAACGGTGAAAGAAATCGTCGAAGAGGGGAAGAAAGAACTCGTGGCCATGCTGCATGAATATGACGCGGTCAGCAACAAGATGGGCGAGGCTACTCCCGATGAATTGGAAAAGCTCCTCGAGAAGCAGGCGCAGCTGCAAGAGAAGATCGAAGCGGCGAACGGGTGGGAGTTGGAAAACGTACTCGAACTCGCCATGGATGCGCTGCGATGTCCACCGCCGGATGCGAAGGTCGGGGTGCTCTCCGGCGGCGAGAAGCGCCGGGTGGCCCTCTGCCGCCTCATGATCCAGGAGCCGGATATTTTATTGCTCGATGAGCCGACGAACCATCTGGATGCGGAGTCCGTGCAATGGCTTGAGCAGCATCTTCAGCAATACAAAGGCACGGTCATCGCCGTCACGCACGACCGCTACTTCCTCGACAACGTCGCAGGTTGGATTCTCGAACTCGATCGTGGCCATGGCATTCCATTCCAGGGGAACTACACATCCTGGTTGGAGCAGAAGCAGGTTCGGCTGGAAAAAGAAGAAAAAGCCGAATCGAAGCGCCGCAAATCGTTGGAACATGAGTTGGAATGGATTCGCATGTCGCCGAAAGCCCGTCAGTCGAAGGGCAAGGCGCGGCTCAACCGCTATGAGGAATTGGTTAATCAGAAGCAGGACGAGCAGGCCGCAGATTTGGAGATCTACATCCCGCCGGGCCCACGGCTGGGTGACGTGGTCGTCGAATGCAAGGGTGTCAGCAAGGCCTATGGGGACAAGATTCTCTACGAGAATGTGAACTTCAGTCTTCCCAAGGGCGGCATTGTCGGTGTGATCGGTCCGAACGGAGCCGGTAAGACGACGATGTTCCGCATGATCATCGGGAAAGAGAAGCCGGATGCAGGAACGATCAAGGTCGGTGAGACGGTCAAACTGGGATACGTGGACCAGGATCGCAGCCTGGATGCGACCAAATCCGTCTACGACATCATCTCCGAGGGCCACGAGACCATTATGCTCGGCAAGGCCGAAGTCAACGCCAGGGCCTACTGTGCGAGGTTCAATTTTGCTGGCACCGATCAGCAGAAGAAGGTGAAGGATCTCTCAGGTGGCGAACGCAACCGGGTACACCTGGCCCGCATGTTGAAAGAAGGAGCCAACCTCATCATTCTCGACGAACCGACCAACGATCTCGACATCAACACCTTGCGCGCCCTTGAAGAAGGGCTGGAACGTTTCGCCGGGTGCGCCGTCATCAGCAGTCACGACCGCTGGTTTCTGGATCGCATCGCGACCCACATCATGGCGTTCGAAGGCGACAGCAAGGTGGTCTGGTTCGAAGGGAACTACAGCGAATATGAAGCGGATCGGAAGAAGCGGTTGGGCAAGGAAGCTGATCAGCCGCACCGCATTCGCTATCGCAAACTGACGCGGCAGTAACACCCATCCACCAATGGCACCTCGCGCGATCATCACCGGGGCGGCGGGCTTAATCGGACAGTACCTTGTGAAGACCGCCCCGCGATGGGCTCCCGGTTGGGATGTAACGGGACTATCCCGTGCGGAGCTTGAACTGACCGAATCGTTGAAGGTGGAAGCGCGGATTCATGCGTTGAAGCCAGACCTCCTCATCCATTGTGCCGCTCTCAGCCGAACCAAGGCCTGCGAGCAAGATCCTGATCAAGCCCACTGCATCAATGTGGAGGCCACTGCGCATCTCGCGCAGTTGTCCCAGGACATTCCCTTCATCTTCCTGTCCAGCGGGGAAGTCTTCGACGGGAAGACCGGCTGGTATGTCGAGACGGATGAACCGAACCCGATCAACGTATATGGCCAGACGAAGCTGGAAGCCGAACAGGCCGTTTTGAAGAATCCCACACATACAGTCATTCGGATTGTCCTGACTGCCGGAACTTCGGAGGCCAGCGACAAGAGTTTTGTCGAAGATATGTGTCGGACCGCGAAGGCCGGCAAGGATGTGACGCTCTATGCCGACGAGTTCCGCTGCCCCCTTCCTGCTGGTGTGATTGCACGAACCATCTGGGAACTCGTCGATCGCAAGCAGCCGGGTCTCTATCACCTGGGCGGAAGTGAACGGCTCTCGCGCTGGGAAATTGGTGAGTCTTTGCTGCCTTGGTATCCGGAGTTACAAGGCCACCTGATAAAAGGCTCCTCACGGAATCACGTTGGGAGCCTCCGGCCCGCCGATCTTTCGCTCCGTTGCGACAAGATCCAGCGCCTCCTGTCGTTTCGCATCACGGGATTTCGTGAATGGCTCGCTGGGCGTTCACGTCTAGGTGCGGACTTGTGGGATTACCTCGACGGAAGTCCGTGAGGCGTGAAGCGCAGGAACCGGGACATCGGAGGACGCGATGATGGGATCGGATACTCTGTCCATCGTCCTCACTGCGTATCTGGCCATGGCTGTTGTCATGGCGGGGCTCTGGGTCCTCCAACTTCGAGTGCGCAATGCCTCGATCGCGGACGTCGGCTGGTGCGCGGGTCTCATCGCGGTCGTGCTGTGGTACGCCACACAGGCCACCGGCGAAACAGAGCGAAAAATGCTGGTGACTGCCTTGGCCTTGCTCTATGCAGGGAGGCTGGGATTCTACATCCTCCTCAATCGGGTGATCGGTAAGACGGAGGATGCTCGCTATCAGCGACTGCGCGAGCAATGGGGCGCATCCGAACGGCTCAAGATGTTCGGATACTTTCAACTGCAAGCGCTGGCTGTGGCGGCCTTCTCCCTCCCGTTTCTGGTTCTGGTCCACAATCCACGATCCCCCTTCGCGCTGATCGAGCTCGTGGGGTTGCTGATCTGGATCATCGCGGTTTCCGGGGAAGCTCTGGCGGACTGGCAGCTCGCGCAATTCCGATCCAAGTCGTGGAATCGCGGCAGGGTCTGTTGCGCCGGACTCTGGCGCTATTCACGCCATCCGAATTATTTCTTTGAATGGTTGCACTGGTGGGCCTACGTTATCATGGGAGTGAGCACGCCTGGATGGATCTTGACCTGGATTGGCCCGATCGGCATGGGGTGGGCACTACTGAAAGTCACGGGTATTCCTTGGACGGAGCAACAGGCCCTCGCGAGACGGGGAGAGGACTATCGAGCCTATCAACGGAGGACGAACGCATTCTTCCCATGGTTTCCTCGTGGCTCGCAGTGAATGCAGTATAAAGTGTGCTACCGAGATCTTGCCACTGGCAACTCGGATGGCAGCTATTCTCGTATTTGATCCAGAAACCGATTCAGCCTAGTCCGTGAGGTTGCGTCCATCGTTTGGATTTCCCACCCGGCATCGTGTCCAGAAGACCAGCGAACGATAGCGGATTCGATGAACAGGTACTTGGACTCTTCCTCATCGTGGGGCAGTTCGATATAAACCGGCATCACCATTCCCTGAGTGACTGGGTGATCCCCCGTGGCTCGCCAGCCGGATGCCGATAGATCCCAGAGATGCCCTTTCCCGTGGAAATTCTCGCTATGGTACAGAAAGGGATGACGGACCGAAATGCGCTGTCCCGCTCGAACGGCATAGTTCTTGGCCACCTTGCCCTCCCTATGATCGCTCGTCCCTCAATTGAGCGCTGCGAGCCTGGCGCGGGCGGTCTCGGCTTCCTTGCTGTTGGGGTAGAGACGGATCACGTCTTCATACAACTGCTTCGCGTGGGGTATGTTCATCTGGCGCTCTTCGAACTCGGCGGTTTCGAGCAGGTCCTTGGCCTTGTCGCCGGAACAGCTGAGTAGAAGAACACAGCAGAGGGCACAGAACATGAGTCGGGCTGTCATCTTAGTCGCCCTTTCTGGAAGCATCCTACCGACCTGATACGTTGCTGTCCACTCGACCAGCTGGTGATCCGACCGAATCGATGCCGTAACGCGGGGCGGTGATACCTTCGCTCCGACAGTGTGGGCATCGGCTGGGCCGGGTGAGCCGTCTGCGGTCGCGGAAGACAAAGTCGCAGTCCTGGCAGCGAGATGGCTCCAGGATGAATCGACGAGTTTTATCTCGCGCGATCGATTTCACCGCGTGCATGAGATGATCTTCGACCTGTCGCTCAGGAATCGCGAGCATCTGGGCTAGTTGGTGGGTCGTCAAACGCGTGCCGGTCAACAGTTCCATGATGCGCTGGCGTGGGGTGCGTTCGGGAGGAAGCATAGGGCTATGGTAGGCGAGCAGGCGCTGAAGCTCAAGAAGCGTCCATGAAACCATGGTCGATGCCCGCGCCGGCAGACTACTCTGCTTCCTTCAGCGTGAAGATACTCACCTCTTGATCGCAGAGGCCGGCGCAATCGCTCTTGAGCGTTTTCGTCGCCAGCACGCCGTTTTTGCCCACAAAGGTCCAGTTCCTCAGCAGATTCACCTCTTCGCCGTTGCGACTCGCATAATACATGGGGTGCAAAAATGGATGAGGCATGGGCTTTCCCTACTTGGACAACCCGACCGGCTGGAATGACCGCCATGCTAGCCGAAGCCGTCTGGTACTTCAACCGCCTAAACTCCAGTTGCCGCGTTCAGGAGGTTGGCGTACAATCCGCCTACTTCATTCGGAGCACGACCCATGCGGTATCTGGCCTTGCCCATGGTCCTCTGTTTCCCCCTCTTGTCGTACGCCGGCAATATCAAAGATACCGACCTGATCACCAGCAATACGTTCTTTCTTCCTCCCGGCACCGCCAACACGGTCTTCATTCAAGCGCGGAATTCGTCCGACAACCAAGGTGTCTCGCTCACCGACCTCGGTGCTCGGCTGACCGCTAAGGGCTATCAGATCATCCAAGATCCCAGTGCAGCGCATTACATCGTGCTTGCGAATATCGTGTACTGCAATGTCACGAAGCCGGAGATGCCGGTGGAATCCATTGTCGCGAGCGGTTATGGGGCGGGCATCGGTTCCTCCATTATGGGTGGGTTACAAGGGCTCACCGGCATGGCCAGCATGGCGGGACCACAAGGCGCGATTGTCGGCACCGCCGCTTCAATGGGCCTCAGTGCCATTGAGGGGATCGGCAGCGCGGTGGGGAGTCTATTCAGCGGACCCTCGACGCCCAAGATGCCGGACGATGCGAATTATGCCTGCGTTGCCGATCTGCAGATTACAGAGCAAGGTGCCGCCGCAGTTGCGACTCCTGCTGGAAAATCCGGCAGTGGCGCGCAGCCCGGGGTCTACCAGACTCGTCTTGCCGCCGATGTGCACCAGAAAAAACTTGATGAAGCGGAAGCCACGCCATTGTTGCAACAGCAATCGGACAGCCTATCTCCAATTGAGAAACATTTCTGAAAATCAAAACATCACGCTCATCGACATCCAGAGCAAACTCACGACCAAGGGCTACCAAGTCACCAAAGATCCGGAACAGGCGAATTATTGGATCCAAGCCAAGGTCGTCTATTGTCACATGGCTGCCGACGGCGTCACGCCGGAATCTGTTGCGAAAGCGAGTTTCGGCGCTGGTGTCAGCAGCGGCGGAACAGCAATGGCCTCTGTCAATTCAATGGGTGGCGATGAAACAGGGAGAATGATTCCCGGCGGCATGCCCAACATCAACGCCATGATGGCTCAGGCCATGGCTATGAGCGGTGGGCGAGGAGGCTTTCCCGGAATGCAGATGCAACAGGCGCCAAAGGAAGAGGGCATCACCTATCTCTGTGTGGCTGACGTTCAGATCACTGATCGTAAAATGGGCAAGCCATTAGGCCAGCCGACGGCTGGGCAAGCGACGGCTGGACCGAAAGTGCAGCAGATGCGGATGGTGGGTCACGTCCGCCAGAAAGATCTCGATATTCCCGAAGCCACGCCGATCATCCAAGAAAAAATCAGCACCGGTATCGCCGGACTGTTCTAGGCATCCCCGCTCGCGTCAGGTCCTTCCACTTCCTCTGCGATCTCCTCCGGGATCCTGCTATACTAACGTCGTCTCTGCCCCTGTCCCCTCCTCACAAAGGCGGTTGCGCGATGAGCGCTCCAATCTGGGACGAACTCGCCGATCTCGCACTGAAGCGCATTGCTGCCTCAGGCGCCGAGTATGGAGACATCCGCCTCCTCGACAGCACGACCCAGACCGTTCGCGGCGAAGATTGCCGCATCGCGTCCATTCGAGAAACGCAGGACAGCGGGTTTGGGATCCGCGTCCTCTATCACGGAGCCTGGGGCTTTGCCGCCAGTTCGGTGTGTTCGCTGGAAGAGGCCCCGCGTGTGGCTGAGCTGGCGATCGAGATCGCGAAAGGGTCTGCATCCCTCGCAAGTGAACGGGTGAAACTCGCCGATGAGCCGGCCCATCGAGATCGGGTCGTCACGGCGCGGCGGATCGATCCGTTTGCCGTCGCGCTTGAACGCAAAACAGCGCTGCTCCTTGAGACCATGGAGTCTGTCCATCGTCAGCCCGGCATTGTGCGGAGCAGCGCGAGCTTGTGGGCCAGTCGTGATCGCAAGCTCTTTGTGTCGACTGAAGGGTCGCGCCTGGAATTCGACCTTCTTGCCGTGAACGGGGATTTCGATGCCACGGCAGTTCACGACGGGCGATTCGCCTCGCGGAGCTTCAATATGCCGCATCTTCGGATGGGCTATGAATTGATCGAGGACGCTCATTTCCTGGCCGAGGCCCCGCGCGTCGCGTCTCAGGCCGTCGAAAAAGTGAAGGCGCCCACCACCGAGCCAGGTCGGTACGATCTCGTCCTCGATCCCGAACATCTGTCGCTCACCATGCATGAGTCCTGTGGCCATCCGAGCGAGCTCGACCGCGCGCTTGGGTACGAAGCCAACTATGCCGGCACCAGCTTTCTCACGACCGACAAACGAGGAACCTTTCGGTACGGCTCTCCGCACGTGAATCTTGTGGCCGACAACTGCGAGCCGGGAACCCTCGCTGCAACCGGCTACGACGACGATGGCGTGGTCTGTCAGCAGTGGGACATTGTGCGCGACGGCATCTTCGTCGGCTATTGCACGAACCGCGAGGTCGCGCCGAAAATCGGCGAGACGCGCTCGTGCGGTTCCAATCGAGCGGACAGCTGGGGCAGTGTCCCGATCGTTCGCATCGCCAACATCGGCCTTGAGCCGGGCGCTGCCACCCTCGACGAGCTGCTCGCCGATGTGAAACGCGGCATCTACATCGAAGGCCACGGATCCTACAGCATCGATCAACGACGGTATAACTTCCAGTTCGGCGGCGACGCATTTTGGCTGATCGAGAAAGGGAAACGGACCCACATGATCCGCGATGTCGTCTACCATGGAATCACGCCGGAGTTCTGGGGCAGCTGCGATGGCGTTGCGAATCGGTCGCACCGCCAACGGTATGGGTTTATCACCTGTGGCAAGGGCCAGCCGGGTCAGTCCGGCTGGATGACCCACGCGGCGTCACATGCGCGGTTCCGCAACGTGAACGTCATCGAGGGGCGGTCCGGATCATGAGTACGACCGGCCACAAGACCTGGCCGAAACTGACAAGCCGGGACGAGTTCAAATTTATCGCAGAGCAGGCCCTGAAATGTTCGACCGGCGACCACACGCTTGTTTCGTTGCACGATCAGCAGAGCGGGACGACGCGGTTTGCGAACAATCAGATTATCCAGAACGTCGATACGAGGCGCGGGTCTTTGAGTGTGACGGTGGCGTTCGGCCGGCGTCAAGGCACCGCCGGCACGACGGACTTTACCGCGGGGGCTGTGCAAGAGGCAGTGATCAGAGCCACGCAGATCGCGCACCTGTCGCCGGACGATCCGGAATATCTCCCACCGGTGGAACCACAGCAATATTTGAAGACTCCTACAACGCGACCAGAAACTGCCGCGGCCGGGCCGGCCCGTCGGCTGGAATATACGAACGAGGCGATCGGGCAATGCCGGATGGAAAATCTTGGCGCAGCCGGTATTGTGTCCTCGTCGATTGAGACGGTCGGTGCGGCCGCGAGTACGGGACTCTTCGCCCACGAAGAACGAACCGATGCACGATTCAGCCTCACAGTTCAGGCCGGTGAGGCCACTGGCTGGGGTGCAGCGGCCCATCGGTCCATCGATCATCTGAGGGTCCAGGAGCGGACACTCACTGCGATCGATAAGGCCAAGCGGGGCCTGGAGGTGCGCGAGCTTCCGCCAGGGCGCTATACCGTGATTCTTGAGCCGGCTGCCGTCGCGGGGCTGTGGTCCTCGCTGCTCTGGGCGCTCGATGCGAAGTCCTACGAGAAAGGCACGAGTGCATTGACAGGCAAATTGGGCCAGTCGATCGTCGACAAGCGATTGACGCTTCGCAATCTGCCGGCGCACGAGGATCTCTTGGGTGTTGGGTTCACCACAGATGGATTGCCGACCGTGGCATCCGACTGGATTGCAGATGGGGCACTCACACAGCTCAGGTACGATCGGTTTACCGCGAAGGGGCGAGGGATCGACAGGATCCCCACGCTCGATGCTCCCTGCCTCTCGGGAAGAGGGTCGTCCTTGCCGACGCTACAAGAGTTGATCAAGAGCACCGAGCGCGCCATCCTCGTAACGAACTTCTGGTATATCCGAACGGTCAATCCAACCGATCTCACCCTGACCGGTATGACCAGAGACGGCACGTTTCTCGTCGAGAATGGAGCGATCGTGTCGGCGGTGAAGAACTTTCGGTTTCACGAGAGCCCGCTGCGAGTTTTCAACCGGATCGCGGCCTTCACCAGTCCGGCTGAAGCGATCACGTCCGAAACCAGCAAGCTTCTCGTGCCGGCGATGACGCTCCGCGACTTCAACTTTTCCAGCGTCACCCGATTCTGAAGTTCGTCCGATATGAAAGGACAAGAAGGGCGGTGGACACGATGTGGATGACAAGGTGGTGCTTCATGGCAGTGCTGGGGGCTAGCCTACTGGGAGCGGGCTGCAACATCGCGAGAACTTCGACGCAAGAGGATCTTGGACAAGGGATTGTGCAGGGCACGCTAGGAGCCCAACAGACCGGCGATGTGCGGCTCCCAATACCACAGCGCATATCTTTTCTTTTACAGGCCAGGTGACGGCGGTCGAGGGCGGGACCTATGTGCTTCAGGAAATCAGCGGCATCGAACGTCGCGTGGCGCATGACGAAAATCCTCGAATCGATCGACCAGCCCATGTCGGGGATCGGATCGAAGTCTTTGTGGATGACAGAAGCCGCGCAATCCTTATTCGAAACATTGATTCAGGCGAAGGATCACAGTGATTCAAGCCTAGGCCGGATAAACAGGATCATGCAGGTTGGGAGGGGGTCGATGTTCGCTGCGCTCTTGGTTGGAGGTATGATCTACTGCCTTGCGATGTTCTCATCGGCGGATGCCGCGCCTGCCGAACAGACCGCTGATCCGCCGCTCTTCGACAATCTAGGTTCGCTCCATCACCCCATCACCACCCAATCGGAACAGGCCCAACGGTCTTTCGATCAGGGGCTCCGACTCATCTATGCCTTCAACCACGAAGAAGCAATCCGGTCGTTTGAGGCTGCGACCCAACAGGACCCTCAGGCGCCCATGCCCTATTGGGGAATTGCTCTGGCACTCGGCCCCAACATCAATGGTGCGATGGAAAAGAAACACGAACGTCGCGCCGTCGAGATGGTACAAAAGGCTCGACAACTGGCAGATCACGCAACTCGTGGAGAAAAGGCCTATATCGAAGCGTTGGTCACGCGGTACGTGAGTCGGAAGGGAGCTAACCGCAAGGGACTCGATGAGGCCTATGCGAAGGCCATGCGATCGATGGCGCAGCAATTCCCCGACGACGATGATGCGGCCACGCTGTTTGCGGAGGCGCTGATGGATTTGCGGCCCTGGGATTTTTGGAAACCGGATGGGCGACCGCAGCCTGGCACAGACGAGATCGTTGCTACGCTCGAGTCCGTGCTCGCGCGAAACCCTGATCATCCAGGGGCCTGCCACTACTACCTGCATGCGGTTGAGGCGTCATTGGAGCCGGAACGGGCCTTGCCCTGCGCGGAACGGCTGCCGAGTCTCATGCCGGGCGCCGGCCATCTCGTTCATATGCCTGCACATATTTACATGCGGGTCGGGAGGTACCACGAAGCGGTGGAACGGAATCAGCAGGCAGCTCACGTCGATGAGCAGTACATGGCCAGTCAACACCCAACCGGCGAGTATGCCGATGGCTATTACAAACACAATCTACATTTTCTCTGGGCATCCCTGGCGATGGAGGGGCGTAATGTCGAAGCGATGAAAACTGCTCGCGACTTGACGGCGACCATTACAGTGGAGGAAGCGAGCAAAGACCGGTCAAAGGAGCTCTACCTCCCGACGCCAATCTTTTCGATGATTCGGTTCGGTCGGTGGGAGGAGTTGCTCAGGGAACCTCCGCCGCCCAAGGGGTTGCGTTTGATGGAAGGGATGTGGAGGCTGGGGCGAGGGCTGGCCCTTGTTTCAACCGGCCGACTCCCTGGGGCTGAGGGTGAACATGTTGTCCTTGCCGGCCTTACGAAGCAGATCCGACGGGATCGCACGACGGAAGAAAAAATCGAGCGGGCGCTTCTCAAGATTGCTGAGCGGGTCCTATCAGGGGAGATTGCTGCCCACCGCCAGCGCTATGACGACGCGATCAGACTGTTCGAGGGCGCGATCAAAACTGAAGAGGCGCTTCCATACTCGGAGCCGCCTCTCTGGCCGTTGTCCGTGCGGCATCATTTGGGGCCAGCGCTCTTGCTGGCCGGTCGCCCGTCCGAAGCTGAAGCGGTCTATCGCGAGGACCTTCTGCGATATCCGGACAACGGGTGGGCGCTGATCGGATTGATCCAGAGCCTCCGAGCCCAACAGAAGGATGACCAGGCGGCCGAGGCCGAAGATCGGTTCAAGAAGGCCTGGGCCCATGCCGACTTCATTCCGGCTGCATCTCGAATGTGAAGCGTGAGCGAGACAAGCAAGACGTGCGCGACAGGCGCGACCAGAAGTTCGAAGTTTCGGGAACCTCGACCTCTCCCTCGTCTCGCCCGTCCCGCTTTTCTCGCAAGTCTCGCTGTGTGAGGTGTAAGACTTTATCAAGCTAGTCGACTGAGTCAGTGAGGAGGGCCGCCCCATGAGAAGACAAATCGCTCTATCAGTTTTTACTGTGGCCGTTCTCCTAATCGGAACCTGGAACATACAATCGACCAGTCTGGCTGCGGCGAATGCGACTTCGGGCAAGGCTTACTTCGCAGGGGGTTGTTTCTGGTGCATGGAGGAAGCCTTCGAGAAGGTTGAGGGGGTGCTGTCTGCGACCTCGGGATATATGGGGGGGACGGTCGCCAATCCGAGCTATGAAGAGGTGTCCGCTGGACGAACGGGGCATGCCGAATCGGTCGAGGTGGTCTATGACCCAAGCAAAGTGAGCTACCAGAAGTTACTGGAAGCTTTCTGGCACAACGTGGATCCCGTTACACCAAACACACAGTTCTGCGATCACGGCAGCCAATATCGCTCCGCCATTTTCTTTCAGACCGACGAAGAGAAACATGCGTCAGACACCTCCAAACAGGCAATCGAGCAATCGAGACGATTCACAGAGCCGATCGTCACGCAGATTGTGATGGCTTCACAGTTCTATCCCGCCGAGGAGTACCATCAGGACTACTACAAAAAGAATCCCGTCCGCTACAAATTCTACAAATACAATTGCGGCCGCGCCCAGCGGCTGGAAGCATTGTGGGGAAAGCCCTAACATAAGCTGTGCTGCGTATCCTTTCATCTGACCCTTCGTAAGGATCCCGCGACAAGCCCCCCACCCTCAGTGTATATTTCTGACCCAGCAACTTGTACCGACATCTTTGTCCAGAGAGGTACAGTCCGTGAAACGTCCGATCCGACAATCGACTAGAAAGCCTATGATCGGTGTTATGGGTCCGGCCAAGGCCGGCACTAGAGAATTGGCCGACGCCAAAACCTTGGGAGAACTCATCGCGCGTCAAGGGTGGGTGGTGTTGACAGGAGGACGCGCGAGCGGCGTGATGGACGCGGCCAGCGAGGGGGCGAAGTCGGTGCCCGGCAGCTTGACGATCGGGATTCTTCCGGATGGCAAAACGCAGGTGTCTCGATATGTGGACGTAGCGATCGTCACGGATTTGGGACAGGCGCGCAACAATGTGAATGTGATGTCCAGCGATGTCATCGTGGCCTGTGGGCTCGGCGGCACTGGAACGGTCTCAGAGGTTGCGTTGGCGCTGAAGGCAAAGAAGACCGTAATATTGTTGGGAGCCGACAAAGCCGGAGTGGGCCTGTTCAAAAACCTCGCGCCGCATCTCGTCTATGCCGCTGCCTCGCCGGAAGAGGCGGTCAAGCTGATTGGCGAGCTCCTCTAGCGGGAGGCTGAAAAAGTCGCCCTTCTCACCCTCCCAACCCTGGCGCGCCGAGACGCGCCTATGCCCGTGCATCGTTCTCGCATCGTTCAGATCCTCAACGTTGAGGAAGAGTCACTCGGAGATCGGAGGCACTGGAGGAGCTTTTCCGTTCGCCAAGATCCATTTTACGGGCGAACGGTCCACACGAAGTGCGGTCGGTACCTCCTCCGGATCTTCACTCGCTGCGGCCTTGCTGGACGAACTTTTTGAGCATCCCGCGTAATTGCCCCTGATTCTCCCTTTGAAAACTTCCGAGAAGTCCGCGCCCTCGAAAACCTGCGCCAGCTCGCGGGTAGAGGCAACAGTTCTCAAACGTCCATTCCGAGCACATTAGGCCATAGTAAGCGCTGTGGCATATCTGCCGTTTTCCCTGTGCCATCAGCACGTTAGTGGAGCCTCATCCGGGCATGGATCTTGAGACCTTACAGGCTTCTATGAAGGTTGCTTCGTGCACAGGGATGTAACACACCATGGCCACCGACAACACCAGGAGCGGACTGCTCTGTTCACGCCTGCTGCGCACCACCGTCTGTGCGCTGGTGATGCTGTGTCTGCTGATTGCCGCCGTTCCGACGCCGACGCGTCCCGATTACGACGGCGCCTACCCTCGGTATTCTAAACAGGAAATCCGTCGGGCCATCGAGTGGTACGCCAAGAAGTATCGTCTTGATCCTGCCCTGCTGCGCGCGGTCATCAAGACCGAATCAGATTTTCGCCAGCATGCCGTGTCTCCTAAAGGTGCAGTGGGCTTGATGCAGCTGACACCTGCTACCGCGGCCACGTTGCGTGTGAGCGACTCCTACGATTCCATCCAGAATATCCGCGGAGGCGCCAAGCAGCTGCGGCATCTGCTGAACCTCTACCAAGGCGATCTTCCCTTGGCCTTGGCGGCCTATAATGCCGGGGTCCACCGGGTCAAAGACCACAAAGTTCCGCCCATTCGAGAAACCCGCGCCTACGTGAGAAAAGTACTACGGTACTATGAGGTGTTCCGTTCTCACCCACCGTCTTCTCCCAAGAACGAAAAGAATGGGTCGTGACACGGGGTGGTGGTACGAGGGGGAAGATTCCCTTTCACGCGGTAGAGATAAGGAAAGACATCTGGAGTGAAGGAAGGATCTAGGCTAGCGGTTTCTTAGAGCTTGGCCTTCATAATGATGGCTCGTACTCGTTCTCGTTGGGCCGGCCTGATTCCCGTCAACTCAAGACCGAATTTTTCGCCGTTGACCCACCGCACCTGGGCTTCGTCGATACGTAGCGGCCATTTCTGGTCGTCAAGGAACAGGGATAGACGGAGCACCATGCCGACCCGAACCTGGGTAAGGGACGTCGCCTGACAACCGTTCGTGGAGAGATCGAGAACCGTCGCCTCGCCCTCAAAATCATTCTCTCCAAAAAAGAATAGACGGCAATTCAGACTGAGACGGCGGCCTCGACGTTCCGCCATCACGGTCTCGTGTTCAGAACTCGAAGCTCGGGTGGATCCGGGGTCCTGCGTGTTCACGAATTACGTCCTTTCACTCAATCACCCAGAGAAGAAATACATCGACCGTAAGACCACTTTACCGGACATGTTGTTGGCCTGCCTTCCTCAAGTGGAGTAACCCGGAAGAGGGAACAACAGGGTCTTGATCTCAGTATAGCCAAATAGTTTATGTAAGTAACAAAAACCTCGTAATCCGCAATCGCATCTGAACCGACCTGTTCACGGTCTGCGTAAAAAGAAGGCTTGACCTGCCTAGAACGGCTCTGCGAAAAGAAAGCTCTATGATCTAGGAGGGGTGCGATGATGAAACGGCATATCAACCAACGAATGGCCGCATTGGCCCATTCGGAGATTCGAGCGATGACCCAAGCCTGTGTCCAGGCAAAGGGCCTCAACATGGCACAAGGGGTCTGCGATACGCCGGCTCCACCAGTGGTGCTTCGAGCCGCCGCGCAGGCGATGGAGCACGGGAATAATGTCTATTCGCGGTTCGATGGATTGTCTGAACTGCGGCAGGCGATCGCCAAGAAGCTCGCGCAGTACAACGGCATCGTGGCTGATCCGGAAACGGACGTGACGGTCAGCGCGGGAGCCACCGGATCCTTTCATTGTGCTTGCCTGGCGCTGCTCAATCCTGGCGACGAGGTCGTCCTCTTCGAGCCCTATTACCAGTATCACATCAGTGCGCTGCTGGCGGTTGAGGCGGTTCCTGTGACGGTGAAGATGCGGGCTCCCGACTGGGCTTTTTCCACAGCCGAGGTTGAGCGCGCGATCTCGTCTCGAACCAAGGCGATCATTGTGAATTCACCTGGCAATCCATCCGGGAAGGTGTTCAGCAGAAAAGAATTGGAGAGCATTGCTGCGATCGCACAACAGCACGATTTGTTCGTGTTCACCGACGAAATCTACGAATACTTTCTGTACGACGGTCGGACACATGTGAGCTTCGCAACCTTACCGGGCATGGCCGACCGTACGATTACCATCAGCGGGTACTCCAAAACCTTTAGTATCACCGGCTGGCGCATTGGCTACAGTGCCGCAGCAGCGCGGTGGGCGCAGGCGATCGGAGCCATGAACGACCTGCTCTATGTCTGTGCTCCGACGCCATTGCAGGCAGGGGTGGCGGTGGGCATCCAGGAACTTCCGGATTCGTTCTACCGCGATTTGGCGCGTGACTATGAACAGAAGCGCGATCGGTTCTGCCAAGCCTTGGCGAAGGCCGGTCTGACGCCGTCGATTCCACAGGGCGCCTACTATGTGCTGGCCGATGCGTCACGCTTGCCCGGCACAACGGGAAAAGAACGGGCAATGTTTCTCCTTGAGACGATCGGTTTGGCCGGCGTGCCGGGTGAAGCCTTCTTTTCCGGGGCTGATGGGAGGGAGTTCATTCGATTTAGCTATGCGAAAATCGATTCCGACATCGACGACGCTTGCCGGCGGCTTGCGCGGCTTGGTTAGTATCCTGTTAGAATGCGAAAGACCGAGATGTGGATTTACGGAACGTGTCCTCTCGGCAGGAAGACCGATCTCATCAATCACGGTGATACGCCATCGGCGCCGTGAATAGTTTCTCGCGCCATAGACGATGATCTGCAGGGAGTCTCATGGAAGGACGTAAACATACCCGATTCGCAGTGCAACTTCCTGTGTCGTTCAGTGGAGACCAGCTTTCCGACGGGGGCACTATCCTCAATTTGTCTGCGGAGGGTTGCGCTATCACGTCGGACACTGTGGCTGGCGCAGCAGTCTATCTGCAATTGACAATGCAACTCCGGGAGCGAGATGAGCCGGTCCAGGTCGATCTGGCCGCAGTTCGGTGGGTTTCCGCGAGGAGGTTCGGTGTTGAGTTTATCAAGATTCGTGCTGAAGAAGGGGAGCGGCTGAAGCAGTTCGTCAAGGCGCTGGAATCAACAACCTGAGCGCAGGGGTCCACAACAAGATTCACGCGGCTATTTCATGGCGACGGCCCGGACTTGCTCATATGTGGTCAGGCCGGCGAGTACTTTCAGAATTCCGTCTTGCACGAGCGTCACCATCCCTTCCTTCTCGGCCAGGCGCTGCATCTCCGTCGTTTTGGCGCGGTTTTGAATCAGGTTTCGCAGTTCATCCGATCCGCTCAGGAGTTCGTGCAAGGCGACCCGGCCTTTGAGGCCTGTCTGGTTGCAGGCGTCACACCCCCGGCCTCGATAGAGCTGAAAGTCCTCGCGATTGCCTACTCCGAGCCCTTCCCAGGCCTGTCCACCGTACCCGTGTACCAGTTTATCGTACTCTTGCGCCGTTGGACGGTATGGCTCTTTACAATTGACGCAGATCCGTTTGCAGAGGCGTTTGGCGAGCACTCCCTGCATGGCATCGGCGAAATTGAAGGAGTCGCATCCCAGGTCAAGGAGGCGGACCACAGTTTCGACCGCCCCATTCGTATGTAATGTGCTCAAGACCAAGTGGCCGGTCAGCGAAGCCTCAATGGCCACATCGGCTGTTTCCTTGTCCCGCATCTCACCGATCATGATGACATCCGGGTCGGCTCGTAAGAACGATCGCATGGCGGCGGCAAAGGTAAACCCGATTTTGGGATGGACCTGCACCTGCCGGAGGCCTTCCTGGGTGATCTCGATAGGATCTTCCGCTGTCCAGATTTTCCGTTCGTCTGTGTTGAGATAGCGAAGCAGGGCGTGCAGGGTCGTCGTCTTTCCGGATCCGGTAGGGCCCACGCACAAGATGATGCCATGCGGTTTCTCTGCGATTTCCAGGAGCGTCGTGAGCGTGGCTGGAGCAAACTCCATAGCATCGAGAGGGAGAGGCTCCTTTGCCGAGAGCAACCGCATGACGATGTCTTCATTGTTGCCGGCGGTCGGCAGTGTCGCCACCCGTAGTTCAATTTCCCTATCCTGGTTCAGCTTGAACCGGATCTTCCCGTCCTGCGGTTTCCGGCGTTCTGAAATGTCCAGATTGGACATGATCTTGATACGGGAAACTAGGGCTCGGCGATAGATCGCGGGAATCCGCATATAGGTGGAACATGTGCCATCTACCCGAAAACGAATGGCTGTTTCCTTGCGATCCGAGTACGGTTCGATATGGATATCGGACGCATCATGTCGGTATGCCTCGACAATGATCTGACTCGCGAGCCGTACGATCGCGGAATCGTTCTCATCAATGCCGTCGGAGTCGATGTCGAAAGACTGCTCCTGATGAGCGTCGTTGACCAGCTCGCCCAATGTGTCCGCAATGGACCCGCTATCGGTGTCTCCGATCGTGGCGTTGAGGAACCGCTCGATGTCACGCCGCAGGCCCAAGGCATACCGTATCGTCAGGCCGGGGAATGATCGCTTGATATCATGACCCCTATCGAGATCATGGGGGTTGTCGATCAGGACATCCAGAATATCACCCTGCTGCTTCAGCGGGAGCCAGTGATGTCTGCGAAGGTAATCGTGACTGAGAGTACTGAGGAGCTGAGGATCGGCCAGGGTTCGTTCGTCGTATGGAATATAGGGGCAATCGAAGAACGCGCTCAGTGTTTTACCGAGCACCGCTTTCGGGACTCGGTATTTCTCGATCAGCAGACCTTCCAAGTCGGTCGAGCCCTGCAAGGACTCCTGAATGGCTTTCACGAGATCCCCCTGGCGGATGAAGCCTTCATAGATCAAGGAGTCGTAGGCATGTGGTTCGATGGTTTTGTGGGCCAGCTTCTGCATGGTTCCTATTATGTGGGCTCCGGAAGGGGATAGATGTCCATTTAGGTCGCACCGCAGATCGTCACCACTGTCAGTATAGAAGCATTTTCGTTGTTCTCAACGAATATCAAAAAAGAGGCGCGATCCTTTGCGAGCTTATCGGAAGCGGGAACTGGCAATGGGCTTGCGGGGGAAGGCTGTGGCTACGAGCATTAGATTGGCAACCTCGAAGATGACCGGCTGATCGGAGTCATTTTTCGATGGCTCGACCCAACAGGGCGATGGTCATGGAGCGGCTCGCTTCCGCTCTGATTTCGAGCTGACACGGTTGGCGTGGGTCTGGAGGTTGGCATGCAGGCTCTTATCGGCTGTGGCAGCCACAGCGATGACGCCACGAAATCTCGGTATCGGTTGATTGAAGGAGAAGGGTTTCCCCTCCGCGTCGCTGATGGCGCCGCCGCTTTCTTCGATGAGCAGGACTCCGGCCGCAAGATCCCATTCGTTCTCCGGCTCTATGGTGAAGGCAGCCTGGACGCGACCCGCAGCGACCAGGGCCAGTGCGTTAGCAATGGAGTACATGGGGCGGCACCGAGCGGTCTCGGCGAGTGTCGACCATCGGCCGATCCGGAATTCCCATGCATTGACCATGATGACCGGATCGAACGCATGAGCTGGGGAGGGGGTGACACGTGTGCCGTTCATGAAGAGTCCGCCGCCGCGCACCGCGGTGAAGAGTTCGTCGGTCGAGGGATTGAGGATCGCGGCGACGACCGGTGCGCCTCGTTCAATCAACGCTGCAGAGATACAGAACTCCGGCATCCGATTCATCAAGGCCTTTGTGCCGTCGATAGGGTCCACAATCCAGACACGCCGGTTTGTGAGTCGAGCCGGATCGTCGGGCGACTCTTCCGAGAGCCATCCATCCTGTGGAAATTCCTGGCGCTGCATCTCATGCAGAATGCGGTTGACCGCATGATCCACGGTGGTGACCGGCGAATGGTCTGACTTCGTTTGCACCTCGAACCCAACCCCGACCAGTTCACGCACCTTCGTACCGGCGTTCCGGATCGATTCGACCAACGTTGCCAATTCTCGTTCCATGTTGAATGCCTCGTAGCGTGGATCAGGAAGAGTAGCAGGTCTTGCAGGATCAGCAAAGCGTAAAGACGGCGTCCGGCGACCAGCGTAGAATGATTCTCTTGACCATCGCAGAGAACCTGCGTACAAGCAGGAGGTCCTGCGAGGTCTCTACTATGAAGCTGGTCCAGAAACGATCCAGAAAAACGGGGCTCCCCCCAGGCACGCTTGTCCATATCGGTGAGAAAAAACCGGCCAAGGTCACGATCACGGTCTTTAACTACGCCGGCACTCACTGCGACGAACGCCAGGATTTGTCGTTCGAAGAGCTTGCACCACCGACCGATGAGTCCGTCACCTGGGTAGATGTCGGGGGCGTCCACAGGATGGACATTCTGGAATCGTTCGGGAAGCAGTTCCAGCTTCATCCCCTTCTCCTCGAAGACATTGCCAACACCGATCAGCGCCCGAAACTCGACGACTATGAGAGCCGCCTATTCCTCGTGATGAAGATGCTTTCGGTCACCGACCGACAGGAGATCGTCGTCGAACAGGTGAGTCTGGTCTTCGGGCCGAACTTTGTCCTGTCCTTTCAGGAAAACGGAGCCGATGTCTTCACACCTGTGCGGGATCGTCTTCGTGGGGGTAAGGGACGCTTGCGGCAGTCTGGAGCCGACTACCTGCTCTATGCGCTGGTCGATGCCATTGTCGATCAATACTTCGAGGTGCTGGAGGCGCTCGGTGAGAAGATCGAAGCGCTGCAAGATCTGGTGGTCAGCGATCCCAAGCCGGAGACGCTGCACAAGATCCACGACCTCAAACGGCAGTTGCTGTTTCTGCGGCGGGCGGTGTGGCCACTCCGTGAAGCGACGAACAATCTCTCCCGATCAGAATGCCCCTTCTTACAGGAATCGATAAAGGTATTCTTCCGCGATGTATACGATCACGTGGTTCAGATCGTGGATACCATCGAGACGCTTCGCGAAATGGTCTCAGCCAGTCTCGATATCTATCTGTCGAGCATCAGCTATCGGCTGAACGCTGTGATGAAGGTGCTGACGATCATCACGACGATTTTCATGCCCCTGACCTTTATCGTTGGTATCTACGGGATGAACTTCGAGCATATGCCGGAGCTGAAATGGGAATGGGGCTACCCGCTGGTACTTGGACTGATGGTGACGATCGTGATTGCCATGCTTGGATTTTTCAAAGGAAAGAAGTGGATTTAGAAGCCTGATTTATGCGGGTTGAGAGAAGGAGCGATGAAGAGACGACGGTTTTTCACTGTCACGATGGGCGCGCTAGTGCTGAGCGGGCTGTTCCTGGTGGTCTGTGGCGGTGCAGAGGCGCAAGCGGGCGTGCAAGGAGTGCCGGCCGATCAGTCGGGCGTCATCCAGAACCGGGACAAAACCCTGCCTGCAGCACAGCGGTTTGTCATCCTGCCGGCTTTCAACAGCGAGGCGGTGTTGGATAAAGAAACCGGCTTGATCTGGGAGCGGTCACCGCAGACAACGAGCGCCAGATGGATCGTGGCTCGCCGTACCTGCATTGAGAAGAATGTCGGGGGGCAAAAAGGCTGGCGGCTGCCATCGCTCGAGGAGCTGACGAGTCTGGTGGACCCCTCCATAGCTCCTCCGGGTCCGACTCTTTCGCCGGGCCATCCGTTTCTGACGGTCCAGTCAACCGTCTATTGGTCAGCGACGAGGGTCGATGAGGACGCCAAGGGTTCGTGGGCCGTGCATTTCGGATTAGGCGGCGGCGCGACTTTCATCAATTGGGCCCACAGTGTCCCAAGTTGGTGTGTCCGTGATGGCATGAATGTGAATCAGCCTTGAGGCCTCGGTGATTAGAGCGAGGTAGGCGCTCGGGCGTGCCGGAAGGAGAGACCAAAAGGCGGGAGTTTATTCAGTGATCTCGACGCGATCGACGAAATAGGCTGTCTCTCCGAAGCAAGTCGTAGGGAGATAGCGATACTCTTTGTAGTGCAGGACCAATCGTTTTCCCATGGCCTGCGTGAGCAGGGATGCCACTTTTTCATCCCTGACCGAGAAGGACCACAATACTGGAGCGAGACCGGGCACCGTGGTCATGGCCAGCTCCCCTTCGTTCGTCTTGCAGATCCAGCCTTTGTGGGAAAATTTCTGAATATAGCCGGCTCGACTGCCGTCGGAGTAACTGTAATTGAAGGCGACGAGTAGATAAGCCGCGCCGATAAAGAACAGGAACAGCACAAACAGCTTTATCATCAAGCTTCACCTTGGATATAGGAGCCTGTCCGACATGGACCATTCTACTGCGGCGAACGATCCGCGACCATCTGCGTCGTTCTCGGCCCTGAAAAATCCTCAACGTATTCCAGTGAATACGCCTCCGGTTTTTCCGGGCCTGCGGCCTTGCATCTGGTCGCATCTCCTTCGCCTCGTTACGAAGACCATATCGGACGGGCTCCTAGCGAAGATCCGTGAATAACCAGGGGGCTTCGGTCTTTCGTCGAGCCTCATAGGAAGCAATGGTCGTCTCGTGTTGCAAGGTCAATCCGATGGCGTCGAGACCCCGATACAAGCAGTCCTTTCTGAAGGGATCGATTTCAAAACGAGAGCAGGCGCCGTCCGGGGCGGTCACTGTCTGGTTTCCAAGATCCACTGTCAGTTGGTACCCGGGCGTCGCCAGGACGTCTTGCATCATCGCCAGAACTTCGTCGGCCTTTAGCACGATCGGCAACATGCCGTTTTGGAAACAATTGTTGTAGAAGATGTCGGCAAAGCTCGACGCGATGATACAACGGAATCCCTGGTCAAGGAGCGCCCATGGGGCATGTTCACGCGACGATCCGCACCCGAAATTATCGCGCGTCAGAAGAATCGTCGCCCCCTGGAAGCGCGGTTGATTCAAAAAAAACTCCGGATCCTGTGACCCATTCTTTTGCTTGCGCCAATCGTAGAACAGCCCTTCCCGGAGCCCGGTCCGCTTAATCGTCTTCAGAAATTGCTTCGGGATGATTTGATCGGTATCGACATTGACGCGGTCAAGTGGAGCAACCAGACCCGTCAGGGTGGTAAAGGCTTGCATAAGTCCTCTATTTCCAGGTTCGGATATCGACAAAGTGCCCCTCGACCGCCGCGGCGACTGCCATCGCCGGCGATACGAGATGGGTGCGTCCGCCGGCCCCCTGGCGCCCTTCGAAGTTTCGATTGCTGGTCGAGGCGCAGCGCTCTCCGGGCTGAAGCACGTCGGCATTCATCGCCAGGCACATGCTACAGCCGGCTTCCCGCCACTCGAATCCTGCTTCTTTGAATAGTCGGTCGAGCCCTTCCTGTTCGGCCTGCTGCTTGACGAGGCCGGAACCGGGCACGACCATCGCATGAACGGTCTTCGCGACATGCTTACCCTTCGCCAAGCTCGCAGCCAGGCGGAGATCTTCGATGCGCGCATTCGTGCAGGATCCGATGAAGACTTTGTCGATGGCGATATCGGTCATCGGCATGTTCGGAATGAGGCCCATGTATTCCAACGCCCTCGCAGTAGCCTGGCGTTGGTTCTCGTCGAAGATCGTACGCGGGTCCGGCACTCGTTGATCGATGCCGGTCACCATCCCGGGACTTGTGCCCCAGCTGACTTGCGGCGCGATGTCCTCGGCCCGCATCGTGACGGTCGTATCGTACGTCGCATTCGCATCGGTCTTGAGCTGCCGCCAGTCTTGTACGGCCTGCTCGAACAGCTCTCCCTTCGGGGCCAACGGACGCCCTTTGACATAGGCGATGGTGTTTTCGTCCGGCGCCACCATCCCGGCCCGTGCGCCGCCCTCGATCGACATATTGCAGAGCGTCATGCGCCCTTCCATGCTGAGGGCGCGGATTGCCGAGCCAGTGTATTCGATGACATAGCCGGTTCCGCCAGCTGTGCCGATTTTTCCGATGATGGCCAGAATCACATCCTTTGCCGAACAGAGACTCGACAGTACCCCGTCGACGCGAATCTCCATGGTCTTGGGCCGTTTCTGCACCAAGCACTGGGTGGCCAGCACATGCTCCACTTCACTGGTGCCGATACCGAAGGCCAATGCGCCGAACGCTCCATGCGTCGACGTGTGCGAGTCGCCACACACGATGGTCGTTCCCGGCAGGGTAAAGCCCTGTTCGGGTCCGATCACGTGCACCACGCCTTGGCGGATGTCGTTCATGCCGAAGAGCGTAATGCCGAAGTCACGGCAATTCTCCTCCAGCGTCTGGATCTGTTTTGCACTGAGGGGATCGGCGATGCCAAGGGTCCGGTCTGTGGTTGGGACGTTGTGATCCGGCACCGCCAATGTGGCGCCAGGACGTCGAGGCCGGCGGCCAGAGAGTTTGAGTCCTTCAAACGCCTGCGGCGATGTCACTTCGTGGACCAACTGACGATCGATATAGAGCAGAGTGGTCCCGTCCGGCTCCGCACGGACGACGTGAGTCTCCCAGATTTTGTCGAAGAGGGTTTGAGCGGCCATAGATGCTCCCCAAAGATCGGCCTCCCTCGAACGCGTTCATTCGAGGGGAGGCCACATTATACAGAGTCCTCCCATGGTCTGTACAAGAGTCCTCACCATATTCTTGCGTTGACCGACCGGACGTGGTACACCGCCTGGTCGGTGGGTACGAGGCCCCTTCCCTGCGGCTGCACCAGAGGGTTGTGCCGTGACCTCTCAGATATGGACCGATCCTGCCGTCATGGAGTGGTCGCAACTGCTCCTCAACAGTTTCCGTCACTGGACCGGGCGTGAACTGCTCGAACGAGTGGGCGGTCCGGACTATCAGGCCCATGCGCTGTTCCAGTCCCCCTTTGTCGTCGTATCCCACGGGATGGAAGAGGATCCTCTCCTCAATTACGGCAATCAAGTCGCGTTGGAGCTGTGGGAGCTGACCTGGGAGCAGCTCATGAAGACCCCGTCGCGGCTCACAACGGAGCCGGTCAATCGAGCCGAGCGGGAATGGATGTTGGAGCAGGCCAGATCTCGCGGGTATCTCGATACCTATCAAGGTGTGAGAATTGCTTCAACAGGACGCCGCTTTCTCGTCGAGAACGCTCTCATCTGGAATGTCGTGGATGCAGAGGGACAGAGAGTCGGGCAGGCTGCGACCTTTTCGCAATGGACCTGGTTGACCTGACTGGCCAGGAGTCTAGCAGGCTGCGGAAAAGATTCTAGGTACGTCGAAATTTCACTGGCTTGCAAGCCTGGAATGATAGGAGTACTCCCATGCAGGATGCTCAAAAAGACCGTCCAGCGCGGCCGCAGCGAGCGAGGAGGCGAGGCGTACCCTTGCGGTACGTTGAGTCTCTGAGCGATGCGAGAACAAAGCTGGAGGGATTTTTCAGCATTCTGCGGGCTAGAAGGGGAAGTAGGTCTCAAATCCTCCATAGGTGCCGCTGTAGAAGGTTGTGTTGTGTTGGTACCCACCCCTGGCGAGCACAAACACGTTACCGACCTGAACTTCGCCGACGGGTCCGGTCATGACCCCTCGGAAACCGGCATTACCCATTCCGGTTACGTCCCAGCCAACATACGTTGCGCAACAGCTCGTCTCGGGTTTATAGACCAGAGCCTTTCCTCGCAACCGGCTCCAGAAGAAATTATCGAGGTCAGCGTATGACCCTATGGCGAGGAGGTTCCATTTCTCATGCCAGTAGAACGCTTCAAGTTGGCCATACACGCCGGCCTGATGATAGGTGATCGTGTTATTCGCGTTCAGCCGCTGTTCTTCGATTCGGCGCAGCTGGGGACCGACTAGGGCCGAGAGCATCCAACTACCGAGTGTTTTGGTGATGCCGAGCGATGGGACAAGAGACTGGATGTTGGCATCCAGGAGTTGCCCGTTGGTCTTAAAGCTATAGCCGAACCCCCCAGTCGTAACCTGAACAAACAAACCGGAGCTTGCTGACGTCCGCAAGATCGGGGTCCGGACACTGAGGTAGGTTAAGTACTGGTTCTTGTTGTCGATCTGAAATCCCGTGAAGACCTCTCCAGCCTCGCTCACGAGAGGCAGGCATGTCAGGATAGACGCAGCCAGTAGGAGTTGTGTCAGTCTCGCCATTGTTCTTTTCTCTCATTGAGGCTCAAGGCTGAAGATCTGCCTGAAGTCAGGGCGCGGTCGTGCGCAGGCCTCGACATTCACAGCCTGGAAACGTAAGAACGTATTCCAAGGAGCGACAAGTACGGGAGCGAGTGACGAGGAGCCTGCTCCCTCAAGATGGGGGACATGAAAGGGCACCCGAGGAGGAAGGTCATTTAGCCTGTAGGGTCGTCCGGGAGTCGTTGGAACCGTGGGCAGTGAAGACCCTCGACCATCACGGTCTCCAGAAACATGGCCATTGGTCTGATCCACAGCCCTCGTTCGCCGTAGAGTGCGCGATAGACGACAAACTCCTCTTCCGTTTCCGAATGCCGCGCCACACCGAGCACTTCGTACTCGTGGCCCTTCTTGTAGTGCCGATAGCGGCCAGGCTGCACCATCGTGTCTCCGTTTCCGCTCCGTACTATACGAGAACAAACCCTGGAATTACAGAGCTGCAAGGTTCAGCCTTTTGGCTAAAGCCCTTGGCCGGAATGAGCCATAAAGAGGACGGGCGCAGCATCCTGTTAGGGCTTGAACGTGGGTGCGCGGAAATTCAAGAGTCTGTGGTAGACAATCAGAGCGTTGAAGAGTTGGTTACGTCCGGAGATCGAGGGGGCTTCGGTTGACGATGGCCCGGAGAATATCGCTGGTTGTCAGAATGCCGACCGGGTGACGGGAGCTGTCGAGGATCGTAATCGCACTGACCTGTTCATCCAGCATGACATGGGCGATCTCGCGGATATCCGTCGTCGGGGTTGCGGACAAGACCCGGCTGCTCATCACATGGGCGAGTTTGTGCCCGACGGACGGTCCCGGAGAATTGACGGATTCCAACTCATGCGCATAGGGCAGCAGGTCGTAGTTCGACACCATTCCGACTAACGTGCCATCAATCGACATTACAGGAAGATGTTGAATCCCCTTGTGCTTCATGAGGCTCCATGCCTCCAGCAGCGTACGGTCGGACGGCAACCATATGACGGGCGAGGTCATTAAATCCTGTGCAAGGAGGGCCGGCTTCGATGCAGGGGCTTGGTTGACCTGTTGCTGGTAGGCCTGTTGAGCAAGGCGTGCTGCATGGTCGTCAGTCTGCCGCTCCTGACCCTTTGAGCGATCATCTCGACTAGCCGCAACAACCTGTGCGGCTGGTGGGCGTGGAGCTACCGGTAGGGCAGGATGCATTTCGACGATGCCATCGACCGCACGTATAATCGGCATGGCTGACCTCGTAACGTCTGTATCGGAGGCTAGCAGTAAGTACTTAAGCTGGGAAGAGTTTGCGTGGGCGACCGTTGAAGGCAAGTGGGGATCAGGATCGGAAACGAGAAGCAAGGGCCTGAGAGGGGACTACGGGCCAGCAAGGAATTGAAACAGCGGACAAGAGTGACCATCAACGATCATGGTCTCCAGGAAGATTGCCGTTGGTCTGACCCAGAGCCCGCAGTCGTCGTAGAGCGCGCGATAGACCACATATGCATGCCTGTTTCAGAAGGCCGAGCCCCTCTCAACACCTCATAATATTCCTGGGCATTATGTGCCGATAGCGATGAGGTTGCACCATCGTGTATTCTTCCATTCCTGACTTCGTACTATAAACGGGAACGACCAATGGAATCACAGAGTCAGGTTTCGACGCGCAAGAGACATGACGTGATTGTCATCGGCGGTGGGTCGGCGGGCTATGCCGCGGCACGGACCGCGCGCGATGCCGGCGCCGACGTGGCGATTGTGGATCAGGGTCCGCTTGGGGGATTCTGTATCCTGCGTGGCTGCATGCCGACAAAGGCCATTCTGCGTTCTGCCGAAGTCGTCTTTACCGATCCTCAGGTTGCGGTGCTGGGGCTCAATGAAACGTGTGCGAAGGCCGGGGAGATATCGTATCTCACGGCCTCCTATCCGTTCGTCGACCATGGCAAGGCGCTCTGTCTCGGTGCCACACAGGGGTTTGCAAAGTTGCTCGCGGCGTCTCAGACCGGTGAGATTCTTGGCGCGCAGATCGTCGGCCCGGAAGCAGGTGAACTGATTCACGAACTGATCGCGGTGATGTATTACCATGGGACAGTGGCCGATCTCCTGCGCATGCCGCACTATCATCCCACGCTGGCGGAAATTGTGACCTATCCGGCGGAATCCATTGTCGAACGATTGGGCGCGTGAGGAAGAGACTCTGTGTACTTGCGCTCAACTATTTTCCCTCGCGCTTTGAGACTGACCGCCGTTTCAGGCATCACGGTTTCCGAGGAGGCGGGAGGATCTTGCCAATGCCCTGTTGAACCGGCAGCGCCATCCAGTGTAGCGTACCCCTGCTATGGCGATGCACAATAGTCCGGCTTCCAGTAGTTTGCGTACGAAAGGTATGATCGCGCGATTTGTGGGGATCGTGGCGATCGCGCTTGGGTTCGTCGTAGGGATCTATGGACTGGAAGACACAGGAACGCAGTGGATAAACACGGCGTTGGGCCTGCTGGTCACCGGCATGTTGGCTCAAGGCTATGCGCTGTATTGCTCCGTGAAGCGCATGCAAGAGATCAAGGGCCAGCCTAAGTTATGAAACAAGTGCATCAGTACCTGTTCACATTCTGGATGCTCCTCATCGCAGGGGCGATGCTCGCCTGCGGAGGTCCGTGGCGCGACGGCTATTTCAGGAAGGGTGTGGATCGACTGACGCAAGACGAGGTGACGGAGAAGTTCGGGCCGCCCCATACGGTGAAGAAGCCTGTTCTCGGGGGGGATTCGGTTTGGACCTATCGCGTGCCCTTGGCCGAAAAGGAATTGAGCTCGTTGCATTTTGCTGGTCTGGCCAACGCCACCACGCAAGCCACCTCGTTGATGGGAAAGCCTGGGGAAGGGCCCAAAGAAATGTTGTATTGCTATCGCTATACCCTGACCTTCGACGAACAGAAGATTCTGAAACAGTGGAAACGCGAAGAATGTGTACCGGGAACCCATGATACGCTCAACGCCAATTAATGTTCTGGTGCGGTAATCCTGCCTGCTTAGTTGTGCACATCGATAGCTCAGCTGTGTTCGACGAGCTCACCACGCTGATGCTCTTTCTCCTTATCGTGGGGCGTTGATCGTCCAAGCGATGTCAAAGAATCCGACCCTCTCGACGGAAGCGACACGTCGATGGGCGGTCTCCGTCCGCAATAGTACGGTGTTTGTGTTGCTGGCGGGGTTGGTCTTCATCTGGGCGCACGAACTTCTCTGCTGGCGATCACGTTCAGATCGCCGGTCATCGCGGCGCGATCTTGGATCATGACATCTTTGCGACAAGCACCTTGAGAGCGGGCCGAGCCGAGCTTCGCATCTCTATATCGGGCGCGTGACGGTGCTTCCGAACAGCTTGCCGTTTACGAATCCCTTGGTAAAAGAGAATCCAGGCAGGAGTAAGGGCTCTATGTTCTTGCAATTCCCCTCAGGGCCAATGACAACTGGCGGAACGTCGAACGGCGTCTGCTCGATGCAGCAAAGACGCAGCAAAAGCCAAAGTCAGAGAGGCCAAGGGCGACGCTCAGTCGATGGGGCAAGACATGATGGCTGCAGTTCCGGCAGCCCCTGCTCTTACTGCCGCGCGATAAACTCTTGCCATCGCGCCAGTAGATTGCCCGGCCCTCGGGATGTCTTTCCTCTTGAGGGCCGCTCTATGCTGGGAACCTCTGGGCTCGCGATCGGG
Source organism: Nitrospirota bacterium (assembly GCA_016200355.1). Classification (GTDB taxonomy): domain Bacteria; phylum Nitrospirota; class Nitrospiria; order Nitrospirales; family Nitrospiraceae; genus Palsa-1315. Next base: position 33,245 of record JACQEY010000111.1, read on the forward strand.
CGTGGAATATTTCTTCGGAGCGCAACTCCCCCGCCAACTGCTCATCGGCAAGATCTCTCGTCTTGTTCCTCTGAGGGCCTTTTGCTAGGATGCGGCGGCCTGAGTAACGATATCGATGGGTTCCTGAATGAAGGTCGCCACGTTCAACGTCAATTCTCTCCGCAAGCGTTTGCCGATCGTGCTCGAATGGCTTGCTCAACAGAAACCGGATGTACTCTGTCTTCAAGAAACCAAGGTCCAAGACAGCGAGTTTCCATTGCTGGCATTGGCGGAATCCGGATACGAAATCACCTATAGGGGAATGAAGTCGTACAACGGCGTCGCGACATTGAGCCGGGAGAAGCCGGACGCGGTAGCCTACGGGTTTGACGATGGGGGCGATTCGGAGGACGCGCGGCTCCTGCGCGTGGTGATCAAGGGGATTCCTATTGTGAATACCTATGTCCCGCAGGGCTTCGAGATCGACTCACCCAAGTATCAATACAAGCTTGGTTGGTACGATCGACTCCGCAAGTATTTTGAGAAGCATCTGTCGCCGAACAAACCGGCTATCTGGTGCGGTGACATGAATGTCGCTCCGAGGCCGATGGACGTGCACAGCCCTGAAAAACATCTCAAGCATGTCTGCTATCACGAAGATGCGCGACGGGTGTATGAAAGCACCTTGGCGTGGGGATTTCAGGACGTGTTCGTGAAACTCTATCCAGACCGGCAGCAGTATACGTTTTGGGATTACCGGGCGCCTGGCTCGTTGGAAGCGAATAGAGGCTGGCGCATCGACCATATTCTGGCGACGGCCTCGTTGGCAGGGCACTGTGTCAGGGTAGAGGTGGACGTCGAGCCGCGGCGAGCGAAAGACCCCTCAGATCACACATTCTTATGGGCGGAGTTTTCGGTCTAACCACGAGCGCAACGTCCACACCTGCCTCGTTCGGTCGATTCGGTAAGTCATCCGCACCGACCGAACTGGCTCACGAGTTCGAACGAACCATTACGCCGCATTCAGAACCCGCTGCTTCGCACGCAACGGGATGACGCGATTCTGTTCAATCAATGGATCGAGGACCAGTCCGCAATTGATACAGCGCAGCACTGCAGCTTCCTGCGAAAACTCCGGTCGCCACTCTTTCACCATCAGCCCTTTGCATTTTTGACAAGTCATCGTGCTCACCCCCTGCTTTCATGTGTTCCAGCGCCGACAAGTCGGCCTTTCACAAGGCAAACTCTAACATTGCAAGATTAATAAGGTGTTAACTGGCAGTTAAAACTCTCTAATGTCTATACATGACGACATGCATGATGTTGCGGTGGTCGGTGCAGGCGCAGCAGGGCTGGCAGCCTCGATCTTCGCGGCAGAGACGGCTGTGAGGGGCGATCGTGAGCAGAGGATCGTGCTGCTCGATGGCGCGAAGACGATCGGGGCCAAGATCCTCGTGTCGGGAGGAGGACGCTGTAACGTCACGCACGAGGTCGTCACCCCCACCGACTACTTTGGCAATCGCCGGATCATCAAGAACGTGCTGGCGGCGTTCTCCGTCGAGCAGGCCGTGACGTGGTTTGCCTCGTTAGGGGTCGCGCTCAAGCGCGAAGAGACGGGGAAGCTCTTTCCCGTCACGGACAAGGCGCGAACTGTCCTAAACGCACTTGTCGATCGCTGTCATAAACTGGGCGTGGCCATCTGTCCAGACCATCGAGTGACAGATATCGTCTCTCACCCCGGCTCAGAAGCCGGCTTCGTCATTCACCATCTCCATGGAAGTGTGCTAGCGAAGAAAGTCATTTTGGCAACCGGGGGCCGATCGGTCCCCAAATCTGGGAGCGACGGGTTTGGGTATAGCCTCGCCCGGCGACTCGGCCATCATGTGACGGCCACCGTCCCGGCGCTCGTGCCGCTGATGCTCGACGACCGGATGTTTCACCAGACACTCTCCGGTCTCTCGCATGACATCGAGTTGACCACGGTGGTGAAGGGTCGTCATGTCGATTGCCGGACGGGGAGTTTGCTCTGGACCCACTTGGGGATCAGTGGGCCAGTGGTCATGGACGCGAGTCGCTTCTGGTGCCTGGCACAGGCGCACAAAGACGTCGTGGCCGTCTATGGGAATTTCCTGCCGGGTCAGACCCAAGAGCAGGTGCGGCAGTGGTTCAGGGAGCAGGTGCAGGACAACCCCCGACGATCACTGCTGAAGACATGGGCTCAACAGATACCAGAGAGATGTGTTGAGGCGCTCTGTGCCCACGCCGAGTGTGATCCCACGACAGCGGCCGCACAACTGCCGCGAAAAGACCGAGATCGTCTGCTCGCCGTACTGACCAAGTTCAAATTCCCAATCAAACACGATCGAGGCTGGAACTATGCCGAGGTCACAGCTGGTGGAGTCCCACTCGAAGAGGTCAATTTCAGGACGATGGAATCCAAGCTGGTGCCGGGTCTCTACCTAATCGGAGAGATCCTTGACTGCGACGGCCGGATTGGCGGGTTCAACTTTCAATGGGCTTGGGCGACAGGCTATCTGGCTGGCCGGGCGGTTTCCACACGTGTGTGTGCTGACAGCGAGGCTCACCGATGAAGGTCCTGTTTCTCCCAACATGGCTTCCGCACGGAACCTTCGATTTCTTGACAGGGAGAAGGAGATCATCTATCCGTGGATATGAGAGAGCCGGTCTGTCGGCGAGTCCGAGCACGGGAATGAGAAGGAACCGATGATATGAGCCGCATCCTGAGCTGTCCACGCTGCCAGCAGCACGCTCTCTTGCGGTCTCACCCGCAATCGCCACGCGAGCATCTCGCCTCCTTCCTCTTCGTGGCGCCATTCCGCTGTCCATCGTGCAGTCACCGCTTTCTGGCGTCCCGTCTTTGGCTGGACCATTCCACGCATCCGATCGATCGCCGCGAACACCTCAGGATTCCCGTGCGACTCTACCTCTCGTTCTCCGGGGGCAAGGTTCGTGGTGAGGGAACCGTGCTCGATCTCTCGATGGGCGGCTGTATCATCAAGAGTGAAACGCAGGTCCATGCGAATGACATCTTCTATCTGCGATTATCCCTTGACGACACCGAGTCTCCTCTTGAAGTAGCCGGAATGGTCCATTCTATCAGCGCTCGCGGCATCGCCTTCAAGTTCCTTAGAGCTGCGCAAGAGAACAAGCGCCTGCTTGCTTTTGTCCAAGCCCAGACACCGGATCAGCCTGACAAATCCTCTGGTAAAGTCGGTGTCGCTGCCTGAACAAGCAGGCGAATCCCTTACTCGCCATACCATCGTTACCCAAACAGGGTTAGACGTGATTGGCAAGCTGCGGAAAAGCTAATGTGGCAGGCTAGATCGGGTTTTCCCAGGCAGAATGTAGCGGATGGTTGTTGATCAGTTCCTCGTGTGCGGCAAGGTCATAGGGTTCTATGGTGATGTCCTTCTCGTCGAGCGGCTCCGGGCAGGCAGGGGAACAGAGATAGGTCCGATACGATTCAGCTTTCTCCTTCGTGGCAAACCGGCACAGCCCATATTCCGGCATCCCGGATGAGGGGTACCAAAACGCCAGTTCAATTGCACTCCCTTGGTAGATGCCGAGGGTGCGATGTGTGATCTGAAATCCGCCTGGCAGATGTGAAGAGGGTTCAAGCGACACCGGACGGTCTTGCCTCCGTATCATAATGGTTTTTCTCATGATAGCATGAGCGATACCCTGTGCTATAGACCCGCACAGGCCAGAAGGAGGATAGCCATGGGCCGTCGCATTTCGGTCTTCACCACCATCGCCATCACGGTTTTGTTCGTCGGACTCTCGGGGTGCGGCTACAACGAACTCCAGGGATTAGATGAAGACACCAAAGCCGCCTGGAGCGAAGTGGTCAATCAGTACCAGCGGAGGGCCGATCTGATCCCAAACCTGGTCGCGACTGTCAAAGGCTATGCCGCGCATGAGAAGGATACGCTTGAATGGGTGGTGCAGGCACGTGCGCAAGCCACGGGGATTCAAGTGACGCCTGAAACATTAAAAGATCCGGCCGCCTTCGAACAATTCCAAAAGGCGCAGGCTGGCCTCACGTCAGCGTTAGGCCGCCTCATCGCCATTGCGGAGAATTATCCTAATCTGAAAGCCGACCAGAACTTCCGTGATCTCCAGAGTCAGCTTGAAGGGACAGAGAATCGGATCGCGGTCGCGCGCAAGCGCTACATTGAGAAAGTGGCTGAGTACAACAAAGGCGTCCGCTATTTCCCTACGAACTTGACGGCCAAGTTCCTCCTCCATATGGAAGAGAAGCCGAACTTTACCGTGGCGGATGAAAAGGCTGTGGCCAAGCCGCCCGAAGTCAAATTTAACTGAGTTCACGTATTCGATGGAAGCCCTCAACATGAGCCGTGTCTGGCGAGAGCCGGCGCGGCTCATGGTCTTTCTCGGGGTGATGTTCGCTGCGGCCTCAGCCTGGCCGCTTGACGTGCCGCCACTTACAGGCCGCGTCGTGGATCTTGCGCATATACTTCCCCCCGATGTCGCCACCTCGCTCACCCACGACCTCGAAGCCCACGAGACGAAAACCAGCAATCAAGTTTCCGTACTGATTCTGCCATCGCTCGAAGGCGAACCGCTCGAATCTTTCTCTCATCGCGTCGGTACCACCTGGAAGCTCGGCCACAAGGGTACTGATAACGGCGTGCTGCTGCTCATCGCTCTGCGCGAGAGAAAAGTGCGTATCGAAGTTGGGTATGGCCTCGAAGGCACCTTGACGGATCTCCGTTCCGCCCACATCATTCGGCAGGAAATCGTGCCACGGTTTCGAAGCGGAGATCTGCCGGGCGGCATCGCCGCAGGGGTCCAGGCCATTCTCGATACCATTGAAGGCACCTACAAGGCTGAAGAGGTGCTGCCGGGTCACGACCGTTCTGGCCAAGAGCCGACGGCCTTTGAGTATGTGATCATCGGGATCGTCGTCGGAACCCTGGCCGGTATCGTGTTAAGCCATGGACTTCAACGCACCCGTGCATTGATCGGGAGCCTGCTCGCATTCCTCGTCGCGCAATTCGCGAGTGTGGGGTTAGGGCTTGCCGCAGCCGGGATAACGGCTTTCTTACTTTGGTTGATGCTGCAAGCGAATCGCAGCGGAGGCCGGCGTGGGGGGCGGGGAGATGGTATCGTGATAGGCCCTGGAGAGGGATTCGGCGGTTCATTTGGCGGCGGAGGATTCAGCGGCGGGGGCGGTTCATTTGGCGGTGGCGGTGCCTCAGGAGGTTGGTAGATGAAGCCTTTCACCGACGCAGAACGAGAACGGATTAAGCAAGCGGTCCAACAAGCCGAACGGGTTACGAAGGGCGAGATTGTGCCGATGATCGTCCCGTCCTCGGCGCTGTATCGCGAAGCCGGCTATCGAACGGGACTCATCCTCGCCCTGCTCACGCTGGCCCTCCTGCTGACGATCGAAATCTACTGGCTGCCCTGGGGGTGGCACGCAGGCAACGCGGGCTGGCTGTTGTTGGCGGTGGTTGCGTCGTATGGGCTCGGGCAGTGGCTTGGCAGGGTTCCAATGGTCGTCCGCCTCGTTACGTCGCGCGAACGTATGGCGCATAAAGTGACCCTGCGCGCCGAGCAGGCATTCTACAAGCACGGGTTGCACAACACACAAGGCCGTACAGGAATCCTGATCCTTGTCTCAATGCTGGAGCGGCGCGTGCACGTATTAGCGGACAAAGGCATCAACGATCACGTCCCTGCCGGCACATGGGACGGACTGGTCAACGGCATCCTCGACGGCATTCGAACCGGGCAAGCGACCGATGCCATCTGCGTGGCGATTGCGAAATGCGGCGCCCTCCTGGCGCAGGTCAGTCCTTCCGATTCCCGCGATAACCCCAACGAGTTGCCGGACACATTGATTCAAGAACCTTAGCCCACATGATTCATGAAGCTTCTGCTGTAAGCGCGGATACGCGGCTGCGACGGGCAGTCTCGCCATTCAGCCCTTCGACATACTGCACGAGTATGCCTCAGGGCTTCACGGCTCTGAGTCCCCGTCTCGCTTCGCGTCTGCACGCTTTCGCGACGAACCTTCGTGAATCATGCGGGCAAATCGCCAGCTTGATAGACTGCCCGGCATCGTTCCGCTAGAATCCCGACATTCATGTCCGATCCTACGACGGTACCCCCAGCTCCGGCGAATGCGCAGGACGAGACTCGCTCGGTGGTCAAGGCGGCCGGCGTGGTCGGTGTGGCCACATTCTCCAGCCGTATTCTCGGGTTCATCCGCGACATGGTGTTGGCGAGAATTTTTGGTGCGACGCCCGCTGCAGACGCGTTTTTCGTGGCTTATCGTGTCCCTAACTTGCTTCGTGAGCTATTTGCGGAAGGGTCGATGTCTTCCGCCTTCATTCCGGTTTTCACAGAATATCAGACGCTCAAGTCGAAACGAGATGCCTGGGAACTGGCAAGCGCCGTCTTCACGACGCTGCTCACAATTGTGACCGGTATCACGATCCTGGGCATAATCCTCGCGTCCGGAATCGTCTGGCTCTTGGCGCCGGGATTTCATGACGACCCAGCGAAGCTGGGCATGACGACGTTGCTCACGCAGGTCATGTTTCCCTATCTGATCTTTATCAGCCTGGCCGCGCTGGCGATGGGCATCCTAAATTCCATGCGCGCCTTCGCGGCGCCGGCGTTCTCGCCGGTGTTCTTTAATATATTTATCATCGGCTGCGCGCTCTTTTTATCGCCGACGATGCCGGAGCCGATCCTCGGCGTGGCCATCGGGGTTGTGGCGGGAGGCGCGGCGCAGTTTGCCATGCAGTTGCCAGGCTTGCGTCTGCGCGGGATGCTGTTTGGATTTCGGTTCAACCCAAGCCATCCCGGCTTACGGCGGATCGGCGCGCTGATGGTGCCGTCGCTTCTCGGTCTCTCCGTGACCCAGATCAACATTACCGTGAGCACGATCCTGGCCTCCTTTTTTGCGGGTGGGCCGACCTATCTCTTCTACGGCATGCGGTTGATTCAGTTTCCACTCGGGATTTTTGGTGTGGCATTGGCCACGGCCATTTTGCCGACACTCTCGGCGCAGGCCGCGCGCGGGGCGCTGGATGAATTGCGGACGACGTTGGGATTCGGTCTTCGCATGATCCTCTTTATCATCCTGCCGGCGATGCTGGGCCTCATCCTTTTACGTCAGCCGATCGTCCATCTATTCTTCGAGCACGGGACCTTTACGGCACACGATACGGCCGAGACCGCATTGGCGGTGCTCTGTTATTCTGTCGGCCTCTGGGCCTTCGGAGGCGTCCGCATCATTGTCTCAGCCTTCTACTCCCTGCAAGACACGCGCACACCGGCTATTTCTGCGGCCATCGCCATCGCGGCCAACCTCGTCTTCTCGCTCCTGCTGATGTCGTCTCTTGGCGCGGCTGGCCTGGCCTTGGCCACAGCCTTGGCGGCGATGGTCAATGGAGGCATCTTGGTCGCGGTGCTGCACCGCCGGTTAGGCGGCGTGGAATGGGGCGCTGTGGGACGATCGTCGCTGCGCGTGCTGATCGCATCCGTGCCGTTGGTGGTGATCTGTGCCTGGGTGGCAGCAGCGCAGCTCTGGACGCATCCTGGTGAATGGATTGAAAAATCGGCCATGCTCTTCATGGCCATCTGATTGAGCGTGAGCGGTTATCTAGGTGTCCATGCCTTGCTGCGGTCAGAAGAACTTGGTCTGGTCTGGGGAATGGTCAAACGGAAACTCAAGCGAGGAGCGGCATAGGCAATGGGCAAGCGACAGTCTTCACCCTCACCCCTCACCCCTTACCCCTCACGGGTCACGGCCTGCGTCTTCCGCACGCCATGGGGCTGGATGGGCATGTCCGAAACGACAAAAGGGATCAATGCGGTGGTGTTGCCGAAGGCCTCGCGCCAGACTGTGCTGTCAGAGTTGGGATTTCCCTCAGTCGAGCGGCTGGAGGGCCGGACTTCTCCACGATTGCGAGAAGCGCAGACGCAATTGCTCGGTTATCTTGCCGGAACGCGCAGATCCTTCGATCTGCCGCTGGATCTCTCACGAGGGACAAGTTTTCAGCAGAAGGTCTGGCGGACTCTTCGACGCATCTCTTACGGCCGGCTTCGGTCCTATCAATGGGTGGCTGCCCGTGTTGGAGGCAGACAGTATGCCCGCGCCGTCGGCAATGCCGTGGGGGCGAATCCCATGCCGATCGTGATTCCTTGCCATCGCATTGTGGCACAGGATGCATCGCTCGGCGGATTCTCAGGCGGCTTGCCTACGAAACGAAAACTGCTCACTCTCGAAGGAACTCTGGCTGTGCTTCGACCGGGACGATCGTTAGGATGAAGGCCGTGATTCAGCGGGTGACCAGAGCGTCGGTTCACGTTGAGGGCAAGACCGTTGGCCAGATCGAATCTGGCCTCCTGGTGTTGTTGGGCGTGGCAAAGGGCGATGGGGAGACCGACGGACGTTATCTCGTTGAGAAGATCCGCATGCTCCGGATCTTTTCCGATGAGCAGGGGAAGATGAATCGTTCGTTGGCAGACATTGGGGGATCGGTCTTGCTGGTGTCCCAGTTTACCTTATTGGGCAGGACGGCGAATGGCCGGCGTCCGAGTTTTGACGAGGCGGCGCCCCCGGATGAAGCCAAGCGTCTATATGAGGGAGTGGTGACCGACTTGCGGGCACAAGGGATTCCGGTTCAAACAGGCGTCTTCGCTGCCCACATGCAGGTCGAGTTGCTGAACGACGGGCCGGTGACTTTTGTCCTCGACAGCCGCGGCGCGAACTAGTTCAGATCTGCGCTCAAGTCTGTCTCGTGAAGACCGAAAGAAGGACCATGGGGCCGATATCGGCCATCGTCTGCTATAATGAGTTCAGACGTTCTCGGAATGAGTGAGAGGTGGGTATGGGAACGCAAGTTCCGCCACGGCATCCGCTCCGTCAGCTGTTCGGCGCCCTGACCGAGAAGAGTTTCACGGAACATCTCGGGTGGCCTGACCTCAACGTCACCAGCTACGTCTCCAACCTGCTCGTCGACTTTACCCACAGCGACCAACTGTATAAAATCAGAAATCAGCGAGACCAACCAGTCGATACGGTGGTGGACCTCTTGTTTGAGTCGGAAGTGTTGCTCGAGGCGCAGTCGATGGATCGTGAACGGGACGTGCATCAGCATATCGGCGATTTCACGCTCTTCATGGCGGGGCTGTTTCCCGAATATCTGCGCCGTCTGAAGACGACCGGGTTGATCTACCACAAGGATTTCCTCGTGGACTATATGAAGACGGGAAAGCGCTCCTACGGGATTGTCGCGCGAATGGCTGACAGCCCATCAGGGGAAGAGCCTCCTCTGTTCAGGAAACTCTCCGACAACTTCGAGCTCTGTGTCACCGGCCTGGGATTCGTGCGATCCGATCTGGACCGCATGAAAGATCCGGCGTACCGGCACGCTCGGAAGCTTCTCCTCAATTGACCAGTTCCCATCCTCTCATTCTTGCCCACGGAGGCGCCGGATCCCGTCGTGTGACTTCGGCGCAGGCCACCTGTCTGGCCGATGCGCTCGCGGCCGGCTACGGCATCCTCGCGCAAGGAGGCTCTGCGCTGATCGCCGTCGAACGTACGATCGGTCTCCTGGAGCAATCGGGCTTGTTCAATGCGGGACGAGGAGCGAATCGTCAGCTGGACGGGGTACAGCGTATGGATGCCGCAATCATGGAAGGGACCCAACTCAAAGCTGGAGCTGTCGCCTCGATCGAAGGAATCGCGCATCCGATTACGGCGGCCAGATTGGTCATGGAAGAGACAGACCATGTTCTGTTAGTGGGACCGTTCGCCGGAAGATTTGCGCAGCATTTCAAACTCGACCGGCATCGTTCTACCGGCGCACCTCGCCGCCTCTCCTACGACCGGATTCTCGGGAAACAGAAACGTTCAACAAGAGAACGGCACGGGACCGTCGGCGCCGTCGCCTTGGATCGGTCCGGGACGGTAGCGGCAGGGGCCTCGACCGGGGGCATCGACTCGATGTTGCCGGGGCGAGTCGGCGACACGCCCCTCATCGGCTGTGGAGTCTACGCGGACAATCAGAGCGGTGCTGTGTCGATGACAGGAGCGGGCGAAGGCATCATCCGCCTTGTAATCGCTAAGAGTATCTGCGATCGTCTAGCTATGGGGAAAAGCCCTGCAGTTGCCGCTCGACAGGCGTTGCGGATGCTGGTGTCTCGGATCCGTGGGTCAGCTGGGGCATTAATTCTTTCGCCGGACGGGCGATTTGCCATTAGGCATGTGACGCCCCATATGGCTGCGGGGTGGTGGAGTGGAACCGGTCAGCCGACCGTTCGAGGAGAATTTCCATGAAAGATGCGTTCTTTCACCTGGCCTTTCCCACCCACGATGTGGCGGCCGCAAAACGTTTTTATGTCGATGGACTTGGTTGTACCTTGGGTCGAGAGTCGAGTCATGCCGTCATGTTCGGACTTGCGGGGCACCAACTCGTGGCCCATCTGACGACGGAACCCCTGCCACCACAACAAGGCATTTATCCCCGCCATTTCGGCCTGGTATTCTTGTCGAAAAGCTCGTGGCAACAGTTCTTGGAACAGGCCCAGGCGAAAAATCTGTTGTTCTATCAACAGCCCCGCGTCCGGTTCCCTGGTACCCGGATCGAACACCACACATTCTTTCTAGAAGATCCTTCCCACAATCTGCTTGAATTCAAACACTACACGTATGAGTCGGCCATCTTCGGTGAGCGAGACTATCGTGAGGTCGGCGACTCGTTATAGCCTTCCGCCTGCTCCTGGTCTTGGGGCTCTGTCGAATCTTGGTCTTGTCCTGGCTCCGGCTCTGGCTTTGGCGCTGGTTCTAGCTTGGGAACTTGGGGAGATTCCCGAGTAATCCATTTGAGGATTCGGTCGTGGCGGCGAGTAAGGAAGGTTGTTTTTCGTATCGGATCATATCGCCGTGGCGAAGGCAAGCTGGCGGCCAGCCAGGCGGCCTCGTCGGCCGTCAGGTCGCGCGAGGACTTCTTGAAGTGATGACGGGCTGCGGCCTCAGCGCCATAGACGCCCTGCCCCCACTCGGCGACGTTGAGGTACAGTTCGAGAATACGCTCCTTCGTGAGATGGTGTTCGAGGGAGCGTGTAATCAGAGCTTCTCGCGCCTTTCGAAGCAGGGACCGTTCGGATGACAGGTAGAGATTTTTGGCCAGCTGCTGAGTAATGGTGCTCCCTCCACGCTTGAGTTCGCCCGCTTCGAGGTTATACAAAGCCGCATCCTTGATCCCTTCCCAGTCGAATCCTTCGTGGGTGAAGAACAACGCATCTTCCGCCGCCACGACTGCCTGGCGGAGGTAGGGGGAGATGCGTGAGAGCGGCACCCACGTCCAATGGCGTTCGATGGTGCGGCCTTTGGCCTCGGCCTGAGTCTGTCGAGCCTCCATCAGGGCCGTCACGGTCGGATTGGTCGCGCGCAAGGCCGAGACGTCGGGCATCTCGAGCAACCAGAGAAAGAGCACTGCTCCGATCGGAAGGCAGAGGCCGATGATCAGGAAGGCCTTCATGCGGGACCGGAGTCGTGCGGTTGACTTCCGCATCAGAGGCTGCGTATCACAGAGACGACGAAAGCCTGTGTCAATAACTTGGTGTTTGATGGGTGAGTGGCTGGGTGGTCTAGCATGAGAATCCTTACTGCAGAGTTTATCAGAAGTTGTGCAGGGCCAGAGCAGTTTCTGAACAGTGACCTCCCGGAGGTTGCCTTCATTGGGCGGTCGAACGTTGGAAAGTCCTCTCTCATCAACTCTCTCTTGCAGCGCAAGGGGCTGGCCAAGGTAAGCCGGACGCCGGGAAAGACTCGTTTGGTCAATCTCTTTCGGATCACCAGCGACGATCCTGGGTTGGCGCGTTTCGTGGTGGTGGATTTGCCCGGGTATGGCTACGCGAAGGTGTCAAAAGCGCTGCGGGCTCAGTGGGCCCCATTGATCGAGCAGTATCTCGACGGCAGTGAACAGCTGCGCGCGGTGGTGGTGTTGGTCGAAAGTCGTGTGCTGAGCGAACAAGACAGTCAGACGATCGCATGGCTCTCGTCCGTCGGAAGGCCTCCCATCGTGGTGGCGACGAAAGTGGACAAGTTAAAAATGAGCGAGCGCATCGGTGCGCTTCGCCGGCTGCAGGAAGGACTGGGATTGGTCGAGCGCGATAAAATTATTCCTTACTCTTCGGTGACGGGCGAGGGGCGGGAGCGATTGTGGGCGGTCCTGAAAGAGCGGATTCGAACTTGATCTCGATGTAGGCCTTGTTTTTGAGGTCCGCCAGCCACGCTTGGAAGACATCTTCGCTTTTCTGCTGAAAAACGAGTCCCTGAATTTCATTGCGGACTTGCTCATACGGGCGGAACTGTTTGGGTTTCTTGTCCTCCAGGCGCACGATATGAAAACCCTCCGAGGTTTCGATCATATCCGAGATGCCGCCGGGCACCAAGGTGGCGATGGTGCGCTCGATCTCCGGCAAGAGCTCTCCCTGCCGCACTAAACCCAGGTGTCCTCCGTGTGAGGCGTTCGGGCCGTCAGAAAATCGCAGCGCCAAATCCTCGAATGACTCCCCCTGCTTGAGCCGCGTCATGACCTCACGAACTTTTTCTCGCGCGTCGGCCGTATCGTCTTGCGAGCGTGGCTTAATGAGAATCTGGCTGAGCGTGTATTCCTCCGAGAGCGCAAACCGATCGCGGTGTTCCTGGAAGTACCGTTTCATGTCGGAATCTGCGACCATCACCTTGCTCCGCACCTCGCGGTCGACGACCCTGAACAGCGTTAGCTGCTCTTGGACGCTTTTCAAGTCTGCCGGCTTCGTCTCGTCGATCGTTCTCACCTGTTGCTTCATCTGCTGCGCCGCTTGCCGGACTTCCTGATCGGTGACCGTGACGCTTTTTGTCTTGGCTTCCTGGAGTTGCAACTTGCGTTCGATCATCGAGGTCAGCGCCATATACTCTGCCGTCTTGAGGCGGCGCGCGAGGGCGTCGCCTCGGTGCTCTTTCTGAATCCGCTCCAACTCCGGGGCAAGCTCTCGTTTTATCTCGGACAGCATGATGAGGTCCGAGTTGACGATTGCGACGATCCCATCTTCCACTTGCGCAGCTGAAAGCAGGGACGCCTGTGCAATCAGCCCCAGTGCGAAGAAGGTCGTATGTTTCAACCAGCCTGGTACCATCGTGATGAACGAACGGATCGGGATCATAGACAAAGGCCTCACCATGCGTCGAGAGGATCGGTCTGTCGGCGAGGGTCTGGCGGATTGTACACGAATTGGGAAGGACTTAAGAGAAAGCAATTTCGATCCGCGACGACTCAGCGTCTTCCGACGTCGTCGGTGACATAGCGGGCGGCGTCGGCGAGGCGGACGGTCGCCTTGGCGCGGATGTCGGCGATCACGCCGTCAAAACGTTTTCGGCGCTTCTCATTGAGCAGCTCCTGTCGGAGGCGTTCCCGAACGGCCACGTCCGCCTGAATAATTTCCTTGTCGAGAGGCGTCGTCATGACGAGGTAATAGCCGGCCTCCGTCTTGATCGGCGCACTGATGAATCCGGGCTTGAGGGCATGAATGACTTCATCGACTTCGGGGACGACCAAGTTCTTGTGATAGGGGCCGAGATCGCCACCGCTCGCTTTCGTTTTGCCGTCGATGGAGTAGCGCTGTGCAAACTTGGCGAAGTCCCCCCCCTGGTTGACCTGCTTTTCGAGATCTTTCGCGGCAGAAATATTGGGCAGCAACATCTGCGACACTCGTACTTTCAATGGCGTGAGGAGTTCATGCGCATGCTGCTCGTAGAAGGCGTCCAATTCCTCCTTCGAGAGTTCGACCTTGGCTTTGATCCGGTCCTTGAGGAGTTCGTCGAGAATCAGTTGTTCCCGGTAGCGCTGCGCTCGATCGCGGATCGCATCGTTCTGGTCGAGTCCTAGCTTGCGCGCTTCCTGCATGAGCAGCTCTCGGGTGATGAGTTCGTCGAGGAAGAGGCGCTTTCCCCCTTCTTTCAGGTACCGCGCCTTGGTGGCTTCGGCCAGTTCTCCCCAACGGGCGTCGAATTCGGTCTGCGTGATCTGTCGGCCGTTGACGAGGGCGAGCACGCCCTCCTCGGGCGGTGGCGCGCAGCTGGTAAGTAATAGGAAAGTGCCGCCGATGGCGCAGGCAAGCAGGGAGACGAGGCGGCCAGCGACGGCATTCACGAATCCGTTCGATGATCGAGTCATTAGGCGCATTTAGACCTTGTTACCGAGATGATTGCGGGGGCATCGTGGTGTTGGTATCACAGCCTCCCAGGCTTTGCAAGGTTGCGGTGAGTTCTCGAAAGATGGAAGGCCAGTCCTGATGCGGCATCTGGAGCTCGAACGAAAGCGGAGACAGGAAGCACACCCGCTTTTTGTACCGGTCCATCATTCCATGAATCGCCTGGCTTGACACCTGGCTCTTGGCGCCGAGTGCGACGACGACGGAGTGGGGCTTGAGGTCGATCGAGTCCACACGCAAGGCCTTGGCTTGGAGCCGCACCTGCATGACTTCGAACAGACGCTCGACGGAGTCCGGAGCCAGTCCATACCGATCCTGCATTTCGCCATGAAGGAGCGCGAGGTCTCCGACTTGGGTGCAGGACGAGAGCCGTTTATAACAGGAGAGGCGCTGGTGGGGATCAGCGACGTAGTCATCCGGGATAAAAGCGGAGACGTTGAGCCGGAGGGTGGGGTCCGGTTCTTCTTCCACCACCTGGCCCTTGAGGCGATGGACAGCCTGTTCCACCATTTGCATGTAGAGATCGAGCCCGATGGCAGCAATATGCCCCGATTGCTGTTTGCCGAGGAGGTTGCCGGCGCCACGGATTTCCATGTCTGCCGCGGCGATGCGGAAGCCGGCGCCCAGTTCGGTAAATTTCTGAATGGCCGTGAGGCGCTTCTGGGCGTCTTCGCTCAACTGCCCCTCATCGGGAACCAGGAAGTAGGCGTAGGCTTGGTCGCCGCTTCGTCCGACTCGCCCGCGCAGTTGATATAGCTGCGCGAGCCCAAACATGTCGGCGCGATTGACGAAGATCGTGTTGGCATGAGGCACATCGATTCCCGACTGGATAATGGCCGAGGCGATCAGTACATCCGCCTCCCTGCGAAAGAATTTCAGCATCACGGCTTCGAGCGGCTTGGCGTTCATCTGCCCATGGGCCATCACGATGCGCGCATCGGGCACCAGTTGGTGGAGCCAGGCTCCCGTCTTCTCCATCGTTTCGACCCGATTATGGACGAAGTAGACTTGTCCGCCCCTCCCGAGTTCACGCAAGATCGCCTCTCGGATGAGTGTGTCGTTTGATCGGACAACCTGCGTGCGAATGGACACGCGGCCTGCCGGGGGGGTTTCGATAATTGAGAGATCCCGCACGCTCGCCATGGCCATCTGCAAGGTGCGTGGAATTGGTGTGGCTGTGAGCGTCAAGACATCGACCTGAGTGCGGAGTTGCTTCAATCGTTCCTTGTGTTTGACGCCGAACCACTGTTCCTCATCGATGATGACGAGGCCCAGATCGCGGAACACCACATCCTTCTGAATGAGCCGGTGGGTTCCGATTACCACGTCGATGGCGCCGGATGCTACGTCTTTGAGAATGGCTTTGGCCTCCTTCGGCGATTGGAATCGGGAGAGCAAGGCCACGCGAGCCGGGAACGGCGCGAACCGTTCTGAGAAATTATCGTAATGTTGGTGGGCCAACAGGGTGGTAGGAACCAGCACCGCCACCTGGCGATTATCTTCCACTGCCTTGAAAGCCGCGCGCATCGCCACTTCCGTTTTCCCGTACCCGACGTCGCCGCACACCAATCGGTCCATCGGTTTGCTGGACTCCATGTCGTGCGTAATGTCTTCGATCGCTTTGAGTTGATCCGCCGTTTCTTCGTACTCAAATGCGGCCTCGAACTCGTGGTACATCGTGCTGTCGAATCCATAGGCATGGCGCGTCACGAGTTCACGGTTGGCATAGAGGTCGACCAACTCATGGGCCATCTCCTCGATGTCTTGCTTCACCCGCGCGGTCGTTTTGGCCCAACTGGTGCCGCCCAAACGTTCCAGGCGCGGCGCATGGCCGTCCGCCCCGCTATATCGCTGCACATGGTTGAGTTTCTCCAGCGGGACGTAGAGCTTGTCGCCGCCGGCGAATTCCAGGATCAAATAATCGCTGTCGAAGTCTTGCACTGAGAGACGTTTGAGGCCTTGGTATTTGGCGATGCCATGTTGGACATGGACGACATAGTCGCCCACGTTGAGATCTTCCAGCGAGGAGAGGAAGGTCGCGGCTTTACTCTTGGTCTGCGGCTTATGACGCGCGCCTTTGGCAAACAGTTCCTCTTCCGTCAGGATGGCCAGGCGCAAGTCCGGTGCGAGGAATCCCGCGGACAAATCGCCGTGCAAGACGTAAAACGGCGCTTTGGTTTTACTGGAAGCGGTCCAGGCCCCCACGGTCCACTCTGTCGCCGGCACATCGTGTTCGCGCAAGAGCGCCAGCAAGCGATCCACTTGCCCACGACTTCTTGCGACGAGCAGCACGCGGCACTCCTCTCGCAGGCGATCCATGATGGCGAGGGTCTGGCTGAAGGGCATGCCACGAGCCCCGAGGCCTGCGCTGGACGGGGTCTGAGCGGGAAAGGCCTGGACCGGATTCCAGGACGGATCGCTCGGAGTCAGGGGCTCGAGCGCGAGCGTAGAGCAGCCATTCGTGTGATCCATGAGTTCCGGCCAGGAGAGAAACAATCGCTCCGGTGAGGGGTAGGGCACGACCGTTTCTCGATCGGCGTGACGGAGATAGCCGTCGTCGATCTTGCCCCAGAGGTCCGCGCAGGCCCCTTCCAACGCAGCCGGCTGATCCAGGACCAACACAGGCTGTTCGGTGAAATAATCGAAGAGGGTATTCATGTCAAGGTAAAGATCTGGCGCGCGCCACTCGGCATCCACCGGAATAGGAGCAAGGGCATCCGGCGAAGTCTCCGCACGCAGATATTCCCGCGCGGGAAGGACCACCGCGCGATCCAGCTTCGCGGTGGATTTCTGCGTGGCGGGATCGAACAGGCGGAGCGAATCGACGGTTTCGCCAAGAAATTCAGCACGAAGCGGGTCGGCATAGGCCGTCGAGAAAATATCTACAATACCGCCTCGAATACTGAACTCCCCTGGGATTTCCACCACCGAGACTCGGCGGTAGCCGAGACGTAAGAGCCCTCCGGTGAGGGTCTCTCGCTCGATCGTGCCGCGCAGCTTGAACTGCAGGGTGGTATGGGTAAAGGTCGCGACGGGTAACAGCCGTTGCATCAGTGCCGCGACGGAGGTGACTAGGACAGTCTGTGGTGCGGTTCGGATGTGATGCAGAGCATTCATCCGGCGCGCGATCAACCCGACATGGGGCGCGCTGCCCTCGTATGGCAAAGTTTCCCACCTTGGGAACAGGGCGAGGAGAGCTGTCGGAAGGCCAATGAGGTCATGGAAAAAGCGCAGGTCGTCGAAGAGGCGTTCCGCCCCCTCATCCGACCCGGTCACGATCAACCACGGTCGATTCCCCAGCGTGCCCGACTGAGGATGCAGGAGCGTAGTGAGAGCAAGACCGGCGGTGGAGCCGTACAAGCTTGTGAGGCAAGGACGCCCTCCGTTGCCGACCAATGCGGCTGCGACAGGAGAGAACCACTGAGCTGTTGGTGAAACGGATGCGGTGTTCGACACTGCTTATGTGGATTGTGAACGGATCCGTTGAATGAGAAACGTTGTCGACATACCTGGCACCAGAGGAATTGTCCTCACTGCCCCGCCTCGTTGTTCGACTATATCCCGACCGATGATGCGGTCCATGTCCCAATCTCCACCCTTGACCAAAACGTCTGGCTGTACAGCAGTAATCAGGTTCAAAGGATCCGGCTCGTTGAAGATCGCCACGTAGTCTACGCATCCCAGGGCCGCGAGTACTTCAGCCCGCTGTGCTTCGGTCACGACTGGCCGGTCTGGCGCTTTGTTCAAACTCCTCACGGATGCGTCGCTGTTGACTCCCACGACCAGTATATCGCCGAGGGCCTTGGCCGCCTGCAGATATCGAGTGTGTCCAATGTGCATGAGATCGAAACAGCCGTTGGTAAAGACGATCCGCTTCTTCTGTGCGCGGGCTTGTTGCAAGAGCGGAGCGAGTTGCTCCTTGGTCAAGACCTTCGTGGCCATGGCCCCATCATACCGGCTGCGGGCCTGGATGGAAAGAGAGGAACATTACTCGTCGTCGTGGCTCACGCCGCCTAACCCGATCACAGACGATCCGTGCTTGGCAATCAGCGCGTCCATCGTCTCGATGGCTTTTGTCCGCCGTTGGTTGAACAGCCCCGGAGGCGCAGGCGTCAAGGAGGAGAGCGCGAGCCCTGCCAGTCGGTACTCGGTGCCGGGGCGAAGAAGTTCCTGTAGCGCCTGTTGGACGGTCGGCCACATGTCGGGATCGTAGTTCAGCTGGTGCGGAAAGCGATGTTGCTTAGTCGTGATGGCGAAACGGGAGTTCTTCAGCTTCACCGTGCAGGATCCTGCGGCCAATCCTTCTTGTCGGAGATCTCGCGCGAGGTCACGGAGAAATCCACGCAGGGTTCGCTCAAGAAAAGGACGATCGCGTGTGTCGCGTTCGAAGGTAGTCTCGTGGCTGAGGCTTTTGGATTCTCGGTCGGCCACCACCGGTTCGTGGTCGATCCCTCGCGCCAACTCGCGAACCCAGTGGAGTCGCGTGCCGAAGATATGCCGCAAGGGTTGTTCCCAGCGTTGGTCCAACAGCTCGCCGATAGTCTTGAGCCCAAGCGGTTCCAGGCGCGCGGCGGTTTTGGGACCGATTCCCGGCAATGCACGCAGAGGCCTCGGGGCTAAGAATGCTTCTTCCGTACCGGGCGGGACTACCACCAATCCATCAGGCTTGTGACTGTCCGCGGCGATTTTGGCGACGGTCTTGCCGGTTGCGACGGCGATGGTGCAGCGCAATCCCGTGGCGTCGTACAGCGCATCCTTCGCGAGTTGTCCGAGTGAGTGAGGGTCAGGATGGCGGGTCTGGAGCTGTGTCGTGTCGGCATAGAATTCGTCGATGCTGCTCCATTCGGTGAGTGAGAATAATTGGTCGGTCACTAACTCGCTGCTGCGATAATTCCTCGCGGGGAGGAGCCACCGACGGCCACCGGTTTGCCTGCAAGGCTTGGGTCAGCCAGGACGGCCGCTGAGGCGAACATCGCATCGACATCGCCGAACAGGATCTGGCGAGACCAGCGCATCATCGAACATCGTCACAGGTCACAAGTCATTCGTCAATCGCAGAGAATGAAGGAGATGGCTTTCCTATGACTGGATCCTTAAAAGGAGAAAACGCTAGATCCAGTTGTCCGTTCCGTCCAATCGCTACGGCAGTGGGGGGACGTTTCCTGTTTTCTACTGATGGCGCATGACCATTGACATGTGACGAGCCCAATTCCTGTAACGATCCCCGGCAGACACCGCAGTGGTGCCGCCGAGGCTGAATCGTTCTCCGCTGGCGTCGGTACAATCGGCCGCATTGCCGGCAGCGCCATGAAAATCTCGCGAGGGCGAGCACTTCCTTTTGTAACGAATGGTAGATGGTGATGGCCAGTGTACCGCTCCGATTCATCTCGGTCATTTTGCGAAGAAAATCCGCTCCATGATTCGGCCGCCGCTTCAGGATGTCGTATTGCCATTGATGAATCATTTCGTGTGCCAGTGTATTGACAATCTCCTGTTCACCATACTCGCTCCGTTGGAGTACTTGCTGGAGCAAGGGGAGGGACAGGCGAATTTCGCGCTTGGTTGGCGGACGAAGACCCTCCTGATTTAGCCGTGGTCTCGGTCCTTGACGACTCACGAACATGCCGACCGAGGAAGTTAACCGGCGGCTCCAGGCGAGATCGATCGGAGGTAGCAAACCTCCGAAGTAGCGGCCATTCAGTTCGCTCCACATCTGAGTCAGATGCTGCGAGGTCACCGGAGGAGATAGGCGTGGAGACATGCGAAGGGGATCACCCCAATTCTTCGTGCACAGCCGCTGCTAACAACGGCACCATGATTTCGTGGTGGCCGATCAGGGAGTAGCCTTTTCCGCCCTTCTGGGTCGGCCGACGTACCACGTTAGTGAGCGGGCGGTAGTGAGCCAGGAAGTCCATGTCCACGGTCGTAATGTTGGTCAGATCATGACCAAGGTTGCGCCCCAGCGACACAGTTTTGAGGAAGACTTCCGGCAAAATGACGGCAGAGCCGAGATTGAGGTACACGCCTCCCTCCATCCCTGATACAACAGCCGCAAGCCGTCGAAAGTCCAGCAGCGAGGTTGCGCCAATGGCAGAGCCGTCCGCGGCAGGATGCATATGGATAATGTCGGTACCGATCGCGACGTGCACGGTCACTGGAATGCCGAGTTTCGCGCCGGTCGCCAGGATGCTCGTCTCACGATGGGGGAATTGTCCCTGGCGCCGGTTGATGTAGTGGCCGACGGATTCGCCGAGCCCCTCGCGATCGTGAGCCCCTCGGACAATCGCCTCGTTCAGCATGCGACCAGTTTCTTCCGCCATCCCGAAGCGTCCCTCGTCAATCTCCGCATCGACTTCCTCCGATGTATGCCCCATGAGCGCCAATTCAAAATCGTGGATGATCCCAGCTCCGTTCATGGCCACTGCCGAGACAATCCCTTGCTGCATAAGGTCCGTGAGAATCGGACTTAATCCGACCTTGATGACGTGGGCACCGAGTCCCACGATGACGGGCCGGCCTTTGCGATGAGCCTTCACGATGGCTTTGGCGACGGCTCGCAAGGTTTTCACGCCAAGGATATCAGGCAGCGAGCGATAGAATTGGCTGAAGCTGCCCCCCCGGCGCCAGGGGCCTGCAAAATCGGAAACACGGACCTTGCTGTGCCGTTTCTTGAGCGGATAGGTTGTGAGATCCGTCACATTGATCGGCGGGATCAGGCTCGGAGTTGTGACGGGAGGCCGCTGCCGGTCAGGAGGCTTTGCCAAGGAGCTGTTCCTCGATGAGTTCACACAGGATGTGGCCGAGCGTGATGTGACTTTCTTGAATGCGAGCCGTGACCGTCGAGGGCACGACGAACGGATATTCCACAAGACCAGCCAGTTTCCCGCCGGTCCCTCCGGTCCAGCCAATGGTGGTGAGTCCACAGATCCGCGCAGCCGCCACACCTTTCAACACGTTGGGTGAATTGCCGCTGGTGCTGATAGCGATGGCGACATCGCCCTTCTGGCCATGGGCGCGGATCTGGCGGGCAAAGAGTTCTTCGAAACCGTAGTCGTTAGCGATGCAGGTAATGGCGGCGATGTCGGTGGCGAGGGCGATGGCTGGGAGCGGGTCCCGCTCCCGTTTATAGCGGCCGACAAACTCGGCGGCGATATGGGCCGCATCAGTGGCGCTTCCACCGTTGCCGAAGAGTAACACTTTTCGGCCTTCGCGAAAGGCCGTGGCCATCAGCTTTACGATCTGTACGATGCGATCGGCGTGCTCGCGCGCAAACTGTTGCTTGACGGTTGCGCTGTCGGCAAACGCACTGAGTACACGCTCTTTCATGGGAAGCGATTTTAGGCAACCTGCTGTCACCTGTCAAACGTTACTCGCCGGCTGGTTACGATTTCGTTGTGGTGGCTGGACCTATCTGCCGCATGGCGTTCATCGCGACGGCGATCATGGAGCCAACGTCGGAGACCGATGCCGGCAGGATGAGGGTATTGGTCGTTTTCGCCAACTCTCCAAACTTCGTGATGTACTGCTCCGCCACGCGAAGCTGAACGGCTTCCTGGCCTCCCGGCACTCGAATTGTTTCTGCGACCTTGCGCAGCCCTTCGGCGGTGGCTTGGGCAATGGCGAGGATGGCTGCAGCCGCTCCATCTGCCTCGTTGATCTGCTGCTGCTTCTTCGCCTCGGAGGCTTTGATGACTTGCTGTTTCTCTCCCTCGGCCTGATTGATCGCCGCGTCGCGCTCGCCCTCGGACGTGAGAATCACCGCCCGCTTTTCCCGCTCCGCGCGCATCTGCTTTTCCATCGCATCCAGCACGCCCTTCGGCGGGGTGATATTCTTGATTTCATACCGGAGGACTTTGACGCCCCAAGGATCCGAGGCCTTATCGAGTTCATTCACCACCTGGATATTGATGTTGGTCCGTTCCTCAAACGTCCGATCGAGCTCGATCTTGCCGATCTCGCTCCTCAGTGTGGTCTGGCCAAGCTGGATCAGAGCGAAATTATAGTCGCTGATGCCATAGGACGCGCGCTGAGGGTTCAAGACCTTGAGGTATAAGATGCCGTCTACTGAGACCTGCACGTTATCGCGCGTGATACAGACCTGCTCGGGAATATCGATGGCCGTTTCCTTGAGCGAATGTTTGTAACGAATGCGGTCGATGAAGGGGAGGAGAATGTGAAACCCCGCATCCAGCGTGGCTGCATATTTACCGAGTCGCTCGACCACATAGGCACTTTGCTGCGGGACCACCACGGCGGTCTTGGCGATGATAATCAGCACCAGCACAGCCAGCAACAGCACGACAAATAGTCCGCCGCTCATCGCTACGTCCTCCATAGTTGTTGGCCTTCTAAGCTGTTCTCAGTCATTCAGCAGTAATCCACAGGGTGAGCCCTTCGACCCGCTCAACCTTGCAGCGTTGGTTTTTTTTCAAGAGAGCGGGCCCGGCATTATGGGCGGTCCAGGTGGTGCCGCGCAGTTCCGCCTTGCCGGTGCCACCCGGCGCCAGATCCTCGAGCGGGATTGCGGTTTCGCCTCCCATCGAATCTACGGCAGGGGTCTCGACCTCCTGCGTCTTGATCCAGGCCAACAACGGTCCGCGAAAGACGAGCAGTGACAGAATTGCAAGTCCTGAAAACAAGAGCCACTGGATCCATTCCGCCTGGGCGAACCCCAGGCCGGTCACGCTGCCAACGATCAGAGCAGCCAGCCCAAAGAAGAGAATATAGAAGCCTCCGGGTGTGGCCATTTCGACGCCGAGTAGCACGAGGCCGAGGAGCATCCAATACCACCAGATCATCAAGGGACCTCTTCTACGGTTCGAAAGGTCTGCAAGGAGCGGGAGATCGTCATGAAAGTCTAAGCGCGTTTCCGTAGACCGTCAAGCAGAAGGCGCATTACCCGGCCATGAATTGATCGCTCAGTGCGGTGATGACTCATAGGGCGGGGGAAAAGCCTTCCCGGCAAGGCCGCAGCGAGCGAAAGGCCGATGCGTACTTCGGTCCGTACGTTGAGGCCTTGAGCGAAGCGAGAACGAAGCCGGAAGGATTTTACGCCGTCCTATGTTATAGTCCGCGCGCAATGGCGCACGACCAACCAGTCAAAGCCTTAGTGCTCGCGCTCACCGACCATGCGGCGGCGGCAGTCTATTCGATCAATCGTCTGCAGCCGGATTCGCTCTGCTTCGTGTTGCCTGAAGGGGCGAAGTCGCTCGTAGAATCCGAGGTCCAGCCGAAGATCGAGCACATGCCTAGACGGTGGGATTGGGTGATCCTCGCAGAGACCGGCGAATTTGTCAGCTGTTATCAGACGCTCGCACGGACACTTCCGGAGATGTTGCGTACATGGGAGGTGCAGCCAGGCGAACTCGTCGTCGATGTGACCGGGGCCACTCCGGCCATAGCTGGCGCACTGACGCTGGCTACCTTGTCTCTCAGTTCGCGGATCGTGTCGCTCGTGCCGGCACGAGAGGGACAGGAGGGGGATAGAATTGATATTGCCGGACAGCCGTTCGTATGGACGCAGGGAAATCCCTGGGATGAGGCGGCTTCCGTTTCACGCCGCGAGGGCTGTGAGCTGTTCAATCGGAGATTGTTTGCCGCATCGGCGAAGCTCTTCCGCGAGGTCGAAGCGCGGGTGAGCGGCGGGCAGAAACCGCTCTATCGGGCCTTTGCAGACCTGGCTGACGGCTACGACCTGTGGGAGCGATTTCACTATCGTCAAGCCTGGGAGAAACTCAGGGCTGCTATAAAGGCTTTCGAAATGGCGTCTCTGTGGGGCGGACCACCAGGACTCACGTCGCTGTTACCGGCCATCAAAGCGAACGCGGGATTCTTGGAAAAGCTCGTCCTGGACCCTGCTCCCGTGAAAGACCTGCAGGCCCACGACCTGCTGGCCCATGCAGGCCGACGACTGCATGGTCTGCACGACTCGGAAGCCGCGATGGTCTCGCTCGTGCGTGCGCTCGAAGCCTTCGCTCAACGACAACTGTTCAAACAATACCAGATCAAAACCTGGGACGTGCAGCCGGAGCAATTGCCGCAGGCGCTGCGAGAAACCTGTCGATCGTGTTGGCTGGAAGATCTCGATGGCAAGTACAAGCTGCCCTTGCAGGCACAGTTTCGAGCGCTGGCCGGATTGGGTGACCAGATAGGTCAAGCCTTTTTGCGCGAGTGGCCGACGATGAAACCCCTGCTCGATGCCGCCAATCATGCTGTACTCGGCCACGGCTTCGAGCCAGTCAAAGCCGAGCGGGTGCAACAGCTGTACGACGTGGTCGTCAAGCTATCAGGCGTCAGTGAAGCGTCGCTGCCGAAGTTTCCGATGCTGAGCCTCTAGTGAAGCGTCGTTCGTGAAGCGTATCTCGTTTGAAGAAGGATCGACGAAGTGAAATGGACAAGATACGAAACTTTCGCGATCTCGAGGTGTGGAAACTAGGGAAGGGAATAACGGCTCTGACGAGATACGCTTCACGAACGACGAGATACGATGGAAGTTAGGATCTACTACGAAGATACCGACTGCGGCGGGATGGTGTACTATGGGAACTATCTCAAGTATTTCGAGCGGGCGCGGACGCAGTATCTCGAAGAGCGAGGGTTGTCGGTGGCCGGGCTCATGAAGGAAGGCACGGTGTTTGTCGTGGTCCATGCAGAAGTAGATTACCGATCTCCAGCCCGCTATGGCGACAGGCTGATCGTCGAGACGGTTGTCTCTGATATGACGGCAGCGTCCTTCACGTTTTCGCACGTGATCCGAGAGCGGGAGAGCCGGCGTGTGGTCGTTGAAGGATTGGCCAGGTTGGCGGCAACGGATGGAAATGGAAAAGTGAAGCGCCTCGACAAGGCGATGGTCGCCGTATTACAATCGGGGCCTGCAAGGAGTCACTAAATGGAAACGGAGTGGGTGGGTTTTGGATGGGCAGGGATCGGAAGCTGGCTCATCATGGCCGGCTGGACAATCGGTTTAGCCATACTTGCCTGGTGGTTTTACATGCCAAATCCGATGGCTAAAGATGGCAAGAAGGACAAGAAGAAGTCGTAACCCAACTGTACGTATTCCCCTCCAGTGTAATCCTCGCCATTGCAAGAGTTATCCAATATGAAGGGGCTCATCGGTCGCCTACCGTCAGCTCTCTGGTTGGACTTGTTTATCGCGTATGTGCTGGTTTAGCGCCACGCCGAGTTCTTGGCACCTATTCATAAGGCCTTCATAGGACTTGAGGTTGGCGTTGTACTCGGCCATCGGATACTTGCTGAGATCGCCGTGGCTCTTCTCGTAAAACCGCCTGCAGATCTCCCGGAGGGCCTGGATCGCTTCGAGCAACGCAGTCATGTATTGGTAATTCTCCGAAACCCCTGACTCTGCCTTCACTGCCGATGAGATACCAGCCAGCTTGGAGGCCAACCGATCGAGATCCTTAAAGTGAGCCCCAAAGTCCGTGGCCTTGAACAGCCCTGGAATTGGGAGTGTCTTGCGCCATGAAAACTTAAAGATCGCGTCATGAATGGCGGCGTACTCGCCAAGAATGGCATTCGTTCGAATCAGCTCATCAGGAAGGTCCGGCAAGTGTCACCTGCGCCTACCGACCCTAGCTCAGGAGTCCGGCCCTTGAGGAGCGTGGAGGGTGTCCATAGCGCAATGGTTGGATTCGCTGCAGCACAGGGTTACGAGGCATCTTGTCTATCTTGTTTCCAAGCTCTCCAAGCAAAGAAAAACCCCACCGGCGCGCTGAGGATGCAAATCACTGCCAGAAGAGACGATTCTGCGGCCAGCCACCCTCCAAGGGCGGTATAGATAGTTGATCCGCCGAAGTAGACATACCAAGGGATCCCGCGCTTTTTTTTCAAAGGTGTGTCGGGTTGCGATGACATGGGAGTGCCTCTCTGCGTCGGTGCTGTCTAACTATGAATTATCTGATTCCGTATAACAAGCCACCTATTCTGGAACGCCGGATAAGGCTCTTGAGCAGGATGCTGAAAACGTCCACCACCAGCATTCTTGCGTCGCTCTCACCGTGAAACGTCAGACGTGAAGGGTGAAACGTAGATTGCCGAGTGATCTTCCTCCGAATCGTTTCACGTTTAACGATTCACGTCTCACGAATCGCCGGACAGGTTAGCCATCCACTTTGCCGCCTGCGGCACGAACACACTGCACAATATAGGCCTGCGTTTCTGGTGATAAGCATGCGAGCGGCAACGTGGTGAACTGCGCCTTGGAGTACAACAACAACCACACGCTTGGAAACTGCCACAACTCTTTGACCGCGGACCACTGAAGTGTGGTCGTGCCGATGTCCGAACTCATGGTGAACGAGGATTCGTCAGCACGGAACATGGCTCGAGGCTGGCCCATCTGGCGGAACTTGTGCAGCGATCTACGATAGTGAACGACATAGACAACTATGGCGAATGCGATGCCCACCAACAGCACGGCTGCAAGACCACCGATAATCCACGAGGACTGGCCTAGCGCCACGAGTACGACGAGACCGAGCGCGGCGATCAAGAGTGCAACAAAGAAACCGATACCGACCGATCGGTGCCAAAACCCAAACACGGCTTGACGCAGCAGCGACTCGCTATAAATGAGCGTGGTCTCGTGGGGCATGGTAGCTACCATCGATCCAAACTCAGCGACCCCGCCCACGAGGGGCATAGATGGCTATCACAGCACATTGACTTGATTCGCTGCAGCGCATGGCTATGCTTGGTCGTCATGTCTTCAATTTACCAACACAAAGTGATGGAATGCTACTGCCCCTTCCATGTCGCAGTAACGTAGGGAGGTGAATGCAAAATGGTCGACTGGAACGATCTGTTGGGCGAGAACGTTACTTATTCAATGACCCCGTAGAGGGGGCTGGAGCGTGGCCGATGCAAAACTCGAAACCGGGGACATGCTGAATTTCTGACGGCAGTTGATCAAGACTTCCGCTGAGAGTCCTCCAGTGACAGAGGTCAGCGCTGAAGGTGGGCGTGCGTCCTGTCGTCAGGCAAATCAATAGTTGATGGAATCTCTAT
The DNA here is from genome assembly GCA_016200355.1 of Nitrospirota bacterium. Classification (GTDB taxonomy): domain Bacteria; phylum Nitrospirota; class Nitrospiria; order Nitrospirales; family Nitrospiraceae; genus Palsa-1315. The sequence goes on from JACQEY010000111.1 coordinate 60,509, forward strand.
CAGTTCACGCTTGCAACCATAGGCGCATCTGAACCTCTCCGGCTCTGCTAGGAACCCCGATAAACCAAAGACCGTCATCATCTGCGCCGGGATGTGTGACCTGCAACTGCGTGACTTGAACTCCGGGAAGCTCGGTCGTGAGTCGCTCGATAATCTGGTCAATGTCACGGGGCATAGGTGTATGTCTAACGCTCAGGCTCAGTGGCGAGCCTGCGAAGCGGGATCGTACGTTGGAATCGCTGGTTGGGCAGCTACGGATTGTGAACTGGATAGTGCTTGAACAAACTCTTGGGGCCGCTCTGGCGAAATGAGCCAAGGGCGTCCAGCCGTGCGATCGATCCACACGAGATCATTGATCCGAGAAATGTACATCTGAACAATCCCTCGCCGTTGAGTCCAGAGCCAGCCAAACCCGCCCCAAAGACCGCCAGCGCCGACTCGCAGGCCCCAGCCTACTTGTGGTTTTAGATCTCGCCCATTGACGATGCGTACGTCTGAGATACTGCCACGTGAAATCTGCCTCCGCTTAAGTGGCCAGATTACTTCGAGCCCATCCTGATGCACCACAAACTGAGTTGGGCGGAAGCGAAGCCAAACCCAGGAGTAGATCGCCACCAGCAAGATGGTGGGCGCAATCAAGAGAGCCCTACCGAATACGGCGCTGAGCACAAATAGGACTGGCAGCGCCAAGAGCATGAGCGTAATGATTCGAATCATCGTGCACATTGGCGCAATCCGGAATATTTTCATCGAAGACGCGCTTTCGTTCAGCCAGACGCCCACCGGCCAAGCTCAGCGGCGCGAGTTATCGCGTCCACCGGAGCCGTTCGTTCGGCGTTACGCCCACCGTTTCTTGGCAGTCAGGACTCCAACGACGCCGTGAGCAGTTCAACATCCTTCATCGAAACTTTGCCTCTTCCTTCAATGACCAGACCTAGTTTGATCAGGTCGGGTCGTTGGCCCTTCTTCAGGTAAAAGGGAATCTCATAGGAAGCCCAGTTGGTAGTGCCAGTGATGGCTTGGTTCAGACCCTTTGAAAAGAACTCTCCACGGCCCGGCAGACGACACCACATTTCCAGGAACGCGCGGCCAGTCAGACCCTCGGTCTTCATCGTTGCTCTGTAAGTGAGGAGGCATTGTTCAGCGCCCGGGTTTGGAATCTCGAATAGCCGGATTGTCTGGTCTTCCTTGGAATCAACAACCCAGCAATCTTGCACAACGGTGATCGAATCCTTACTCACCGTCGCGTCACTGGTGTGGAACCGCCGAATCGTCTTAGGAGGCCCCGAAGGGTTGGGAACACTGGAGCTCGACTTAAGCCAATTAAGCATACTTGTTCCCTCCCAATTCGATCGCAGCGAAAAAATCGTCTCTCTTGTCGCCGAACGTCAGAACTGAGCGACGCGGGCAGCCCAGCGTGTCCGCATTGGCAACTAAAGTGGCCCGCCCGCGTTCGCTCAAGTGATTTTGTTAGGCTACGGCCCTCGAAACACATTCATGTCTCCTCCGGTGTAGGCTTGCGAACGTCAGCAACACTCGACGGCAGCAAGCTTCGAACGCTCGAAAGTTCTGGCGTGCCTCTGTCAGACTCAACTCGTAATTCGGGCCACCCCAAACCTCATCTGCGTTCAGGTCATCCTGTCCATCGTCGTGCCAGAGGCAAACCTGGCAAATTTTGTCACCACCGCGCTTCCTCAAGTGTGCGGTCGCCACAGCAAGGGCAACGATAAAGTGCGCCGTCTTCAGAACGCTTCTTTGAAACTTTGCCGGATGACATAGCGCTTGAAGTGGCCTAACTATTAAGTAAGCTGCGGGGGGGGGCCATGTCGTTCAGTGGCGGCCTTCCCAACAGCCTTCTTATTCCTTCATGCCAGATTTTTAAGTATTGTCATGCACCTTTGAATATGTGTCAATGAAACTTCATAGTATAAGATCGCCGGTCTGGCAGCCGATCTCCCTATTGGCCCGCAGCCTATTTCTGGCTGACGGAAGCACAACGGTCGGCTCACCCCAACCGATCCGCAGGACTGCAGACACCACGCCTACCTCGATTCAGTACATGCGTATAGATCATTGTCGTCGTCACGTTCTTATGTCCAAGTAGTTCTTGGACTGTCCGAATATCGTACCCGTCCTCAAGAAGGTGGGTCGCGAAGGATTGGACGGAGTCTTCTGTGATGTCCAGCGTCGTTACTCAGCATGTCCTTTCGCATGTGAATCCCATTGTTCCTGACCTGCTGGAGGTGCGATGGGACGACGAGGCAACGTCGATTTGAGGCTTTGGTCAAATGAGCGATGGGTTCCCTTCGGGTTCTTGTGCGGACGCAATCCTTTCTCACGGCGAAGTCGTTGAGGTTGGAGGTCGCTTCCCGGCCTCCGTTCTGGTTTCCTGCAGAGGTCGCAGGACGGTCGAAGTTCGGACTCGGTGTGCCCAGGAATCAAGGGTCTTGTGGATAGCGAAGAGGGTGGGGCTGTCGAGGGTTGTGCTAGGACCTGATGGGGAAAGGTCAGGATGACGCCGATGGCGAGGAGTGCACCGAACATGGTTCGACCTTGTGCCATGATCCTTGTGGAAGCGCATACTCCATGCCAGAGCGGTCTGATTGACAATGCAAAAAGCCGCATGCTGTTATACCTGCGAGACTCGCGGGACTTGCGAGAAAAGCGGGAGGGGTGAGGTGTCCTGAAGGCTGAAGCTGGGAATGCCGAAGGTCTGGGTTCGAAGTGATGAACACTTCAGTCTTCAGCCTTCCCCTCGGCCTTCGGACTACGCCCGTCTCGCTGACGATTCACGGAGGTTTACGCCATGGATATGATGGGACGTGTGGGGCTGATCGAGATTCCAATCTTGATCGCACCAGATCAAAAGGTCTGGATGGATCGCATGATTAAGGAAGGCAAGATTGCCATTCCTCCGGGCGGGACTCTGGAAAAAGGCTCGCTCTATTCAATGTTTGTCCGCATGCTTCTGCATAACGCGATGGAAGAGCAGAAGAGGCAGGAGGTGTTGGACGCGGAAGACGAGGACGACGAATAAGCAGGATGCTGAAAACGGTTCCTTGCGTCGTTCTCACTTCGCTCAAGGCTTCAACGTACTCAGAGTACGCCTCAGCCTTTCGCTCGCTGCGGCCTAGCAATGAACTCGTTTTGAGCATCCTGCAAGCTGTTGAAAGTACCCGCCAGCGTCGTTCTCGCCTCGAAAGCATCCTCAACGTAGCCGGGGGCTACGCCTCCGGTGCTTTCATCGGCTGTGGCCTTGCTGGACAGTCGTTTTGAACAGCTTCCCAGGATTGCTGCGCTGTATCTGAAACCATCCAAAACTGTATCAAACGAGATACGAACGACGCTTCACGAGCGACACGATTAGAGGCTCTTCATCGCGGAATGTGCCGCTTTGATTGTGTAGTCGATATCGCGGGTTGAATGAGCGGTCGAAAGGAAGGCGGCTTCGAATTGAGAGGGGGCCAGGTACACCCCCTGTTCCAGCATCGCATGAAAGAATTGCCCGTATCGTTTCGTGTCCGACAGTTTTGCCGTATCCCAATCCACCACCGGGCCTGATGTAAAGAAGGCTCCCAATATCGAGCCGACTCTGGTTTGCGTGAGCGGCACACCCGCTTTTTTCGCGGCCTCTCCAATCCCTTTGGCCAGGGCTGCTGATTTCTCTTCCAGCTGTTTATAGACCCCGCGGGCTTTGAGCTGCTTGAGCGTGGCAATGCCGGCGGATACGGCTAACGGATTTCCCGACAACGTCCCCGCCTGGTAGACCGGCCCTAACGGCGCGATCAGATCCATAATTTCCTTCCGCCCTCCGTAGGCGCCGACCGGCAATCCTCCGCCGATGATTTTCCCCAGCACCGTCAGATCAGGAGTAATACCGTAGAGCGATTGGGCTCCCCCGTAGGCCACGCGAAAACCGGAGATCACCTCGTCAAAAATCAGGAGGATGTTGTTTTCTGCAGTGAGCCGCCGGAGCGACGAAAGAAATTCCGGCGCCGGTGGCACGACGCCCATGTTCGCTGCGATCGGTTCTAGAATAATGCAGGCCAACGTGTCCCGCTGTTCCTTGACGATCTGTTGCACCGCTCGGATGTCGTTGTACGGGGCGGTCAAGGTATGCTTTGCAAAGTCAGCCGGAACTCCAAGCGAATCTGGAATTCCCAGCGTGGCCAGACCTGATCCAGCCTTTGCGAGCAAATAATCGCTGTGGCCGTGATAGCAGCCTTCAAATTTGAGAATGTTGTCTCGCTTCGTAAATCCCCGGGCCACGCGAATGGCACTCATGACCGCCTCGGTGCCGGAGCTGACGAGCCGGACTTTTTCCATCGATGGGAAGGCATCGCGGATCATGCGGGCGAGCACGACCTCCAGTTCGGTCGGCGCGCCGTAACTGGTTCCGTTTGCAGCAGCCTTTTTGATCGCGCTGATGACCGGTGGGGCGGCATGACCCAAAATCATCGGGCCCCACGACAGGACATAATCGAGGTACGAGTTCCCATCGACATCATAGAGGCGGGCGCCTTTGGCGCGTTTGATAAACCGGGGTTGACCTCCGACAGAGCGAAAGGCGCGCACCGGACTATTCACACCCCCGGGAATGAACTGCTGTGCGTCGGCAAACAGCTTGGCGGAACGAGTGGTTTTCATAATGGGGGCGCACAGTACCATGTGGTCGAGCCTCGGTCAAGAATGAGGAGGTTCATGAGGCGCAAATGTGCCAAAAGAGGTACGCACCGCAACATTTTTTGATATAGATTGTGTTGCCGCGAGACAGGGATTTTTCGTAATCCCTTGTAAATGCGCTGGTTCATCCCACCAATCGAGCGCGGCCCGGCTTTTGCGCTAACCAGGCGATCATGCTCCTGAATTCTAGCAGGCTGCGGATTCGAAACCGAGCCACATTTCGCTGCTCCAGTGGGGAAGCGTGCGGACTTTTTTGTCATCTGCTAGGCGGCGACTAAGGGATCGATGATGAAGATTATCTGTTCGTGGTGTCGGCAAGAAGGGAAACCCGAGCTGGTGGGAGAGAAGGCCCCTCTCGACGATGCGCGAGAAACGCACGGGATTTGCACCGTTCATCGCCACGACGTCAAAGCCCACTGGCAGGCATCGATTCACACCGCCCCACGTTCTGGAGTCGCAACAGGATTGTCTTCCGCGCTCTTCCGATGGACAGGCTTGCTGAATGTGACCAAGAAGATGCGTCCGTAGGACAGACACATCATCTTGTCGATCTGCCGGGAGTTAGGCTCCCATTTTTACCTGAAACATCTTGAGATGCTAGTCGACTCCTTCCCTTACCGGATGTTGAAAAGTGTCTTCCGAGTCCAGGGACTGTGGCGTGTCCCTCGACATGGCTCAGGACGGTGAGCCTGTCGAACTGTGAAGCACGAGAACCGGTTGGTCTCTCTTGTCTATCGGGTCTGACTCGTTCATTTGGTTGAACCAGACAAACCAGATCACCCTCACCGTCTCGCCAGTCCCGCTTATCTCGCACGACCATTCTGCAGGTTAGGCCCGTTTTGAGGTAGCCCGACGCCGTAATCCAGGTTTCCGAGTCGGTTCCCCAAGGATTTCTTTCATCCCCCAGTGGGCCCGCTTGGCTTTCTCTTGTTCCGAAACAGCGAACAGCGCGTGAAAGGGAGTTGCTCGTCGCGCGCCCATTCCCGCCTGTCCGCTTCCCCAAGCCTCTCCCGCATCGCGCAAGATCTCAAGAAAGGTTTCATATTCCGTTTCGTCGTTGGACAACACCTGGGCCGCATCGGTGATGAGCAGGATATAGCCCTTGGCCGGCAGCCATTCCAGATCGGTCAGACATTCCTCCAAGGCGTCCCAGTTGTGGCCGAAGTAGTCGGGAAAACCCAGGGCGCGGGCACATTCGGTCAACAGGCCGGCGGTGGTCTGACACTTGGCGCCCTGGACGATTCTCAACACAAACTCGTTCGGTGTGCGCACCAGCGATTCAGCGCGCTGCCCGGCTGTGACCATCAGCAACGAGGTCCAGGGGGCCTTCGTCGATTGGAGATAGGCGGTCAATGTCTGTGTGTGTTTGGGAGTCATGGGATCTCATTCAACTGAGTGAACGTTCGGTAATGGTTGCCGGTATAGTAGGCCCTGCCGGTGTCTTGCTCGATGACGATCCGTTCCGCATCCCGCGAGCGACCGCGTATTCTCGGATTCACATCGTACTCGCGATAGCGGCCTGGGGGAAGGCGACGTTCGCGATTCTGGAACATCCTGCCGCCGATATATCCAGGGAGGGCCTTGCCTTCATGTTGTTGAATTGCCTCCAGCAGATCTTTGGCTTTTTGTAGGGGATCCTTCGCGGCTCGATGTAATTGTCGATCGAGAGGCGGCGTGGCATCGTGAAGAGCTGGCCCTGCGGGCAGAACAGATGGGACAGCGGCAAACGATACGGTTGGTTCAGACGATGAGCCGGCATTGGGGGAACCGGTGGGTCCACCGACCAGTAGCCCACCAAGGACGACGAGTATTCCATAAATCTTCCACATTCGATCCATAGTTTCGCGTTCGTATCGTGAGGCGAAAAAGCAGAGCACAAACCCTAGCACGCACAATCTTGGAGGATCAACGGGCGTGAGAGGAGTAGGCGATCGAGGCCAGAAAATGTTGCTATCGCTTATCCGCCAGCGTAGCATCCAATGTATTCATCTTGCTGAGGATGTTCTCCAGTCCGGCATCTCCCACCCACCGTGTGGGCAGGCAGGATGCCTCATACACAGGGATGAGCTAACGAGGTACAGATTGGAATCCACCGTGGACCGGCTTGAGTTTGTGACAGTCGAAGGGCTCTTGGCCTATGGAGAGATGTTGGCGCGTCGCACTGCCGGTGAGGGAATTACGCTCCCACCCATCCCAACTTCCTCGGTTGATCGTGTGCCGCGCGCCCAACTGACACCGCAGTTGGTCGAGGATCGTATCGTACTGGACTTGGGCGAGGATCGGTTTTGGCTTTTGCCGCGCGATTTGACCGGTCGCACGCTTCTGTTCACGATGCGTCACGGTATTTCACGCATGGAGAGCAGCACCTATCGAGTCGGACGCCGCATTGCAAACGTGCTGGATCCTGAGCGAGGCGTTCCTAAAGCCGACGCGGTCGGTGCAGCCCTGGCTCGGATGTTGGGCGTGGTGGGGCAACAATTGGACTTCCTGCACATTCACAACTACCTCGATCCGCGCACCTTCGTCCATCTGGTGAGCCAGAGCCCCAATACACGGCAATTGTATGAGCGGGTGATCGTGGCACTGATGCAGGCGCAGGCGGACCATGCAGAGGCACTCCCACCGGCCTGCGATCCCGCTTTAGACTCCCAGGATTTCGGTTGGGTCACAGGTCTGGAGAAGAAGGTGGAAGCCGAAGAAGCCGCAAAGGCATTCGGCGTGGACGTGCCCACGGCCAAGCGTCTGATTAAACATCCCCTCTACAGCTACCCGGGTGGGCATTCTTTCTTCGATGTCTATGTGGATATCGTCGACGGCTTCCGCCGGCTGGGTCAGTTCCACCAGGGGAAGGCCGTGTGTGTGTACAGCCATAGCTCCACATTGCGGGCGCTCATGATTTATCTCGATCCTCGTCCCTTTCGCGAAGCCTTTACCGAGTTTGGCGAATATAAGGAGGGACAGGATAACGTGGTCTTGCTGGCCTACGAACAGGGGCTCTTATCCGGCTATTCCACCGCTGTGGGTCTGTCTGCGCGGGAACGGGCGGTGCGGGAGACCTGGGTGAAGGTCGAGCGCGAACGCAGAGACCGGATCACGCTCCAGCCCCGACAGATCAAGCGGATCGTGGCATTGGTCTCGGGTGGCGATTTCGCCGGTGCCGGCGCCGCGTTGAAAGAGTTGCGCGTGACAGGAAACCGGTTTGGCCTGGAAGTCCACTTCGTCCGTCACGGGTTCTTAGGTCTGGCCAACAATTGGATCAAAGCTGTGACCGAACAGGATACCCGCGGGATGGGCAGCCATGCGAGCAGTCCGATTGGGAGCAGCCGATTCGAAGATTTTAAAGACGAGCAGGTGCAGCAGGCCACTATGCGGCATCTTCGGCCTTATATGGAAGACGGAGCCTTGGTGGTCATTGGCGGGGACGGGAGTCTTCGAGGTGCGCGGGCGCTCTATGAAGCATTTGGGGTCCAGGCAGTAGGGATCCCAGGCTCGATCGACAATAATATTGCGGGAACAACCTCCCTGGGTTTTCATTCGGCCGTGTCTCTGGCGAATCAATCCATCGAGTCGCTGAAAGCCACCAGTTCCGCCATGGGCAGCGTATTTTTCGTCGAGATTATGGGGGCGGGGTCCGGCCATCTCGCCCTCGCCTGTGCATATCAGGCCAGAGCTGAAGGCCTCTTGGTCAACGAGCATCCCGATCCCGACGCGTATATCGACGACTTCATCCTGGGCACGCTCAAACGCACCTTTGGCGTTCCGAACAAAAGCCATCTGTTTGTGGTGGCGGAACAGACTCCCCATCGCCATCACCCAGATGGCGGCGTACAAGGCCTAGTCGAATATGTCGCCAGCACGCTTGCCACATGGCCGCAGTTTCAGGCTCGCCCCGGCGAATATCGCCTCGCCCCTACGACCAAAGCTACGATCCTCGGGCACACGTTACGGGGGGCACCCCCGACCCCCGAGGACAAGACTATCGGACAAGATCTGGCCTATGAAGCGATTCGCCGTCTTGTCAAGGAGCCGGAGCGGGTGGTCGGGTGCATGTTGGCCTACCGCGGGCCAGGCACCATCGAGGCGATCCCACTCCACGCTGTGGCACCGAAGCAGTTCGACTGGGAGATCTTCGCCCGAATGCACGGAAGCGAGCTGCCGTAGCGAGATGAATGGAGCGTGGTGTCACACCGTGAAGGCTGTGCCTTGAATCCATCTCTCCTCATCGTCACAGGGTGACTCCATCATGGATGAACTAGGCGGCCTGCGTCTGAAACGGCGGTTGCGTTGTGGGCTTGGTGGTCGTTTGCTAGAATGGCATCCCTAGGAGCCTGTCCAACATTGCTTTCGTGACGAGGCGAAGGAGGTGCGGCCAGATGCGAGGCCGCAGACCCGAGGCTGATCCTCGTTTCACGTTTCACGCCTCGCGTTTCACGGTTCTTGGAAGCGGGCCGAGCACGATGCAGATGGTCGCGGATCGTTCGCCGCAGTAGAACGGTCAATGTCGGACAGGCTCCTAGACATCATCGCGAGAAGAGTGGGAAAAGCGGGACGCGCGCGAAATGCGCGATCCGAAGTTCGACGTTCGGGGTCCGAAGTTCCGAAAACCTCGAACTTCGGACCTCGAACCTTCGTTTGTCCCGTCAGTCGCGCGCGGCGCGCATCCCTATTGACCAATATCCAGTGACAGCCTTGTCTATGCGTAAAGCCAAAATCGTGTGCACTATTGGCCCCGCCAGCGATTCACCCACCTTGCTGGATCAGTTAATTGAAAGCGGCATGGATGCGGCGCGGCTCAATTTTTCTCATGGGACCCACGAGTCGCATGCGCGCGCGGTCAAGGCCATTCGCGAAGCAGCGGATCGTCGGCGCGTGGCGGTAGCGATCATTCAGGACCTGCAAGGACCGAGGATCCGTGTTGGGGAAGTCGATCAGGGCGGGCTCGATCTGGTTGCCGGCCAGACGGTGAGGCTCGTGACAGCTCTGTTCCGGTCCGGCGGTCAACTCGGTGCACAGTCGATTGCTTCATCCGGCATGCGTGAGATCCCGGTGACGTACCAATACCTGGTGCGGGATGTCCAGCCAGGCGCCCGCATTCTGATTGACGATGGGCTAATCGAGCTGATGGCAGACCGGATTACCGGCGGCGCCGTCGAATGCCGAGTCGTGACCGGGGGACGAATCACCTCGCACAAGGGAATGAACCTGCCGGATTCTCGCATCAGCGCTCCCACTCTGACAGACAAAGATCGGGACGATCTCCGGTTCGGTATCGCGCAGGGGGTGGACTATGTGGCCCTCTCGTTTGTCAGAGGTCCCGATGACGTGGTGGCCGCAAGAAAGTTAGTGGCCGACTGGGGCGGCGATGTACCGATTATAGCAAAGATCGAAAGGCCGGAAGCGGTTGAGTGCTTGGACGCGATTCTTGATCAGGCGGA